>NZ_JBOHDN010000124.1:0-3391 GCF_050699375.1 Nocardioides sp. | reverse complement strand
ACGTGGAGGCTAGGGGACTCGAACCCCTGACTTCGACCTTGCAAAGGTCGCACTCTACCAACTGAGTTAAGCCCCCATATTCGGTTGTACGCGCCCGTCCGTCGGGTCAGCTCACCGTGTCTGTCTCCTCGGCCCAGTAGCCCTTCTCGGTGCTGGACTGGTCGAGCTTCTTCTTGGCGAGAATGATGCCGGCCGCGGCCAACAGCACGAGGACGATCTTCTTCATGTCTTCTCCTGCTGAGTCGTGGTGAGCATCGCTGCCCGTCGGACCAGGCAAGCGTACCGGCCCGCTGTGAGGCGTACGAAATCAACCAGCCTCGGGGTCCGGGGCCAAGCCCAGGGAGGCGATGGGCGTGCAGGTCATGTGGGTGCTCGCCCACATCCGGCCGGTCAGGAGCCCGAAGCCGTACGCCGCGGGCCGGCTGTAGGGGGAGGCGCCGGACTCGTAGGTCGCGATGAGCTCGCCCGAGACCTCGACGATGGCCTCGGCCATGTTGGGAAACTTGAACCTGCGCCGCACCGCGCCGACGCCACCGTCGGGCTTGCGCTCGCAGATGAAGAGGGTGCTCGGCCGGTGGCGGCCGAACGAGGAGGAGAAGACGTACTCGTCACGGCGGACGACGACGCCTTGGACCTTCGGTGGGGTCGTGGTCGAGATGACTGGCTCGGAGAAGTTCCACTCACCGTTCTCCCCCTTCTCATAGGCGAAGAGGGTCTGGTCGCCGAAGCCGCCGAGGTAGAGGCGGTTGCCGCGCAGCCGGCAGTAGGAGCCGGCGGCCACCTTGGCCGGCTTCTCGATCGGTTCGACCTCCGCGCCCTTCTCGGCCGCGCGGATGGCGGACAGTGAGTAGCGATAGAGCCTCCCGGCGCCCCGGGCGCCCTTGCAGACCCAGACGTCGTCGCCGTCGATCGCGACTCCGCCGGCGTGGCCGGGCCCGGCCTTGCCCTGATAGCCGATGAGGACCACCTCTCCCGCGGACTGACCCGTCTTCGGGTCGACCAGGACCAGCGCCGACCCATGGTCGTGGGAGTAGTAGCTCTGCGCCAGCAGGTGGGTCTCGGGGTCATAGCCCAGCCCCTGCGGCGTCCAGTCGTCCTCGCCCCCGGTGGCCAGGGTCTTGGGGATGATCGGCCCCACGCGTCCACCGAGCTTCCGCGTCCAGCGAGAGGTGCGGTTCACCCCGCTGCTCACCCAACGGCGCGTACGCCGCGGGAAGGAGTCGAGGTCGAACGGGAGGTCGATCTTGGTCATAACGAGATGTTCGCATGCGATTCCTACCGTGGTCGGATGGCGTACCGAGCCATCGTCGGTACGTTCCCTGTGTGACCAGCGATCCCAGTGCCTCTCCCGAACAACCGACACCGGGCGCGTTGATCGGCGCCCTGAGCGGTTTCGGCCGCGGGCTCTTCCGGCCGCGACAGCCTGATGAGCGTCTCCTCGCCTCGATCACCGACGCGGGACTGCCCCGCGGAGATCGAACGGTGACGGTCCGCGCCCTGCCGCAGGTGCCACGTACGCTCCCTGCCGGCGGCATCATCGAGGGCGCGGGCCTCCATCGGCGCGTGCGGAACGCGATGACCAGCTTCGTCGTCCAGCATCCCGAGGCCACGTTCGTCGTCGACCCGGCCTACTGCCGTGACGCGCCCCATCGGGCCCTGAGCGAGCTCCCGGGGATGCTTCGCCGTCTGGTCACGCCGCCGGCGGACACCATTGCCACCGTCGACTCGCTTCAGGCCGCTGACGTCCGGCCGGACTTCGCCCTACCGACCCATGCCCACTGGGACCATGTCTGCGGCCTCCTCGACCTGCCCGATCTGCCGGTGCACCTGCGGACCACCGAGCGTGACTGGATCCTCGGCCCCGGGCGTCCTCCCGTCGGCGGGGTGCGCCCGGCGCTGACCGATGGACGGCCCACCGAGACGTACGACCTCGACGGCCCGCCGGTCGCGACGTTCACGTCCTCGCACGACCTGTTCGGTGACGGCTCCGTCGTGCTCGTCGAGCTGGCCGGCCACACACCGGGCAGCGTCGGCGTCCTCGCCCGAACCACCGCCGGATGGGTCCTCATCGCCGGCGACGCCGCCTGGCACTACGACCAGGTCGACCTGATCAGGCAGAAGCCGGCATTTCCCGGAGACCTCGTCGACGAAGACCGAGACGCCGCCTTCGCCAGCCTCCATCGGTTGCACCTGGCTCGCCACCTGATGCGGGTCGTCCCGACCCACGACCACGACGCTTCCAACCTGCTCTGAGGCTGGATCTGTCAGAGGGCGGTGGTGCCGCCCTCAGCGACCGGCTCCAGGCCGTTGACGCTCATCCTCACCGACAACGCCACCCGTGAGTCTTCTGCCCAGTAGCTGGCACCAGTAGACGGCCTGCGTATTGAAGCTGTTTGTGTTCGGCTGCCCTGAAGATTGCTCGGCACTCAGGGCGGTTCGATTACGATCCTCACCGTGTCTGAAGCCCCTCACCCGATGGAGACAGTCCTGGCCGCGGCCCGTCAGGCCCTCGCGGGCGATCGAGTCCGCCTGCGCGAGCTTCGTGACGCGGATCTGCCGATGCTGGTGGACTGGTGGCGAAGTCCGGACGTGGCTGTCTTCAACGATCGCATCCAGCCGCGGCCCGACAAACCGCTCGAAGAGATGTACCGCCAGTGGAGTGACAACGGGGCGGCCAGTGGTGCCGGGTTCTGCGTGGAGACGGTGGACGGTGACCTCATTGGTCATGTGGCTCTCTGGGGTGCCGAGGGCCGAAATCGGTGTGCGACGTTCGGGATCATGATCGGCCCCGAGCATCAATCGCAGAGGCTCGGAAGCGAGGCAACGCAGATCATGGTCAACTACGGTTTCAACGAGCTCGGGCTGCACCGGATCGAGCTGATGGTCAACGCCGACAACGACCGCGCCATCGCAGCCTACCGGCGAGCCGGGTTCGAACGAGAGGGACTCTTCAGGTCCAAGCTGTTCTATGGTGGTCGATTCCACGACCAGGTCTTCATGGCGGCCCTCAGCCGTAGCTGCTGACCCACCGCGCGGCGTCGCCGTACCGATCACACCCAGCCCGGTCGGGCTGATCTGGCTGGGTAGCTCCACATCCGGCACCTTGACCCGTTGCTAAGAAGCTGGGGGCCTCTCGGGGCCTCCGAGCCTCTCAACGCAAGGACTGAGACCGCTCTGGGTGTCGGCAGCGACACTGAGGGAGTATCGGAAAACCGAGCCTGACATGCAGAAACGCCCCGAACCGAAGTTCGAGGCGTGCTGTGCGCTTAGGAGGACTTGAACCTCCGACCCCCACATTATCAGTGTGGTGCTCTAACCGTCTGAGCTTTAAGCGCAGGCGCCAACTGGAGGGTGGAAGCCCCTACCAGCAGGCGAGAGGAAACATTACCCG
>NZ_JBOHDN010000123.1:0-5583 GCF_050699375.1 Nocardioides sp. | reverse complement strand
GTAGCCTCCTGGTCGCGCTCGTCGTCTACTTCGTGCTGGTCGTCGCGGTCTCGATCTTGCTCATCGTCGTAGCTCGCCGTACGGACAAGGCGCTCATGCGGGAGGTCGCGTCCGCGAGCCCGGCGATCGCCGCCGATCGGTCCGCCCATGTCGCTCCGGCCCCTGCTCAGGTCGTGCGCCGTCGCATCTCTCGCAAGCGGAACGCGTACGTCGCGGGATATGCCCCCACGTCCCCACCCGCCATCGTGATGATGCTGCGAGTGATCGCCCCCGAGGGGGCGCGGCTGGCGATCGCACTCGCACCGACGAGCGCGCTCGGCAACCGCGCACGGTCCTACGTCGGCGTGCGCCTGGATCCTGCCCACCCTGATGTTGCAGTCCTGGATTCAACTGCCGCACCGGAGGCGATGAAGACTCAGTACGAGTCTGCGATGGCGCTGCCCGGCTTCAAGAAGCCGCCGATCGGATGGGGCAGCACATCACTGTTCGCGCTGTGCGGGGTGGCAGCCGGACTGTTGGTTGGAATCGGCGCCGGCTTGCTGCTGCCCTGACGCCGCGCCAAACGCACCCGGCCCGGCACGGAATCCGTGCCGGGCCGGGTCTCGACAAGCTCGACCACCGAAGGGCGGGTCAGAGAGAGTCGATGGCCCCGTTGAGCGTCGCGGAGGGACGCATGACGGCGGAGACCTTGTCACCGTCGGGCAGGTAGTAGCCGCCGATGTCGGCGGGCTTGCCCTGGACCGCGAGGAGCTCCTCGACGATCTTGTCCTCGTTGGCGGCGAGGGTGTCGGCGAGGCCCTTGAAGGCCGCGGCGAGCTCGGTGTCCTCGGTCTGCGAGGCGAGCTCCTGGGCCCAGTAGAGCGCGACGTAGAAGTGCGAGCCGCGGTTGTCGGTCGTGCCGAGCTTGCGGCCCGGGGAGCGGTCGTTCTCGAGGAACGTGGCGGTCGCCCGGTCGAGGGCACCCGCGAGCACCGTCGCGCCCGGCGTACCGGCCTGCTCGGCGTACTTCTCGAAGGCGGGCACCAGCGCGAAGAACTCGCCCAGCGAGTCCCAGCGCAGATAGTTCTCCTCGACCAGCTGCTGCACGTGCTTCGGCGCCGAACCGCCCGCACCGGTCTCGAACAGACCGCCGCCGGCGATCAGCGGGACGATGGAGAGCATCTTCGCCGACGTGCCGACCTCGAGGATCGGGAACAGGTCGGTGTTGTAGTCACGCAGCACGTTGCCGGTGACCGAGATCGTGTCCTCGCCGTCGCGCAGACGCTCGAGCGAGTAGGCGGTGGCCAGCTCGGGCGCGAGGACCTTGATGTCAGCGCCATCGGTGTCGCCCACGATCGAGGTGTCCGCGAGGTACTTGGTGACCTTGGCGATCAGCGATGCGTCGTGAGCACGGGACTCGTCGAGCCAGAAGATCGCCGGGGTCTTGGAGTCACGGGCGCGGCTGACAGCGAGCTTGACCCAGTCGCGGATCGGGATGTCCTTGGTCTGGCAGGCACGCCAGATGTCCCCGGCTTCGACGTCGTGCTCGAGCAGCACGTCGCCGGCCTTGTTCAGTACGCGGATGGTGCCGGCTGCCTCGACCTGGAAGGTCTTGTCGTGCGAGCCGTACTCCTCGGCCTTCTGCGCCATCAGGCCGACGTTGGGCACGGTGCCGATCGTCGCCGGGTCGAGCGGGCCGTTCTTCTTCACGTCGTCGATGACGGTCTGGTAGACGCCTGCGTAGGAGGAGTCCGGGATCACCGCGAGGGTGTCGTCCTCGCCGCCGTCGGCGCCCCAGAGCTTGCCGCCGTTGCGGACCAGGGCCGGGATCGAGGCGTCGATGATGACGTCGGAGGGCACGTGCAGGTTGGTGATGCCCTTGTCCGAGTTGGTGTAGGACAGGCGCGGTCCCGTCTCGATGGCGGCCTTGAAGGCGGCCTCGATCTCGGCGCCGTTCGACAGCTCGGACAGGCCCGAGAGGATCGCGCCGAGGCCGTCGTTGGCCGAGAGACCGGCAGCGTCGAGGTCGGCGCCGTACTTGGCGAAGACGTCCTTGAAGTAGACCTTCACGACCTGGCCGAAGATGATCGGGTCGGAGACCTTCATCATCGTGGCCTTGAGGTGCACCGAGAAGAGCACGTCGTCGGCCTTGGCCTTGGCGAGCGCGTTCTCGAGGAAGGAGTGCAGGTTGGCGACCGACATGTACGTCGAGTCGACGATCTCACCCTCGAGCACCGGCAGCTCGGCGAGCAGCGTCACCGTCTCGCCGTCGGACTTCTCGAGCACGATGGAGAGGGTGTCGTCGGCCGGGATGGTCACCGACTTCTCGTTCGACTTGAAGTCGTGGGAACCCATGGTCGCGACGTCGGTCTTGGAGCCGTCGGGGAACGGCTTGTTGGTGTGCGGGTGAGCCTTGGCGTACGCCTTGACCGAGCCCGGCGCGCGCCGGTCGGAGTTGCCCTCGCGCAGGACCGGGTTGACCGCGGAGCCCTTGACCTTGTCGTACTTGGCCCGGGCCTCCTCCTCCTCGGGGGTGCTCGGCGACTCCGGGTAGTCGGGGATCTGGTGGCCCTGGGTCTGCAGCTCCTTGATCGCGGCCTTCAGCTGCGGGATGGATGCGGAGATGTTGGGCAGCTTGACGATGTTGGCTTCCGGCGTCTTCGCCAGGTCACCGAGCTCGCCGAGCGCGTCGTCGGCCAGGCCGAACTGGGCCAGGATGCGCGAGGCCACGGAGATGTCACGCGTCTCGACCTCGACCCCCGCCTTGGCCGCGTAGGCCGAGACGATCGGAAGGAAGGAGTACGTCGCGAGCAGCGGCGCCTCGTCGGTGTGGGTGTAGATGATTCGTGCGGCCATTGCTGTGGCTACTCCTGACAAGTTGCGATCTGCGTTGCTGGTGACTGAGGCCGGGGTCCCGGACGACAGAAAGTGTCTTGACATCAAGATATCAGAAAGGGTGATGTGACACCGCCCCGCCCCACCTAAGCACCACGATGCGCCGTCGCAAAAGAGTTACTGTGTCTCAACACCTCCATGTTGTTCAGGTGACTGCTGATACCTGAGTGCTTCTCGGGTGTCGATGGGTCTGACCGACGTCAACAGACATTGAAGGGTTAAAGGGGACATGACTGAGGAATCACTGTCGGCGGCTGAGCCGACCATCATCCAGAAGGTCGCGGCCGAAGTCATCGGCACCTTCATCCTCGTGTTCATCGGCTGCGGGTCCGTCGTCGCGGTCGTCAGCCGAGCCACCCACGCCGGGGGCGGCGCGGGCAGCGTCGACTCGCTGTCGTTCCTCGACGTCGGCACCATCGGCCTGGCCTTCGGTATCGCGGTCCTGATCGGCGCCTACGCCTTCGGCCGCATCTCGGGCGGTCATTTCAACCCCGCGGTCAGCGTGGGCGCGGCGGTCTCTGGCCGGCTGTCGTGGAAGGACGCTGGCATCTACGTCGGCTCTCAGTTCGTCGGCGCGATCCTCGGTGCGATCCTTCTGTTCCTCATCGGGCTCGCCTCCGGCTACAACAGCTGGAGCGACGGCGGCCTGGGCGCGAACGGCTTCGGCGACCTCGGTGGCACCAACATCGTGGGCGCGATCCTCGTCGAGCTCGTGCTGACGTTCATCTTCGTCTTCATCATCTTGGCGGTCACCGACAACCGCGCCGCTCCGAATGCCCCGGCGGCGCCGCTGGCCATCGGTCTGGCCCTGGCTGCGATCCACTTCGTAGGCATCCCGCTGACGGGCACCTCGGTCAACCCGGCCCGCTCCTTCGCCCCGGCGCTCTTCTCCGGCGGCGACTACCTGGTGCAGGTGCCGATCTTCCTGATCGTCCCGGCCCTCGGCGGCGCGGTCGCCGGCGTTCTCTACCCGCTGATCTTCGGCAAGCACGGCGGCGAGCTCGCACGCGCCGGCTTCGCCGTCGGCGGTGGCAGCGAGGCCTCGTCCCGGGACTTCCAGGCCTGGGACTCCCAGGCTTCCGCGCCGGCGGCTCCCGTGGCTCCGGCCGCTGCTCCGGCGGCTCCCGCGGCTCCGGCCGCTGATCCTGCTCCGGCCGCCCCGGCGGCTCCGGCCGCGCCCGAGACGAGCGACCGCACCATCGTCTCCGGCGGCGGCCAGCAGGCCTGGCAGCAGCCGACTCAGACCGGCGGCGAGGGTGACCTGCCGGTCTACGAGCAGGACGGCTGGCGCTGGGACTACGCCAAGCAGGAGTGGGTCCCGATCGAGCAGTAGTCACACTCTCGAAACCCAGGAAGGCCGCCCCTCGGGGCGGCCTTCCTTCTTCAGTCGCCCGGAACGGTGACCGCCAGGGCCCACAGGGCCGCAGCGGTCAGGGCCAGCAGCGCGACGTCGAACCAGCGGTTGCGTACGGCGAGCATCCCGGCGTCCTTGGTGCGCAGCACCGCACGGCCCAGCGACGCGGCGCCCACGCCTCCGGCGAGGACGATGATCCCGACCCGCCAGGTCCCGAAGCCGACCAGCCCCAGACCGACGATCGCCGCGGTCAGCGCCACCAGGTAGACGTAGCCGCCGATGGTCGAGGGGAAGCTGCGTACGTCCGGGGGGTCCGTCTTGTCCTGCTCGGGTTCCTCCACCGGCGCGGGAGCCTCCGGCGCGGCGCTTCGCCAGCGGGCGCGTTCCGGGAGCGGGGGGTGGACGGACACGGTGTCAGAGCCTTTCCAGAGCCTTCTCGGCGCTGAGGACGATATTGGAGAGCAACATGGCACGTGTCATCGGACCCACCCCACCCGGGTTCGGCGACACCCAGCCAGCCACGTCCCATACGTCCTCGGCCAGGTCTCCCGCGATCTTACCGTCGACCCGGGAGACGCCGACGTCCAACAGGGCCGCTCCGGGCTTGACCATGTCCTTGGTGATGATGCCCGGCACGCCCGCGGCGGCCACCACGATGTCGGCGTTGCGGGTGTGCGCGGCCAGGTCGCGGGTGCCGGTGTGGCACAGCGTCACGGTCGCGTTCTCGCTGCGGCGGGTCAGCAACAGACCCAGCGGGCGGCCGACGGTGAGCCCGCGGCCGACCACGACGACCTCGGCGCTCTTGATCTCGACCCCGTGTCGACGCAGCAGCTCGATGCAGCCCACCGGGGTGCACGGCAGCGGACCGTCCTCGCCGAGGACGAGCTTGCCGAGGTTGTACGGGTGCAGCCCGTCGACATCCTTCTCCGGGGCGACGCGGGAGAGCAGCGCGAACTCGTCCAGGCCGGTCGGCTGCTGCACCAGGAAGCCGGTGCAGGCAGGGTCGGCGTTGAGGCGGTCGATCTCGGCCTCGACCTCGGCCTGGGTGGCGGTGGCGGGCAGGTCGACGCGGATCGACTCGATGCCGATCTCCGCGCAGTCCTTGTGCTTGGCGTTGACATACCACCGGCTGCCCGGGTCGTCGCCCACCAGGACGGTGCCGAGGCCGGGCGTCACGCCCTGTGCCTTCAGCTTCTCGACCCGCTCGGCCAGCTCGGCCTTGATGGTCTTCAGCGTCGCGGTGCCGTCCAGCTTCTGTGCTGTCACGTGATCAATCCTGTCACTTTGGTCTCGAAGAACTTCGTACGCCGCGGGGCGCGCCACGCGCTCCGCTGGGGCAGTTGCGCCGACTCGGC
>NZ_JBOHDN010000122.1:0-5668 GCF_050699375.1 Nocardioides sp. | reverse complement strand
CTTGTCTTCGAGCGCACTCGAAGGCCTAGCGTCTGAGGTATGGACCTTGGACTCCACTACTTCACCTTCACCCACCCCGAGTGGGAGACCACCCTTGCCGACAAGCTGACCGAGACCGCGCGCATCGCCGACGAGGGCGGCGTGGACCTGCTCACCGTCATGGACCACTGGTTCCAGATGGAGCAGGCCGGCGGGCCGTTCGAGCCGATGCTCGAGGGCTACACCACGCTCGGCTACCTGGCTGGGATCACCGACAACGTACGTCTCAGCCTGCTCGTCACCGGGGTGACCTACCGCCACCCCGGCCTGCTCGCCAAGATCGTCACCACCCTCGATCGGCTCTCCGGTGGCCGCGCGCTCCTGGGGATCGGCGCGGCGTGGTACGAGCGCGAGCACCAGGGGCTCGGCGTGCCCTACCCGTCGACCGCCGGGCGGTTCGAGCGTCTGGAGGAGACCCTCGAGATCTGCCGCCAGATGTGGTCCGAGAACGACGGTGCGTACGAGGGCAAGCACTTCCAGCTCGCCGAGACGATCTCGCTCCCGCAGCCCGTCAACGGATCCGTTCCGGTGCTGATCGGCGGGGGAGGGGAGAAGAAGACCCTGCGCCTGGTCGCCAAGCACGGCCAGGGCTGCAACCTCTTCGGTGCTCCAGGTCCCGAGGGCCTCGCGACGGTCGAGCACAAGCTCGAGGTGCTGCGCGGCCACTGTGACGACCTCGGCACCGACTACGACGCGATCGAGAAGACGATCCTCTTCCAGGGTCCGTCGGCCGAGGACCCGGATGCGTTCCTGAAGTCGATGGAGGAGTACGCCGCCCTCGGGATCACTCTCGTCGGGCTGATGCCCACGCCGTACGTCGACCCGGTGCCGTGGGCCACGTCGGTCGTGGACCTGGTGCCGCGGCTGAAGGAGATCTAGGGGCGGCTCTGGGGAGGGGCCGCAGCGACGGCTCGCCGGAGGGTCGCGGCGAGGATGGTTCGGGTCTCGGCGGGGTCGATGACGTCGTCGATCTCGAACATCCGGGCGGCGTTGAGCGCGCTGGCCTGCTTGCGGTACTCCTCGGTGAGCGTGGCGACTCGCTCCTCACGCTCTGCCTCGGGCATCGCCGCGAGCTCGGCGGCCATGGACAGGCGTACGGCACCCTCCAGGCCCATCGGGCCGAGGTGCGCGTCGGGCCAAGCGACGGTGAGCAGCGGGCGATGGGTGCTTCCGCCGAGCATCGCCTGCGCGCCGAGCCCGTAACCCCGGCGCAGGATCACCCCGACCAGGGGCGTCGAGAGCTGGGCGCCGGCGACGACCATGCGGGAGGCGTGGCGGACCAGGCCGGTGCGCTCGGCCTCGGGGCCGACCATGAAACCCGGGGTGTCGACCAGCGATACCACCGGGAGCGCCCAGCGCTCGCAGAGCCCGAGGAAGTCGGCGGCCTTGACCGATGCTTCGCTGGTGATCGCTCCGGCCAGATGCGTCGACTGGTTGGCGATGACGCCGACCGCGATCCCGTCGATCCGGGCCAGGGCGGTGACCAGCTCTGATGCGAACCCGTCACGGAGCCACGTGACCGAGTCGATGTCGGCCAGGGCCTCGACGACCGGACGTACGTCGAACGCCTCGCGGTCGTTGTGGGGCAAGAGCGTCCGCAGCGCGGTCTGGTCCTCGGCCTCGCCGTGCTCTTGGGTCGGCTCCAAGTAGGAGAGGATGCTGCGAGCGGCCTCGACAGCCGCCGCTTCGTCTTCGACGAGCAGGTCGATGACGCCGTTGGCGACCTGCTCGCTGGCCGGGCCGATCTCCTCGGCTGCGAAGCTGCCCAGGCCGCCACCGGCGATCATCGCCGGCCCGGCCATGCCGAGGTTGGCGTCAGGGGTCGCGATGCGGAGGTCGGCGCAGCCGGCCAGGACCGCGTTGCCGGCGAAGCACCGCCCCGAGACGACAGCGATCCTGGGTACGACGCCCTCGAGCTCACCCCACAGCGCGAACGAGCCGACGTCGAGCGCGGAGACCAACGGGATGTCCGTATCTCCAGGACGCCCGCCACCACCCTCGGTGAAGAAGACCGTCGGCAGGCCCATCCTTCGGACGATCTCGATCAGTCGGTCCGACTTACGATGCCCGCGCATGCCCTGCGTACCGGCCATCACCAGGTAGTCGTAGGACAACACCGCGCACGCCTTCCCGCCGATGGTGGCGGTGCCGCCGACGATCCCGTCCGCAGGCGTCTCGACGACGAGTTCGGCCAGGTCACGGCGGTGTTCCTGGGCTGCGGTGATATACCGCCCGTACTCGACGAACGAGCCCGGATCGACCAGGTCGGCGATGTTCTCCCGAGCCGTACGCCGCCCCTTGGCGTGCCAGCGAGCGACTTTGTCAGGACGGGCTGCGTCGGTGGTCAGGAAGCGTCGCGCGCGCAGCTCTGGCAGGCCTGTTGCGGGTGTGTCGTCGGTCACGGGCACATGGTGCCACGGGCTTCGGGCGCGATCTGGGTGACCTCTTGAGTTCTCTGACCTTGCGGTGTAAGCATGATTACATGCTTACATCAGAGTTGCGCGGGTGGTTCGCCGGACGGCTGCCCGATGGCGTGTATGACGAGATCGCCGACGTCGTGATCGACCGCGAGGAGATCACTGTTGTCGGGCGGATCAAGGAGCCGAAGATCGCCGAGGATGCCCCGGAGGAGGAGCGGGCAGCCGCGAACAAGGGGAGGGCCAGCGAGTTCCGAGAGCGCACGCGTGAGGACCGGATGGCCGTCGCGCGGCAAGCGGAACGTCAGTTCGACCGGAAGGTTTCCTGGGGCGTCGAGATCGGGGGAGAGCGGCACATGTTCACCACCGTCTCCGCCCCGGTGATGACGCGACTGCGCCAGCCCGAGCGCGCGGTCCTCGACCTGCTCGTCTCCGGTGGCGTCGCCCGCAGCCGGAGCGACGCACTCGGCTGGTGCGTCAAGCTCGTCCAGCAGCACACGGGCGACTGGCTCACCGACCTACAGGAGTCGCTGGTCAACGTCGAGCGAGTCCGAGCCGAGGGACCCGACGGATCCACCTCGTCGACCTCCTAGACGGGGGAGCTGCGCCTCCTCAGACGACGTCGCGCTACGACGTAGGTGCTGTTCCAGGCGAAGCCGATCCTAACGTTCCTCGGCGCCCTGTCCTTGGCGACGTATCGCCGTGGTGACGCGACGCACGAAAAGCCTACTCTTGAGGTGTGTCAGCGAACGTGAGTCGATCGGCCCGGCTCGAGGATGTGCACGACCTTGCTCTGGGCATGCCGCATGTGACCGTGGAGCATGGCTCGGGTGGCAACCCGGTCTACCAAGTCGGCAGGAAGTCGTTCGTCTTCTTCCGAAACCCGCGACCCGACGCAGTGGACCCGGCGACGGGGGAGCGCTACAGCGACGTGATCGTATTCTGGGTCGCAACCGAGACGGACAAGCAAGCGCTGGTGCTAGACCAATCGTCACCGTTCTTCACCACCGCCCACTTCGACGGTCATCCGTCTGTGTTGCTGCGGGGCAGCCGCATCGGTGAGCTCACCCGGGATGAGCTCGCGGAACTGGTTCAGGACGCCTGGCTGGCCCAGGCGTCGGCTCGTCGGGCGTCGACGTGGCTCGGCCAGCATCACCTGGAGTGATTCCACAGTCCTGACGTCCGCTCGGCGCATGGATGATTACATGACCTCATGAGCACCAGTGAGGAAGCAGACCCACGTGTCGTCAGTGCCAGCCGCGACATCGCGGCTGCAGCATCGGAGATCTTCGAGCTCATAGCCGAGCCGACCCAACAGCCCCGTTGGGACGGCAATGACAATCTGTCGGAGGCGCGGCCGGGGGAGCGCGTACGTTCCGTGGGCGACGTGTTCACGATGACCACGACCAAGGGCAATGTCCGGGAGAACCACGTCACCGAGTTCACCGAGGGGCGATGCATCGCCTGGAAGCCGGCAGAACCCGGTCAATTGCCGCCTGGACATCTGTGGCGATGGGAACTCGAGCCCATTGACGCCGTGAACACCCGGGTCACCCACACCTACGACTGGACGCAACTGACAGACGATCGGCGGATTCCGCGAGCGAGGGCGACAACATCCGACAGGCTCCAGGCTTCGATCGATCGCCTGGCGTCTGTCGCGGAGGGCCGTGGACCCGCGTAGCGTGCCCAGGTGACCTGTCTCATCTGAACCTGACGCCTCCAAACCGGCTTACTCGGCGCGCACCTCACCCATCCTGCCGGATGGCGCCTGCGCTCGACGGCGTGCAAGTGCGATTGCGCAGGCGAGCGCTAGCGCCACCGCGGCTCCTGCCCAACCAGGAGCGCGGGCGCCAAAGCCGCTGACAAGGAATCCGGAAGCTGCGCCGCCCAGCGACATTCCGAGGTTGTTGACGGTGTTGACCCAGGTGGAGGCCTCGGTGATCTCGGCTGGTTCGACATGGCTGTCGCTTGCTCGGTAGGCGACAACGTAGATCGGTGAGATCGCCATGCCGCCGACCGCAAGTGCAGCCGCGAACATCCAGAACGGGTCAACCGCGCTCGCAACCAGAGCGGCTGCACCGATGATTGTCAGGAGTCGGGAGAGGGTCAGTCCCACGGGCCAGGCGGGTTGGAGGCGGCCCCAGAGGAGACCGCCGGCTACCGAGCCGACGGCGATGCCGGCGTCCGCCAGGCCGGCATAGGACGGGTGGCCGAGGGCGAGCGCTCGCGCGGCCGTCACGGTGTAGACCGTGGCGGTCACCGCGCCAACAGCAGCCATCACGAGGAGCAATCTCAGAAACGTGGGATGTCGGAGGGGGCCGCCGGCCATCCGACGCTGTCCCAGACACGAAGTGTTGGTGGCAGCAGGGGAGGCGGCCAGACCCGCGGCTCCGACGATGAGAAGCGCACCGCACACGAGAGGTCCTACGTACGCCGGGGCGAAGGCCAAGAGCCCAGCCGCGATCATCGGGCCAACGAGGTAGAGGGTCTCCTCGCTGACGGCGTCGAGGGAGTACGCGCGAGGGATCGCGTCCTCGGGGACAAGTACGCGCCATTGTGCTCGCATGCTCGGTCCGAGCGGCGGACTCGCCAAACCGACGGCAAGACCGACTGCCAGCCACGGGAGCGAACTCGTGATCTCGGCGCGCGCCATGACCGCGGCGATGACGAGCACGGCCACCATCACCGCTGTGATCAGCGGGATGACGAGCCGCTGCCCGTACCGGTCGATCACTCGTGACTTGAGGGGCATCGAGAGGGAGGCGAGACCGTTGAGGGCCAGTGCGGTCGCCGCCGTGGAGAACGAGCCCGTGGCGTGCTGGACGGTGAAGAGGAGCGAGAGCGGGAACACGCCGTAGGCAAGTCGACCGACGAGGGCGGGCACGAAAGTGCGCGCCACACCGGGCAGTCGAAACAGGTCGGAGTAGCTCCCGGCAAGAACGGTGCCGGACATTGATCAGCTTTCGGGATGGTGCAGCCACCCTGGGGTGCACGAAGAAAAGGGGACGCCGAAGGTTCCGACGACACATGTCGTCGGCAGCAGATCCCCTAATCCCGCGTGATCATGCCCACAGAGTACGCGGCCGGTCAGCGCCGCGCACTCCCGAGGCCGACGTTCAGCTTCGTGGCTGGTCGCGCTCGGCGCGCTGTTGGATGAGCTCCTCGACCTGAGTCGGGAGGTTCGTCTCGAAGTCGATCAGCTTCGCCCA
>NZ_JBOHDN010000121.1:0-2565 GCF_050699375.1 Nocardioides sp. | reverse complement strand
GGCCCTGACGGGATGCCCTACACGCGCTACGTCCGCAAGCTTCCCCGCTGGGTCCGCAAGGCCCTGCTCATCGCGGCGTTCATCGTCGCGTGGTTCCACTTCGACGACAACTGAGGAGACACCCATGAACCCGCTCACCATCCTCCCCGCCAAGGCCCGCAAGTACGCCTACGCCGGATACGCCACGGTCGGTCTCGGGCTCGGCTCCGTGCCGGTCTACTGCTCCGCCACCGCCGACACCACGCCTGTCTGGGTGCTCGGTGCGCTCGCTGTCTACGCCTTCGTCGGCGCCCCCCTCTTCGGCGCCACCGCCGTCAGCAACACCCCGCAGGACTAGGCCCGTTCCTCGCGGACGGACCGTCTCGGACCAACACCCCGACACGGACTTCTGACAGGAGAACCATCATGGCCATCGTCATCACCACCGCCGTGGCAGCGGCATTCGACACCGCCGCGACCGCTGCCGTGGACGACTCGCTCGCAACCTCGCTCGGCACCAACGCCGTGCTCCAGATCCGCACCGGTGCCGCTGCTGGCCCGGGCGGTGCTGCGGGCGGAACGCTGCTCGCCTCGGTCACCATCGCGTCCTGGACCGCCGCGACCCCGGCGCCCGGGCAGGTCACCGGCGCGGACCCCGGCGCGGTCACAGCATCGGCCTCGGGTACCGCCGCGCACTTCCGGCTCCAGACCTCCGGCGCTGTCGCTGTCCTGGAGGGCTCGGTAGGCACTGCTGCTGCTGACCTCATCCTCGACAACACCGCGATCGTCTCCGGCGGCTCGGTCGACCTCGGGGCGCCGGTCCTCACCGTCCCCGTCACCGCGCCGACCGCCTGAGGGCTGACCCATGTCGCTCCGGATGGAGCTGGGGTTTCCCGAGGGCTCCGGCACGACCACCGCAGACTCCTCCGGCGTCGGCAACAACTGCACCGTCGGCGGTGGAGGCTGGGCGACTGGGCACACTGGCGGCGGGTATGCGCCGACCGGGACGGACGAGGTCACCTTCCCGGCGCTGGGGGCCGCGGGGGGCAACGTCTTCTCGGTCATGGGCTGGGTCCGGCGCACCGGAGCACCGGGCTCGGGCACCGTCGTGTGCGACATCGGCACCTCGGCAGGGACCCGCTGGGCGATCCAGAGCAACGGGTCCATCACCGCCCTGAGCGGACGAAGCACGGGGGTAATCCCGGACGGCACCTGGACCCACGTCGCGTTCGTGGCGAACGCGACCACGGCGCGGACCTGCTACGTCAACGGCGTCCAGGTTGACCAGGACACCGGCTCACAGTCGTTCCTGTCGGCCTCCGCCACCTACCACCTGACGAGCAACGCCACGGCATGGCTGCAGTGGGACGACTTCCGTGTCTTCGACCACGCCCTGACTGAGGCCGAGGTCGACACGTGGATGGCGGACACCGTCGGGGGCTCGTCCTTCACCGGGACCCTGACCGCCTCCCTGCCCGCCCTCACGGTGGGACCGCCGAGCGCTGCTATCTCCGGCACCGCCGCCGTCCCGGTCTACGCGGGCGACGTCGCCGCGAGCACACCCACGCTCACGGTCGGACCGCCCACCTCAGCCATCTCCGGGACGGTCACCGCACCGGCTGGCAGTGGCGACCTCGTGGCCGACCTGCCCACGGTCACCGTTGGACCTCCGACCATGGCCATGTCCGGGACCGTCACGGCCCCGACCTACGCCGGGGACCTCGCAGCCGCTACGGCCGCCATCACCGTCGGACCGCCCACCATGGCGTGGACTGGCACGAGCACGCCGCCCACCTATAGCGGCACCCTCGACGCGAGCACGCCCACTGTCATCGTCGGGCCACCCATGGCCGCCATCACCGGGACCGTGACCGCACCAGGCTCCAACGTCCTCGCCGCCGACCTGCCGTCGATCGTCATCGGGCCGCCGACCTCGAGCATCTCCGGCACGGTCGCGCCACCCGTCTACGCCGGGGCCCTGGTCGCCGACCTGCCAGTCGTGCAGATCGGCCCGCCCGTGCTCGCCCTTGTCGGGACGGTCGAGGGTCCGCCGGCCATCACGGGAACCCTCGTGGCCAGCCTGCCGACCATCACCATCGGGCCGGTGACAGCGGCCATCAGCGACACCACGATCCCACCCCTGCCCGTTGATGGCGTCACCCTCACCATCCGCACGGGACCCGCACGCCACCTCACCCTGACCGGGGGAGCCACTGACCTGGAGGTCACCACATGAGCGCAATCTGGGACGGCGACACCGGGCACGTGACCATCACGGCCACCGAGGGCGAGGCGGCGGTGAACCTGTCCGCGACCACGAGCCGCACCGTCATCGTGCGCAACGTCGACACGGCCATCGTGACCACGCTCACCGAAGTCCCGGCATCCTCCGACCTGGCCAACGGCGTGGTTGTGGCCGATGGTGGACCTCTCGAGGTCGGCACCTACCATCTCGTGCTGCGCGCCGTCGACGCCACCAGGACGGTGACCTACCCCTCGCCGGACAAGGGCCCCGAGGTGCTGGTGGTCTACCCCGCGCTCGACGCGGTCTGACCTATGCGTCCCTGCGCACGCGGTTCCGCTCGT
>NZ_JBOHDN010000120.1:0-22618 GCF_050699375.1 Nocardioides sp. | reverse complement strand
CTGCAGAAGCGACTCCTCGACCTGCAGAGGTGACTCCTCGGCCTGCAGAGGTGACTCCTCGACCTGCAGAAGTGACTCCTCGACCTGCAGAGGTGACTCTCCTCGACCTGCAGAGGTGACGGCTCGGCCTGCAGAGGTGACGCCTCGGCGGGTCAGGAGAGGCGGGCGGGGAGGTGGGAGTAGCCGCGGAGGATGCGGGTGGGGTGGCGCTCGCGACCTTCGAGGAGCTCGAGGTCGGGGAAGCGCTCGAAGAGGAGCCGGAGGCCGATCTCGCCTTCCATCCTGGCCAGGGCGGCACCGAGGCAGAAGTGGCGGCCGCCGGAGAAGGAGAGGTGGTCGCGGGCGTTCTCTCGGGTGACATCGAAGGTGGCCGGGTCGGTGAAGACGGCAGGATCGCGGTTGGCGGCGGCGAGAACGGTGTTGATGATCGTGCCGCGCGGGATGTGCTCACCGGCGATGGTGGAGCTGCGCCGGGCGACGCGGCCGGTCAGGAGCACCGGCGGGTCGAGTCGCAGGATCTCGTCGGACGCGTTCGACCACAGGTCGGGCTGCGTCTTGAGCGCCTCGAGCTGCGAGGGGTTGTCGTGGAGGAGCGCGATGCCGTTGCCGATCAGGTTCACGGTGGTCTCGAAGCCCGCCGCGAAGACCAGGCCGGCGACCGCACGCAGCTCCCGCTCGCTGAGCCGGTCCCCGTCGTCGCGGAGTGCGACGAGCTGGCTGAGCAGGTCGTCCCCGGGGTGCTCGGCGAGGTGCTCGAGGTGGCCGCGCAGCCAGGTGTCGAACTCCTCCAGCGACGACTCCATGTCCCGGAAGGTGCGCCACTCCAGCCCGATGTCGAGGCTGAGCGCAGCGCCCTTGCCGAGCTCGAGCATGCGCTCACGCAGCTCGAGGGGCACGCCGAGCACCTCGGAGATCACCGTGATCGGCAACAGCCCGCAGTAGCGGGTGACCAGATCGACGCTCGCCCCCGAGGAGGCCTCTCGCTCCAGGTCATCGAGCAGGTCACGCGCGATCTCCTCGGTGCGGGTGCGCAGCTTCTCGACCGCCCGCACCGTGAAGACGCGAGTGACCAGCTTGCGGTAGCGCGTGTGCTCCGGCGGCTCGGTCGCCAGCAGCGACGGTGGCTGGAGAGGCGCGAAGACGTCGCTGGACGACCACGCGGCCGCCTTCGCCATCAGCCCCGTGCCCGACTCGTCGGGGGCGAAGAACCCGGTGATGAAGTCGTTGCTGGTCAGCACCTCCTTGATGACCTCATGGTCGACCGCGAGGTGGCTGAAGCCGCCCTTGTAGAGCGGCCCACGCGCGCGAAACTCCTCGAACAGGTCGGCGAGATCGAAGGTGTGCGACCCGGGCCCGCTGAGGATCAGGTCCCCCTGCAGGTCGCCCTTCTTGGCGGAACGGACGATGGCCGTACGCGGCAGGCCGTGCCCCAAGGCCCAGCGCACGCCCTGCTTGGCGGTGCGCTCCACCTTCCCGAGTGCCTTGTCGGCAATCTTGCGAGTGCCGACCGGCGGGGTGATCTTGAGCGGCATGCGAGACCTCCGAGGCGCAGGAACACGTTCTCATGCAGCGTACGCCCGCTCCGGATGGGCCACATCCGACCGTGGTAGCAATTCAGGCCCGGGACGGTTTCCGCCCGATGACGCTCAACGCTTGATGAACTCGCGGTCCCCCTCGGGCCAGGAGTGGGTGTAGCCGGTGACCTTCGTGGCCCCGGCGACCTTGACGCTCCACTTCGCGTGCCCGGAGGCGACCGGCTTGATCACGACGCGCTGGTTGGGCTCGGTGATCGTGACCGTACGCGTGAACCGCTCCGGCGCGCCCCACGGATCCATCGCGATCGTGGCCGTCACCGGCAGCCGGCTGGCGTCGATCCGCAGGCCGATCGCCTCGGTCATCGCGGTCGCGTCCACCGACAGGGTCCTGGTCGGCCCGGGGTCCGCCGTCGGCTTCTTGGAGGGTTTGGGCGTCGAGGTCGGCTTCGGCTCGACGGGTGCTGAGGACGCCGGTGCGCTCGGCGAGGCCTCCTTCGTCGGCTCGATGACGTCGTCGCTTGCCGGGGCGCTGGGCGCCGACTCCTGGCTCTGCGGATCCTGCTTGTCGGAGGAGTCCGGGCCGGCCCCGGTCACGAGCCCGCGAACGATCTCGTAGAGCACGATCAGCAGCACGACACCGACCACGACCAGCGCCACCCTGCCTCGGCGGGTCATCCGTGACCGTCGGTAGGGGCCAGGGTCCATGTGGTGCACCGGAACCAGCGGTCCGGCCGGGCGGTCAGGGACCTGTTCGGCCTCGGGCTGAGGCGCCGAAGCGGACGTCGGGACAGGTACGGGCGGTAGCGCCGGCCCGGGATCCTTCTCAGGCTCCGGCTCAAACCCCGGTCCGGGTTCAGGCTCCGGATCGGGTTCCGGTTGCGGCTCAGGCGGAGGCACCTGGGCGGGCGCAGGCGCGGCCTCAGCGGGCGACTCGGCCTCCGGCTCTGACGGCGGCGCAGGGACGGGGGCAGCCTCAACGGTCTGCTCGGACTCTGGCTCGGACGGAGGCGCCGGCGCGGGTTCAGCCCCAGACTCAGGGGCCGGGGCCGGAGCGGGAGGCGGAGGCGGAGCAGGCTCCGGTTCGACCATCGGCGCCGGAACGGCGAGGACCGGAGGAACCCACGGCTCCTCCTCGGGCTCATCGGGCTCGGCCTCGAGGACCAGAGGAGCAACAGCATCGGCCGGCAGCCACGCCGCACCCGGAACGGCGTCCGGCGAGGAATGGCGCCCGAAGACCTCGAGCGTCTCGACATCGGTGATCAGCCCGTCCGGGTGGACGACCATCCGGATCCGGGCCTCGTCGTCGGTGGCCACGACCTCGACCGGCCTACGGCTCGGCCCGGCGAACTGCTCCCGCACGGCGCGTACGCCCGCTTGATGCGGGTCTTCTCCCCAAGGACGCTCGACCACCAGCCCGTTGAGCGTCGTGACCCCGCGGGTGACGGAGAGGATGGCTGTCTGCTTCCGGGCCATCAGTGGCCTCCGGAAGAGTCGTTGCGCACGTGTGGGGGTCCTCGTGGTGGGGAAGCGGACAATGGGCTCGGAAAGTTTGTCGTTCAAGCCTCAACGGGGCAACTCACGCGCGCAAGCCCGGCCCACCATTTACCGTCTTGTCAGCCTGGCTTGTCAGGCGAGCTCGCGGACCCTGTCCTCGAGGAAGTCGTCGAGCATGTCCACGGCGACCTCGTTCGCAGCTTGGATCTTGTCCTGGCTGACCCCGCAGATCCGCAGGCACGAGGCCGCGATGGCCCACGCCTCCGGGCACGTGATCCTCCTGACCGCGTCCTCGGTGAGCATCTCGGTGCGCATCTTGATGACGCCTTCGACCTGCTGGATGAGCATGTTGCCCAACTGCTTCAGACTCACGCCCTCCAGCACCTTCTCCGAGGCCACCTTGCTGGCCAGATCGGCGTAGGCAGCAGCGAGCTCTTCGTGTTCCTTGCGGAACTCGGTGTAGACCTCGCCGTTGGTCACATCCGGCAACAGATAGAGCATGCCGACGTTGTGCGACACATCGGCGAGCGTGCGTACGTCGATGAGCACGAGCAGATAAAGAGCCGTCTCGTAGTCCAACGGCGGCACCTGGTTGAGGATCTTCTCGACCTTGTCCGTGGTCGGACGGACCGACTTCCGGAGCAGCTCGACGAGGATCTCGTCCTTGCCCGCGAAGTGGTAGTAGAGGGACGCTTGGCGGATGCCGACCTGGTCGGCGATCTCGCGGGTGGATGTCGCCGCGAAGCCCTGGGAAACGAAGAGTCGCGCGGATGCATCCAGGATCTGATCACGTGGTGAGGCAGTACCCGAATCGGGCACATGCCTAGGGCGGCCGGGCCGAGAACGCCTAGTTGTCATGTATGCCATCTAAGCGGCCTCCCGAGTTTCGGGGAAGATTCGAAAGAGTCTTCTTCCTCTAAAGAATAGAGTCGAAAGTCCCACAGAAGGGTTGAATTCCCTGTCAACAAAGTGTATGGCGCGACCAGGCTCTGGACATTGCACAGCATCCTCCCGGGGCGATAATGCTGGCGGAATTCTGCCCAGTGTGACGGCGAACCAGGCCCCTGAACAGGGTCCTGTGCCACCAGGAGGAATGACCCCGGTCCCGTAACAAAGATCGACGCTGAACGTTAAAGGCCCTGCTCAGACTGGTAACTACGCCAATCTCCGTGCACGGAGATATCGACGGCCCCTTCGAGGGCATACGGCTCGACGAGAAATCCCGAGACCGAGAGGCCTTCTTCCAGCTCGACCGTCCCGATGACCATGGGCGCAGGTACGCCGCCGACGAATGCCCCGAAACCAGCAGCCGGCACACGCCACAGCTCGCCCTCGATCCGCGCCCCGGTCCCGGGACCACCGACCCGGACCAGCCCAGGCTTGGGCGGCACCGTCTCGAGCGCGAACAGCCGGTACGCCGCCGAGGTCGAGGTCCGGCGCAGCAACGTCGCTCCCGCCTCGACCAGCTGGTGGTTGAGCGTCTGGCCCGACAGATGAGCACCCACCACGAAGACATCGACGCTGGGGCTGAGCAGCAGGTGACCGAGGGCGGCCAGGGTCCGGTCGCTCCCGGCCGCACCGGTGAGCAGCACCCCGAAGGGCAGCCCGCCGACCTGGCCCGCCGGGACCGCGAGCGAGGCCATGTCGAGCAGGTTCGCGAAGTTCGTGTAGCGACCCAGGCGCGCGTTCGCCCCGACCGGGTCCGCGGCCACCTCGGCGATCGTCGGGTGCCAGGTCGTCGTCGGCGTCAGCAATGCGGCGCACCCGGCCAGCGCCGACCGACCCTCGGCGCCGAGACGAGCCAGCAGAGCCGTGTCCCGCGCCCAGTCGACCGCCCGGGGCGCTGCTCCGGCGAGGACGATCGAGGCGACCGTCGGGTCCAGATCGGTCCCGATCAGATCCCGGTGGTCCTCCAGGTGAGAGCCCACCGCGGCGTACCTCTCGGCGACGAAGGCGCCCTCATAGAGCAGCTCGGACGCCTCCAGCAACGGGGAGATGTCGGTCTCGACGATCTCGGCGCCGGCCGAGGCCAGACGGGCGACCACCGCTTCGAAGGCGACCGACCACCCCGGGGCGAGCCCCTCGAGATGCTCGCTGGTCGGCACCGCCACCCGCGGCACCGGCGGCACCCCACCATCAGAAGGCAGCGTACGTGACAGCGGATCCGCCGGGTCAGGACCCGACATCAGCTCCGCCGCCGCCCGCGCAGACGCCAGATCCCGCCCGAAGACGGTGACGCAGTCGAGCGTGTAGCAGGCCGGCACGACCCCGGTGACCGGCACCAGCCCGCGCGAGGGCTTGACCCCGACGATCCCGTTGAGCGCCGCCGGCACGCGACCGGAGCCCGCGGTGTCGGTCCCCAGCGCGAGGTCGACCAGGCCCAGCGCGACCGCGACCGCCGAGCCGGACGAGGATCCGCCCGAGATCCGGGTCGCGTCCCAGGCGTTGCGGACCGCGCCGTACGGGCTACGGGTGCCCACCAGCCCGGTGGCGAACTGGTCCAGGTTGGTCTTCCCCACGACCAGCGCCCCGGCCGCGCGCAGCCGTGCGACAGCAGTGGCGTCGGCGGCAGGCGTGTAGGCGTACGAGGGCGCCCCCGCTGTCGTCGGCAGCCCACGGACGTCGATGTTGTCCTTGACCGCCAGCAGCCGCCCCGCCAACGGCAGGACCTCCCCGCCGGCCACCTTCGCGTCGATCGCGGCAGCCTCCTCGAGCAGGTCGGCACGCGTACGCAGCGAGATCCAGATCTCCGGGCGATCCGATGCCTCGATCCGATCGAGCGCCTCGGCGGCACGAGCGGCCGCGCCGCCGGGAAGCGAGTGGATCAACTCGGTGCCCCGACCCGCTCGGATGGACGCACCGCGGCGATGACCTGTCCCGGGACGATCTGCTCGCCCGGCTTCACGTAGACCTCGACGACCTCGCCGGCGACGGGCACGGGCACGCTCGCCTCCATCTTCATCGCCTCGACGATCATCAGCGGGTCCTCCTCGGCCACCCGCGCACCGAGGCCGACCACGACCTTCCAGACCGTCGAGGTGAACGGTGCGGTCACCTGCACGCACCCGTCCGGGACCTCGACCTCCGACGGGTCGTCCTGGGCTCCGATGCGGTCGCAGATGTCGAACTCGCCCGAGACCTTCCAGCGCTCCCGCTCCTGGTCGAAAGCAGCGGACTGACGGTCGCGGAAGGCCGAGATCGAGTCGTCGTTGGCGGCCAGGAAGCGGTCGTACTCCTTGATCGAGAAGGTGCCCTCCTCGGTCTCGAACTCACCGCGTCCGGCCTCGACCTCGGCCCGCAGCTCCAAGAGCTCCGAGGCGGAGACCGGATACCACTCGATCCGGTCGAAGAACCGCAGCGCCCACGGGTCCTCGTGGAAGAGCCCGCCCGGTGTGGCGCTCTTGCGGAACCGGTTGAACACCTGCGTCGTGCGCCCGACCAGCTGATATCCGCCCGGCCCCTCCATGCCGTAGATGCACATGTACGCGCCGCCGATGCCGACCGAGTTCTCTGCCGTCCAGGTGCGCGCAGGGTTGTACTTCGTCGTGACCAGCCGGTGCCGTGGGTCCAGCGGTGTCGCCACCGGCGCGCCCAGGTAGACGTCACCCAGCCCGAGCACCAGGTACGACGCGTCGAAGACGGTCCGATGGACCTCCTCTACCGAGGCGAGCCCGTTGATCCGGCGGATGAACTCGATGTTCCACGGCGCCCACGGCGCGTCGTCGCGTACGCCGGCGGTGTAGCGCTCGATCGCCTCGCGGGTCGCCGGGTCGTCCCAGGACAGCGGCAGGCGCACCCGTCGTGAAGGCACGGTGAGCTCCGAGGTCGCGGGCAGGTCCTCCTCCAGCTCACGCAGCAGCCCGGCGACCTGACCGGCCCGCAGGACCGAGGAGTCGGTGTGCACCTGCAGCGACCGGATCCCCGGCGTGACGTCGATGATGCCCGCGGGCGCGTGCTCGGCGAGCGCCGACTGCAGCGCGTGCACCCGCATTCGCAGACCCAGCTCGAGCGTCATCGGGCCGTACTCCACCAACACCGAGTTGTCCCCGCTGCGCCGGTAGGTGACCTCCGGCCGTGCGGGGGTCCCGGGCAGCCTGCCCAGCACGCCGTCGTCGCCGTCGCCGCCCGACCCGCGAGCCACCGTCAGGGAAGAACGGTGGTTGACCAGGCCGGCGGCCTTGCCCTCCCGCACCGGCACGAAACGCACCCTGTCGCCGGGCCGCAGCTGCCCGATCTTCCACAGCTCGCCGCTGGCGACCACCGCCGGGCAGACGAAGCCGCCCAGCGAGGGTCCGTCGGGACCGAGGATGATCGGGGTGTCCCCGGTGAAGTCGAGCGAGCCCACCGTGTAGGGGGTGTCGTGGATGTTGGACGGGTGCAGACCCGCCTCACCACCGTCGGCACGGGCCCAGGTCGGCTTCGGCCCGATCAGGCGTACGCCGGTGCGAGCCGAGTTGTGGTGCACCTGATAGCTCGCCGCGTAGAGCTGGTCGATGTCCTCGCGCGTGAAGAACTCCGGGGCACCGTGCGGCCCCTCGGTGACGCCGATCTCCCAGGTGCTGGTCAGCGCCGGCCGCCGCGAGTCGGGAGTGGCCGCGGGCTGAGCCTGAGGGTCGCTCGCGGTGCCGGGACGGAGCACGTCCCCTCGTTGGAGAGCGCGGCCGGCGTGCCCGCCGAAGCCGCCGAGCGTGAAGGTCGAGGCGCTGCCCAGGAACTCCGGTACGTCCAGGCCACCCCGGACCGCGACGTACGCCCTCAGCCCCGGGCCGTCGGAGCGGCCCAGCCTCAAGGTGGACCCCGCGGGGAGCTCGACCGGCTCCCACTGCGGGACGGGATCGCCGTCGACGGTGACCGGCATGGGGGCACCGGTCACGCAGACGACGGCGGGATCGGAGAAGACCAGCGTCGGTCCGCCGGCCGTCGACCGGCCCGACGCCAACGGCACCGTGACCTCGAGGCCCGGAGCGCCCCGGTGGTTGCCGACGGCCAGGTTCGCCTCGGCGAAGGAGACCGAGTCGAAGGGCCCCGACGGAGGCACACCGACCTGCCAGTACCCCACCCGGCCGGGGAGGTCCTGGACCGTGGTGAGCACGCCCGCGTCGAGCACATCGATGCGCGGGTCCGGGTCCCCACCATCCTTGGCGGAGCCCTCCTTGGCACGGTCGGCCAGGGTCGAGGTCGAGTGGGTGGCCGAGCGGAGCTCGGCGTAGCTCGTCATCGCACGCAGCGCGGAGACGTTGGTGACGATGCCGTCGATACGGGTCTGTGCGAGCGCCTCGCCCAGGATGGAGAGGGCCTCGTCACGAGTCCCGCCGGTGGCGATCACCTTGGCGAGCAGCGGGTCGTAGTGGGGCGAGACCTCGAGACCGGTCTCGATCCAGGAGTCGACCCTCACGCTGTCGGACTCGGCCGGGAGGACCGCGCGCGTGACCAGGCCGGAGGACGGCATCGAGTCCTTGGCAGGGTCCTCGGCGTAGACACGTGCTTCGACGGCGTACGCCTCGGGAACGGGGCACCTGCGGAAGAGCTCGTCCGGCAGGACGCCGACCCCGTCGCGGGCCAGGCGCAGCATGAGAGCGACGATGTCGATGCCCATCACCTGCTCGGTGACCGCGTGCTCGACCTGGAGACGGGTGTTCACCTCGAGGAAGGAGATCTGTTCGCGACCCGGGTCGTAGACGAACTCCACGGTCCCGGCCGAGCGGTAGGAGACCGACTTGGCGAGCTGGCGCGCGGAGTCGTGCAGGACGGTGCGTACGGCCTCGGGCAGTGCCGGCGCCGGCGCCTCCTCGATCACCTTCTGGTTGCGGCGCTGCAGCGAGCAGTCGCGGTCCCCGAGCACGGCGACCTGACCCTGGCCGTCGCCGAAGATCTGCACCTCGACGTGACGCGCGGGGCGCACCAGGTGCTCCAGGAACACCCCGGAGGTCCCGAAGCTGGTCTGGGCCAGGCGAGCGACCCGCTCGAAGGCGACCCGCACGTCCTCCTCCGAGCTGCAGGCGGTCATCCCGATGCCGCCACCGCCGCCGGTCGCCTTGACCATCACCGGCAGCCCGATCCGGGCCGCCTCCGCGGCCGCCTCGTCCGGGCCCGAGAGCAGACCCGTGCCGGCCAGCATCGGCACCCCGGCGATCTCGGCGAGCCGGCGGGCGGAGTGCTTCTCGCCGAAGGCGGTGATCTGGTCCGCCGTCGGACCGACGAAACGGAGCCCGGCATCCTCGACCTCGCGGGCGAAGGCGGAGCTCTCGGACAGGAAGCCGTAGCCGGGATGGATCAGCCCCGCGCCGGTGCGCAGGGCTGCTGCGATGATCAGGTCGCCACGGAGGTAGGAGTCGCGTGCGGGCGCGGAGCCCAGACAGACGGCCTCGTCGGCCTCGCGTACGTGTGGAGCCGCTCGGTCGGCCTCGGAGAAGACCGCCACCGTACGCATCCCGAGCTCACGCGCCGTGCGCATCACTCGGCGGGCGATCTCTCCCCGGTTCGCGACCAGGACGGTGTCGAAGGACAGACCAGCCGTCATGCGTCAGCCTCGTAGTCGAAGTCGGCGTCCGGCTCGGAGACGATCATCCGCAGAGGCGTCGGGTTGAAAGCGTTGCAGGGGTTGTTCATCTGCGGGCAGTTGGAGACCAGGACCAGGGTGTCGGTCTCCGCACGGAGCGCGACCCGCTTCCCCGGCGCGGACATGCCGTCGACGATGCCGAGGGCACCGTCCTCCTCGATGGGGACGTTCATGAACCAGTTGATGTTGGAGACGATGTCGCGCATGCCCAGCCCGTGCTTGGCGCCCTCGGTCAGGAAGTTCTCCCGGCAGCCGTGGTGATACATCACGTGGTGGCCGTAGCGCAGGGTGTTGGACTCGCGCGAGCAGGCGCCGCCGATGGTGTCCTGGCGGTCGATCTCGTTGTCGACGACGGTCATCAGGGCGCGACCGAGGTTGCTGCGCAGCACCGTCCCGGTGCGGATGTAGGCGCTGTTCTGCCACGCGAGCGTGTCCTGCGCGCTGTAGCGCTCGTCGGTGTCGTTCGCGTTGTAGAGCAGGCAGTCTCCCGACTGGTTGCCCCCGACATCGACGATCGTCAGGACCTGCCCGGCACGTACGACGCCCGACCACGAGGCCCGCGGGGCCACCTGCTCGTCGACCATGACGGTGCCCGCCACGAGCGGGTCGCCCCAGTCGAGCGGGCTCCCGTCGGCGTACGAGGCACCGACCGGGACGCTGGAGACCAGCTGCCCGTCGGGCGTCAGATAGGTGGTCGCTGGGACAGGAACGGTGGTCACAGGCCTCATCACCGGGTCGTCGATCGTGGTTGTCACAGGGCCCGAGCCTCCGCATAGTCGAGTGTGTTCAGATATGCCCGCCGGATCTCGGGAGAGGCGTCGAAACGCGCGTCGCCCGGGGTGGTGGGGGTCGTCTCCGGCGTACGCCAGGCGTGCACGCGCAGCGGACCGACGATGTATTCGGGGCGCGGGTCCCGCGGGTGCGGGACGTTCGCGATCAGGACGGTCAGGGGCAGCTCGGCCACGAGCTCGACCGAGGTCCCGGCCCCGGACGAGCCCAGCCAGTCGAAGCTTCCGTCCGCGGCGACGCGGACTCCCTGGAAGAACGAGACCGAGGGAGGTACGTCGGCCGGGCCGAGCCCGTGCTTGGCCGCCGCCTTGACGAAGAGGTCACGACCGGCGGGCGCGGGCCCTTCGGGCAGCGCGGTGCCGTAGCGCAGTGCGTTCCAGGCGCCGGTGCTCGTCCCGCAGAAGGCGTCGTGGCGACCCGAGCTGTCCTCGAGGATCGTGGCCAGCACACGGCCGTCACCGGAGAGCAGCGGGTGGCCGGCGCCGAGGTAGGCCTGCCACGGGATCTTCTGGGTGTCGGCGACGTTGAGGCGCTCGGTCGGCTCGAGTGCGTTGTAGACGAGCGTGTGGGCGCAGGCCTCGCCGGTCGGGTCCTCGAGACGGAGCCGCGTGCCTCGGGCGAGGACCTTGTGGGTGTACCCCCCGGGAGCGACCGTCTCGGCCCACGTCAGGCTGCTCGGGTCGACGTCGCTCGGACAGTACGGACTCGACGAAGCCGGTAGGTACGGCATCCAGTCGCTGACCTGTCCCCCCTGCGCGCGAGCATCTGCTCGTGCGTTCAGCACCGTGTCCGTGCTGTGGTCTGCAGCTAGCGCCACCCGGTTCCCTCCTTGAACATGATTTAACTGTCGACTGACAGGTAAGCATGTAGGTCAAGGGCATCGGGGGCAAACCATGACTGTTGGAAACCTGAGTCCGAAATGTGGGGTTCGGAGTCGGTAATTTTCTTCCCTGTCGGTCGATCGATTCTTACCGTTTTCAGCGCGAACTGGCTAGGGGTGAACGACCATTTCGTCCCGATTTCAGGCGTGCGGTGCCGCCTGACGGAGCGATCCGGTCCAATCAAGGACCCACCAGAGGAGCCGACAACCTGTCGCAGGACAGGTAACAGCGGCCGTGTGATTTCAGACACCAATTCGATGGCAGCCCGGAACCGTGCCGAGGAGCGGACCGATGTCTCGAAGGATCCCGATCTTCGGCTGACATCGACCCACGAGGAGTGGGATGCTGACCCGCGACCAGCACTCTGATCGAGTCGTGCAGCTGCGATCGGCGCTCTCAGCGCCAGATCAGCGGGATGATCCCTTCGAGCCCCACGGCACCACATTGCCGGAGACGAAAGTCCGCGATTCGGACTTTTCTCGGGGCATCGGCACGCCGATCATCGCGATGAGCTCGTTCAGGTCACCGATCGTCGGGCCGCTCCATTCGGGGTCCGGGTCCGACTCGACCTCTGCGCGCTGCGCCGGGTCCTCGGGCTCGAAACGTACGGTTCTCATTCCTAGCGCCTCGGCGCCGCTCAGCTCACGGCTGCCGCCGTCACCGACGTAGACGCACTCGGTGGTCGCCACCTCGAGCGCTGCCGCCGCGACCACATAGGCGCCCGAGTCGGGCTTGCGTACGCCGGTCTGGCACGAGAACGAGACCGCGTCGAAGTACTCGCTGAGAGGGCTGTCCGGCCAGACCTCGGTCGTAGCGCAGCAGGAGTCGGAGACCAGCCCGAGTCTGAACCCGCGCGTCCGCAGCGCACCCAGGACAGGGAGAGCCCAGGTCGCGGCGTGCAGGGAGAGCGCGAAGTCGAGGCGTCGCTTGATGGCTTCCTCGACCTGGCTCTCGGTGGGGACCGCGCCCAGCCGCCGGGACAGGTATCGGACGGTGTGGTGCACGTCGGCCAGCAGGCCACGGGTCCGCTCATCGAGCGTCTCGGCGACCACCGAGGCGAATGCTGCCGGATCGATGCCCAGGATGGAGCCCATGCCGCGAGCCATCGCGTTCCGCTCGGCCTTGGTTCCGCTCGGGATCAGCGTGTCATGCAGACCGAAGATGACCGCACGCACCTCGGCCTCGTCCATGACCTCAGCCTAGCCATCTCGGAGCTCAGCTGAAGGACTTCTGCCACTCTCAGCCACATCGGCGTGGCCATCGTCAGGGCCGGTCGAGGGCCTCGATCCGGCGGTTCAGGTAACGCTGCTCCGGCACGCTCCGGGTCAGCCGCGCCGCGAGCACGTAGTGCTCGCGCGCCGTCGTGACGTCGCCGGACTGCTCGAGCAGGTGCGCCAGCACGGCATGGGCCCGGTGGTGCCTGAGCATCGCCGGATGCTCCAGCAGGTCGCGTACGATCTCGATCCCGTGCTCGGGGCCGAGGCTCATCGCCACCGCCACCGCACGGTTGAGCGTGACCGCGGGCGAGGGCGCCACCTGGGCGAGCATCCCGTAGAGCAGGTTGATCTGGAGCCAGTCGGTTGCGTCGTACGACTCCGCCTCGGCATGCACGGCGGCGATCGCAGCCTGCAGCTGGTAGCGCCCCACCGGCCCTTCGGGAAGTACGTCCTCCAGCAGGGTGACACCTTCACGGATCAGGTCCCGGTCCCACTGCGAGCGGTCCTGGTCCTTGAGCGGGATGAGGTCGCCGAGGTGGTCGACGCGCCCGCACGAGCGGGCCTGGGTGAGCAGCATGAGCGCGAGCAGGCCGGTGGCCTCGTCGTGCTCGGGGAGTACGCCGCGCACGATCCGGGCCAGCCGGATGGCCTCCTCGGTGAGCTCGATGCCCTGCAGCTCCGGGCCGCTGGTGCGGGTGTGGCCCTCGTTGAAGATCAGGTGGCAGACGTCGAGCACGCAGGCGATCCGCTCGGGCAGCTCGTCGGGCGCCGGCGAGCAGAACTCCTCGTCCTTCAGCGTCCCTCGCGCCCGGCTGAGCCGCTGGCCCATGGTCGCCTCCGGGACCAGGTAGGCGGCCGCGATCTCCGACGTCGTCAGACCGCCCACGCACCGCAGCGTGATCGCCACCTGCGACGGGCGCCGGAGGGCGGGATGGGCACACATCATCATCAGTCGCAGCGAGTCGTCGTAGGCCGACCCGATCTCCACTGCCTCCGGGTCCGGCTCGTCGAGCCGCCGGGCGATCCCGTCGGCGACCTCACGCCGCGTCCGTGCCTTGTCCGCGCGCAGCTGGTCGATCAGTCGCCGATGAGCCACCCGGATCAGCCACGCCCGCGGGTTGACCGGCACCCCGTCGTACGACCACCTCTGACCGGCCGCGATCAACGCCTCCTGGGCGGCGTCCTCGCAGTCGGGCAGGTCGGAATGGACCCGAAGCAGGGCGCCGAGGACGTGGGCGGACTCCTTCCGCCACACGTCCTCGACTCCCGTCATCGTCATGTCAATAGGTTGCCACCGGCCGGAGCTCGACCGTCTCACCGGGGCCGCTGAAGCTGCGTACGACCTCTTCGGCCCTCGCCTGCGACTCGACGTCGATGAGGAAGAAGCCGGCCAGGTGCTCCTTCGCCTCGGAGTAGGGGCCGTCGGTGGCGACGGGCTCGCCGGCGTCCCAGCGGTAGAGCCTCGCCGAGGCCGGATCCGCGAGTGCCTGGCCGCCGAGGAGCTCGCCGTTGGCCGAGAGCTCCTCCATCACCGCCTCCCAGGCAGCGGTGAGGCCGTCCCTGGTGGCCTCGGGCAGTGACTGCACCTCGGGGATGAAGTCACCCGTCGGGTGACCCCACGGCTGGGGGTTGGAGTGGATCAGGATGACGTACTTCATGCTCTTTCCCTTTCGTAGGCGCCTTCCGTAGGCGTGCTTACGGGGGATACGTCGTCGCCGTTCGGCGCAGTTCTACATCGTTCCAGACACGAGCCGGCAAAGTCCTGGGATCCGGAGCGAACCTCAGGGCACGACGTCGTCGTGGGCCGGACAGTCGATGAACCCGCGGTCGCCACCGGAGTAGTACGTCGCCATGTCGGCCCCCAGCCCGAGCCAGTGGTCGGCTACCGGCGCACCAAGGGCGTCGCCTGAAGCCCTGGATCATCACCTAGTGGCAGAACCGTCTGCGGCGGCCGCGGCTGATGTGGGATCGTGTGCGACTGTGGATCCGGGTGCCTTCGAAGCTGTCGACGAGCGTCTGATCTCCACCCTCGACGAGCTGCTCGACCAGCCGTCGCTCGATCCCGGGATCGTCGTCGACGCGCTCTTCCATCGACTGGTCAGCTCGGTGCTGAGCGTGCCCGAGCACGCGGCGCCAGCGGTGCTGGCCGCGCTCCCGCCGTCGCGCTCCCCGGCCCACTTCAGATCGGTGACGTCCGCTGGGGAGCATCTGCTCGAGCGGGTCTGGGCCCGCAAGATCGCCGGCTCCCCCGACCCGGCCGGGGCGTTGGCCCGCTTCCCCTACGACGAGAACTACCGCCTGCTCGTCGACATGGAGCTGGAGGCCGTACGCCGCCAGGGCACCGTGCCACGGCGGGTGCTGCTCCTCGGATCGGGGCCGCTGCCGCTGACCGCGCTCTGCCTGGCCCAGTGCGGCATCGCCGTGCACTGTGTCGACCACGACGCGGAGGCGATCGAGCTCTCTGCGGCCGCGTTCGGTCGTTTGGAGGTCGAGGGCGTGACGTTCGAGCACGCCGACGCAGCCTCCGCCACTCCGCCGTGTCCGCCCGATGTCGTGCTCCTGGCCGGGCTGGTCGGGTCCGACGACGCCGCGAAGGCGGCAGTGCTCGACAAGGCGGTCGCCCACCTCGCCCCGGACGGCCTGGTCCTCGCGCGGAGCGCTCGGGGGCTGCGTACGCTGCTCTATCCGCCGGTCGGCCCGACGGCCTTGGCCGGCCTGAGCGTCGTCGCGGAGGCGATTCCCGAGCTCGACGCGCCGGGTACCGACGTCATCAACAGCGCGATCCTCGCCCGCTCTGGCCGGGGCGCCGACTAAGGCACCAGCACAGGGTCGATGACGTCGGCCTTGAGGCGAGCGGCCCGTTCGATCCGTTCCGCACCCGTGTCACCCAGATTCCACGTCGGCAGGATGAACTCGTCGAACCCCGCCTCGACATAGCGGCCGATCAGGTCCTGCAGCTCGCCGGCCGAGCCGGCCTGGCTCCGGGCGAAGCCCGGGTTCGCGCCGTCGAGGTCGAGCATCAGGTTGGTGGTCGTCCGCATCGTGCCGGGGTCACGACCGACCTGCTCGCAGGCCTCGAGAAGCCTGGACCGCACCGCTCCCGCGCTCTCGGGCGTGCCCCAGGTGTTCCACTCGTCGGCGTGACGGGCGACGACCCGCAGCATCCGCGGGCCCTTGGCACCGACCAGGATCGGCAGCGGCGAGGCCATCGGCTTCGGCTCGCACGGAGCGTCGGCGAGCTGGAAGTGCTTCCCGTCGAAGGTGGTCCGCGGCTTGTCGAGCAGCGACCGGGTGACCTCGATCGCCTCCTCGAACCGGTCGACGAGCACCTTCGCACCCGGCAGCTCGAGGCCGTACGCCTTGTGCTCGTTGATCTGCCAGCCGGCACCCATGCCGAGCACGAACCGGCCGCCGGCGATGTGGTCGATCGTCGCGGCCCGGTTCGCGAGCAGGGCCGGGTGATGGATCGTCGTCGGGGAGACGAGCGGTCCGATGCGTACGTTCTGAGTCGTCGCGGCCAGCGCCGGCAGGATCCCCCAGACCTCGTGCATCGGCCCGTCGCTCACATCTTCGGTGCCGGTGTTGGGCATGTAGTGGTCGGCGACCCAGACGCCGTACCAACCAGCCTGGTCAGCCGCCTGCGCCTCGGCAAGGATGTCGGCAGTGGGGTAGACGAGGTTGGGCCACAGCGAGATCTTCACGTCCCCAACCTACCCACGCCCGAGAAAAAGATTGTCCCCGATGTCGATCCCGCGTAGACCTCGTACGACCAAGGGGTGAACGGGCCGGCAAGGCGGCCCGACCGACACAGGAGTAACCGAGATGCCGAAGTACATGCTGATCTGGCGCACCGTCGACGAGGAGAAGCAGAACGCCGCGATGGCCGAGATCCCGTTCGAGCAGATGCTCGAGAAGATGGGTCAGCTCAACGACGAGCTCATCAAGGCGGGCGTGGTGCTGGCCATGGAAGGCCTCGACCCCGAGGAGCACACCGTGGTCACCTACGCCGACGCCGAGGAGCAGCCGGTGGTCACCGATGGCCCTTACGGCGAGACCAAGGAGCTCTTCGGAGGCTTCTACCTGATCTCGGTCGCCTCGAAGCAGGAGGCGGTCGAGTGGGCCAAGCGGCTCACCTACTTCCCCGGCTCCGCCGTCGAGGTCCGCCGGGTCCCGACGATCGACGAGTTCCCCCAGGACAACCCGTGGATCCAGAAGGAGCTCGACTGGCGGACCAAGAACGGTCAGCTCTGACCGCCCCCGGTGGTCGAGCCTGTCGACACCTCCAGATGAGGAGACACCGATGAGTGACGCGACACGCGCCGCCCCCCCACCCGATGGTCGAGCCTGTCGAGACCAAGGATCGAGTCCGATGAGTGACGCGACGCGCGCCGTCGAAGCGATCTGGCGGATCGAGTCCGCCCGCATCGTCGGCGCGCTCGCGCGCTACACGGGAGACTTCTCCCTCGCCGAGGACGCGGCCCAGGAAGCCCTGGCCGAGGCTCTGGTCTCCTGGCCCGAGAGCGGCCAACCGGCCAACCCCGTCGGCTGGTTGATGACCACCGCCAAACGGCGCGCGATCGACACGATCCGCCGCGCCGGCGTCCAGCGCGAGAAGTACGCGGCGATCGCTCACGACCAGGATGAGGCGTACGCCGACGATCTGGATGTCGAGCGGATCGACGACGACGTCCTCGCGCTGATGTTCGTCTCCTGCCACCCGGTGCTGTCGAAGGAGGCTCGGGTGGCGCTCACGCTCAGGGTCGTCGGCGGCCTGAGCAGCGAGGAGATCGCTCGGGCCTTCCTGGTACCGGTGCCGACGATCCAGGCACGGATCACCCGCGCCAAGAAGACGATCGCGGCCGCGAAGGTGCCCTTCGAGGCGCCGCCGCCCGAGGAGCGCAGGCAGCGGCTTCCCGGTGTGCTCAATGTCCTCTACCTGATCTTCACCGAGGGCTCCACCGCAACCTCGGGGGAGGATCTGATCCGAACCGACCTCGCACGAGAGGCACGGAGGCTGACCCGTGTGCTGATCGGCGTGCTTCCAGAGGAGCCGGAGGCGTACGGCCTGCTCGCGCTCATGGAGCTGACCGCCTCCCGGTTCCCGGCCCGCATCGACGAGAGCGGCGACGCCATCCTTCTCGAGGACCAGGACCGCACCAGATGGGATCGGGGTGCGATCCACCGCGGGCTGGCCGCCCTGGAGCAGGCGACCCCTCGTGGCCTGGGCCCCTACGGTCTGCAAGCCGCCATCGCCGGCACCCATGCGGTCGCCGAATCGGTCGAGAAGACCGACTGGGAGCGGATCATCGTGCTCTACGAGGCGTTGGGCCGCATCGCGCCGAACCCGATCGTCGATCTCAACCGTGCCGTCGCGGTCGCGATGGCCCACGGCCCGATGCCGGCGCTCGAGCTCGTCGACCGGCTCGCGACCGACAATCGGCTCGACAACACCCACCTGCTCCCGACCGTACGCGGCGAGCTGCTGCGCCGTCTCGGCCGAACCGTCGAGGCTCGCAAGGAGCTGGAGCGAGCGGCGGAGATGTGTACGAACGAACGCGAGCGTGCCGTACTTGGTCAAAAACTCGCTGATCTGCCTTAAAAGACGGTATACCTGTCGCTCATGTCACATGCAGCGAGGACCGAGTCGTCCGAAACCCCGCGTTGGCGGATCCTGGGGCCAGGCCTCGTGGTCGCCGCGACCGGCGTCGGCGCCGCCGACCTGGTGGCCACACTGATCGCGGGCAGCAAGTACGGCTACGCCCTGCTGTGGGCGGTGGTCATCGGCTGTGCGCTGAAGGTCGTGCTGGTCGAGGGCGCGGGGCGCTACACCCTCGCGACCGGCGAGACGATCTTCCAGGGCTGGCGACGCCTGGGCATCTGGACGACGATCTACTTCGGGCCCTACATCGTGATCTGGGGCTTCATCTACGGAGCCGCGGCCATGGCCGGCACCGGCCTCGCCCTGACCGCGCTCTTCTCCTTCGCGTCGGTGAAGGTGTGGGGCATCGTCTCCGGGCTGATCGGGATCGCGATCGTGTGGACCGGTCGCTACGGCCTCTTCGAGAAGGTCCTCGCCGTCCTGGTGGGGATCATGTTCGTGACGATGGTCGGTGCCGCGCTCGTCACGCTGCCCAACCTCCCGGAGCTCTTCAAGGGACTGGTTCCGACCATCCCCGAGGGCTCCTTGGTCAACATCCTCTCGGTCGCCGGCGGCGTCGGCGGCACGATCACCCTGGCGGCCTACGGCTACTGGCTGCGCGAGAAGGGCTGGCACACGCCGCAGTTCATGCGGGTCATGCGGATCGACAACACCACTGCGTACGTCGTCACCGGCATCTTCGTGGTCGCCACCCTCATCGTCGGCGCCGAGCTGCTCTACTCGGCAAACATCGCGATCGGCACCGGCGACAAGGGCATGCTCGACCTGTCGACGGTGCTCGCCGACCGGTACGGCAACTGGTTCGGCAAGCTCTTCCTGATCGGCTTCTGGGCCGCGGCGATGTCGTCGCTGGTCGGTGTCTGGAACGGTGTCAGCCTGATGTTCGCCGACTTCGTCGGGACCATTCGCGGGCGTGCCGACGAGGCCGAGGCGAAGAGCGGCGGGATCTGGTACCGGGCGTACATCCTCTGGCTCACCTTCCCGCCGATGATCTGGCTCCTGGTGGCCGACGAGCCCACGTGGTTGATCCTCATCTACGGGGTCCTCGGCGCCTTCTTCATGCCGTTCCTGGCCGTCACCCTGCTCTGGCTCCTCAACACGAGCCACACCCCCGCGGAGTGGCGCAACAAGTGGGTCTCCAACATCGGCCTGCTCATCTGCGCGCTGCTCTTCGCGTGGCTGGCCTTCGACCAGGTCCGCACGTCCCTCACCGACCTCTTCGGCTGAGGCCCGAGCGCGCCGGCGGATCGGCACCTAGGCCTAGGCCTGGGCCTTGCCGATCCGCCAGTAGCCGACGAACGTGATACGCGACTTTGGCACCCCGGCCGAGACCAGGTGACGTCGCCCTTCGGTCGGGATCGTCCGCTCGCCGACCAGATAGGCGGAGAGCGTTGCCGGCTCCTCGGGCGTGAACGACCTCAGCTCGGCGAGCGCCAGCGCCCCCGGCTGATCGGGGGACCCCTTTCGCGGCAGCCACCGCACCTCGAACCCCGCAGGACCGGACACCTCCTGTACGTCGGCCATGTCCGGGATCTCGATGATGGCCAGCCCACGCGCGGTCGCCGGCAGGTCCCGGAGGATCCCGAGGATCGCCGGGAGGGCCGACTCGTCGCCGACGAGCAGATGGAAGGAGGCATCGGCCGCGAGGTCGAAACCCTTGCCCTGATCCATCAGAACGACCCGCTCCCCGGGCTCTGCCTTCGCCGCCCACGGACCGGCGATCCCGAGATCGCCGTGGACGACGAAGTCGACGTCGATCTCGCCGAGGTCGGGTCGATGCTCCCGCACGGTGTAGTTGCGCAGCGGCGGCCGGTCGCCGTGCGTCATGAACTTGAGGTAGTCGATCATCCCGAGCCTCTCGGGGACGATGTCGAAGTTGGTGGCCTCGCCGCCGGGCCGGGGAAGGAAGAGCCGGAACCACTGGTCGAATCCGTGCTGCGGGAGACGCTCGAGGTCGCCTCTTCCGAAGGTGAGCCGCACCATGTGCGGAGTCACCTGCTTCGCGCGCAGCACCTCTGCTGCGTACACGCCCTTCAGCTTCCGGCCGTCGTCGAAACCCATGCCCACTCCATTCAGGAAAGTTAGGGTCACCTTACCTGCAGGTGCAAGGGTCTGCCGGGCCGCTCGAGCAGCTACCGGGAGACCGCTGATCCTGGTGCGGATCGCGGGTGGACCAAAGTCGGTTGACGTGCCTCACGGCCGGGTCGAGGGTGGACGACATGTCCGCAGACGAGCTTCCCGGCTGGAAGCGCAACGCTGCGATCTTCCTCGCCGGCCAGACGGTGTCGCTGCTCGGCTCGATGCTCGTGATGTTCGCCGTCATGTGGCACCTCACCATCGAGACCCGTTCCGGCTCGGTGCTGACGCTGAGCCTCGTCTTCGGCATGCTTCCGCAGGCGTTCATGTCGATCTTCGGCGGCGTATGGGCCGACCGGCATCACCGCAAGTTCCTGATCATGGGCTCGGACACCATCATCGCGGTCGCCACCCTGATCCTGGCGGGCATGATGGCCAGCGGGATAGACGACCTCTGGATCATCTATCTGGCTCTGGCGGTGCGTTCGGTCTTCGCCGGGATCCAGATGCCGGCGGTGACCGCGATGATCCCGCAGATAGTCCCGACGTCCCAGCTCCTCCGGATCAACGGCGCCTTCCAGACGATCCAGTCCGCGATGGCGCTGCTCGCCCCGGCCCTCGCCGCGGTGATCTACGCCAGCATGGACATCGTCGCGGTCTTCTTCATCGACGCGGCCACGGCACTGATCGGCGTGGGCCTGCTCGCCCTCGTCCCGGTCGCCCGCATCGTACGCACCGACCAGGGAAAGGTCTCCTACTTCGGCGACCTGCGAGCAGGCATGAAGTACGTCGCCTCCCACGCCCACGTCCGTTGGATTCTGGTGCTGTTCACGCTGGTCATGGTCATGGTCGGCGCGCCGTCCTACCTGACCCCGCTGATGGTGACCCGCACCTTCGGTGACGAGGTCTGGAAGCTGACGGCCAACGAGCTCTTCTGGGGCTTCGGGATGCTGGCCGGCGGCGCCGCGATGGCCACCTTCGGGCCGCGCATCACCCACCGGATGCGACTGATGGTCGGCTCCGTCGTGCTCATCGGGCTGCTGGTCATCGGGCTGGGCGTCTCGACCAACATGTGGGTCTTCTTCGCGTTCGGACTCCTGATCGGGGTCTCCTTCTCGGCGCTCAGCGCCCCTGCGATGACGATCCTCCAGGAGCGGGTCGAGCCGGAGATGCAGGGTCGCGTCTTCGGCATCGTCGGCATCGTCATGTCGGTCGCGATGCCGTTGTCCATGGTCGTCTTCGGCCCGTTGGCGGACCAGTTCGCCGTGGAGTCGCTGCTCGTGCTCGCCGGCGTGCTTCTGTTCGCAGTGGTGGCCGGCATCCTCGCGATACCCGGCGCACGACGCTCGCTCGCTGAGGTCGATCTCCCGAAGGAGGAGCCGCCCGCCGGTATGCCGGACGAGGGAGCGATGGACGGAGAGGCTCCCCAGGGCGTCAAATGACAGTTGCCCGGCACCTTGCGGCACCGGGCAACTGGAGAGCTCTGGATCAGCGGCTGGTGGCCAGCTTGATGGCCACACCGAGACCCGCGGCGATGACGGCGGCGATGAGCAGCTTCTTGACCATGGGAACTCCTAGTTCGAGAAATTGATTCGGACTGCAACTATGACATTGCACCCCGGGTTCCCGCCTACGTCAACCGGGCGTGGCGCGAAGACGCCACGACAACAGCCGCAAATGGCAGCAGGGCCACCCCAGAAGGGGTGGCCCTGCGCAAAGTTATGTCCGGCGGCGTCCTACTCTCCCACAGCCTCTCGGGTGCAGTACCATCGGCGCTGATCGGCTTAACTTCCGGGTTCGGGATGGGTCCGGGTGTTTCCCGTTCGCTATGGCCGCCGTAACTCTGTCAACCAACTCTTCAGGTGTGCCCGTGTGTACGGGGTTTGTTGGTTGGGATGTGTGTAGTGGACGCGGTGGATCTGGGTTTGGGTTTCTGTTTGTGGGGTGCCGTTCACCTACACGCTGTTTCACACCGTGTCCCTGTGTTGGGGGTTGGTGTGGTGTGGTGTGGGTGGGGCAAGCCCTCGGCCTATTAGTACCGGTCGGCTGGGCATTGCTGCTGTACACCTCCGGCCTATCAACCCAATCATCTTTTGGGGGCCTTATCCCCACATGGGGGTGGGAAACCTCATCTTGAAACGTGCTTCCCGCTTAGATGCATTCAGCGGTTATCACTTCCGAACGTAGCTAACCAGCCGTGCTCCTGGCGGAACAACTGGCACACCAGAGGTTCGTCCATCCCGGTCCTCTCGTACTAGGGACAGCCTTTCTCAAGTTTCCTGCGCGCGCGGCGGATAGGGACCGAACTGTCTCACGACGTTCTAAACCCAGCTCGCGTGCCGCTTTAATGGGCGAACAGCCCAACCCTTGGGACCTACTCCAGCCCCAGGATGCGACGAGCCGACATC
>NZ_JBOHDN010000119.1:0-38170 GCF_050699375.1 Nocardioides sp. | reverse complement strand
TGCCCGGACTGACCTTCGTGCCCAGGATCCGGTTCCGGATCCACCGGTGGGAGGTGACCGACATCGCCGTCCACGTACGCCACGGGTGGCTCACCGTCGTCGACGAGATCGTGCCGCTCTCCCGGGTGCAGACGGTCGACTCGACCCAGGGGCCGCTGATGCGGCACTTCGGGCTGCGTACGGTCAAGGTCTCCACCGCCTCCTCTGCCGGCACCGTCCAGATCGCCTGTCTCGACGACGCGCTCGCACTGGAGGTCGTCGCGAAGCTGGTGGCGATCACCGCCGCGACCCCTGAGGACGCGACGTGAGCACGCCGGACTCTCCCGAGGGGAAGGTCCCTGACGCGCAGGTCCCAGAGGCGAGGCCCGAGGATGCCCGGCCACAGGACGGCTATATCCAGGACGAAGAGTGGCAGCGGCTGGCCGGCTGGACGGCGGTCGTCAGCCCGATCTCGACGCTGCGCCAGGCGATCATCCCGGCCGCGGTCGGAGCCTTCGGTGCCGGCCAGGCCAACGTACTCATCGGTCTGGCGGTAGCACTCGGCATCGCGGTCATCGCTGCTGTGGTCGGCCTGATCCCGTGGCTGACCACCAGCTACCGCGTCACCGCGACCCATCTGGAGGTGCGCCGCGGCCTGCTCAACCGCACCACCCTGACCGCTCGCCTCGACCGGGTGCGCAGCGTCGACCTCAGCGCGAGCCTCGTCCACCGCGCCCTCGGCGTCACCAAGGTCAGTGTCGGCACCGGGGTCGACGAGGGTCAGATCGCCCTCGACTCACTGAACAAGGACGCCGCTGCCCGGCTGCGGCGCGAGCTGCTGCACGCGGCCCCGGGCGCGCCCGCCGCGCCCGCGGATGTCTCGACCGGCGCGGCAGGCCCGACAGGCTCCGCTACCGGTGAGGTCCCGTCAGGGGCGACCGTCGGCGACGCCCAGCGCTCAGCGGGCGTGACCGCCGAAGGCGAGACCATCGCCAAGCTCGACTGGTCCTGGATCAAGTACGCCCCGCTCAACCTCAAGAACCTGGCGATCGCGCTGGGTGGTCTGGCCGCCTTCTTCGGCGCCTTCTCAGACGTCATCCCATGGGAGCGGACGATCGGCATCCGGGTCGACGACGGCGAGATCAACGGCCGGCCGATCGACTCCTTCCTGCACATGCTGCTGATCGCGATCCCGATCGCCCTGGTCGTCGCGGTCCTGGTGTGGGCGATCGGCTCGTGCGTGGGCTACGCGGTGCGCTGGTGGGGCCTCCAGGTCGTGCGCGAGCAGGGCCGGGAGGGCACGACGCTGCGGCGCAGCTTCGGCCTGACCAGCACCCGCGCGACAACAGTGGAAGAGGCGAAGGTACGCGGCGCGACCTCCACCATCGGCCCGCTGATCGGTCTGGCCGGCGGCGCGGATCTCAACCTGCTGACGACCGGGCTCGAGGACAACTCGCCCGCGGTCCTGCCGACGGCTCCGGAGCGGGTCGTCACCGAGGTCGGCACGGACATCCTCGGCGAGGACGCGTTCTCGGCGGCGCTGACCGGTCACGGGCCGAGGCCTCGGCGGCGCTACTGGTTCCGGGCGGTCGTCGGCGCAGCCGTGTGGACGCTCGTCGCGCTGGTGCCGACGGTGCTGATCGGGGTCTTCGCCGACACCTGGATCTGGTGGCTCCCGGCCGGCCTGCTGCTGGTCTCGCTGGTCCTCAACCTGGTCGGCGCCGAGCTGCGCCACCGCCACCTCGGCCACGCACTCACCGATCGCTATCTGGTGGTCCGCGCCGGCTCCTACACGACGGCACGGACCGCGCTGCAGACCGACGGCATCATCGGCTGGCGGGTCAAGCAGACCTTCTTCGACCGCCGCATCGGACTCGCCCAGGTCATCGCGATGACGGCGGCGGGCCATGAGTACGTAGCCGTCCCGGACGTGCCGCTCGAGACGGCCGTCGCGCTCGCGACGGCGGCCACGCCGCGTACGGTCTCGGGATTCGTCGAATAACTGCTCGCCCTCGGGCCGGCGTCGATGGATGATCCGTCCATGACGATCCAGATCCGCCATCTGACCTTCGACTGCGCCGACGCCCGCAGGCTCGGGGAGTTCTGGTCGGCGGTCACCGGCTGGCACCTCTTCTACGACGAGGACCCGGAGGTCATCGTCGCGCGCAGCTTCCCGTCGACGGAGCTGATGTTCCTGTTCATCCCGGTGCCCGAGTCGAAGTCGGCGAAGAACCGGGTCCACATCGACATCAAGCCCGAGGACACCACCCGCGACGAGCTCGTCGAGCGAGCGCTCTCGCTCGGCGCCACCGTGTTCGGCGACCACCGCAGCGAGGACGGGACCGGCTTCGTCGCGCTCCGCGACCCGGAGGGCAACGAGTTCTGCATCGAGCGCGGCACCCACGAGACGGCCCCGAGCGGCCCGATGACCATCGGACTGAAGGTCTGACGCACCTCAGCGAGCAAGCACTCCGACCCGCCCGCCCGCACCGGCAGCCCAGCAGCTGCCCTTGACGCAGTCGATGACGTGGAAGCGGGTCTGGGCGGGGCCGAAGGGCTTCCAGGTCCGGCCGTTGTCGTGCGTGATGTCGCTGCCGTTGGGTCCGACCGCGATCGCGGTGCGGCCATGGACCCAGGCGACCGCCTCTCGGAACCCGCCCAGGTCAGAGGTGGAGTTCTTCCAGGTGCGGCCGCCGTTGGTGGAGTAGGCGGCACGGTCGACGCCGTCGTCCTCGAGCCCGAAGTCGCCGCCGACCGCGATCCCCTGGATCGGGTTGCGGAAGCCGAGCCCGAAGACGCCACCGGCCTCGCCGGGTGTCAGGGTCGAGTCGGCCGAGGACCAGGTGCGGCCGCCGTCGTGGGTGGCGTAGATGTTCGAGGCGGTGCCGCCACCGCCGAGCCAGGCGCTGCGGGCTCCGGCGGTGACCAGGCAGGTCCCGCTGGCCGAGTATCCGACCTCGCCGGGTGCCTCCAGTCCACTCGTGTCCGCGATCTCCCAGGTGTCGCCTCCGTCGTCGGTGGTGATGATCCGCCACTCGCCGTCGACCGGGTCGCTCATCGCGATCCCGCGCTTGCCGCCGGGCCAGAAGTCGACGCAGTTGTAGAACGCGGCGGGCTCGGCGGAGCGGAACGTCTCGGTCCAGGTCGCGCCAGCGTCGACGGTCTTGTAGATCCGGCTCGCCTCGCCCTCGCCGATGGAGAGCACGACGGCCTCGGTCGCAGACCTCGCCTCGACGTCGCGGAAGAGCAGCTCCTCGGATCCGGGCGGCGAGACGTCGTCCCAGGTGTGGCCGCCGTCCGTCGTACGGAACACGCCTCCGCCGTCCCCGCCGACCCATGCGGTCTTGGCGTCGAGAGCGTCCAGCGCCCGGAAGCCCTGGTCCGTGTCGACGTCCACAGGCGTCCAGTCGTACGCAGCTCCTGCCTGCGCCGAGGGCGCGAAGGTGAGCGTGGTGAGAGCGAGAGTGGCCGCCGCGACGGCTCCGACAACGATGCGCACGAGGTCACACTGGCCCTGCCGGAGCGTTCTGTCCACCGGTTCTCGGAATATGCAGCCGTCGGATCGTCGGGTTCCCGAGCGCTGCGATCATCAGCAGCGCCATCGCGGCTCCGTAGACCACGAACGGCACGGCGATCATCGTTGTCGACACCAATGCGCCGAAAGCGGCGTTCGCGCCGGGCATGAGTACATCGTCGCCCAGAGCCTGGATCGAGGCCATCCGACCGTGGTAGGTCGGGTCCACGACGCTTGCAAAGACCGCGCTCAGCACGGTCGACGCGGCTCCGGCGGTGACCCCGATCGCCACGCATCCGATGCTGGTGACGACTCGATCACCGAACCCCAACGAAACGATGGCGAGCCCCTGAACCACGAGCATCCCGAAGCCCCAGGCCGCGGGCCGTCTCGGTCTGAACGGCACGAACCCGATCGCACCGAGCACCGCCCCGGCGCCGACCAGCGAGCTCGCGAGACCGACCATCGAAGCACCCCATCCCTCCGCTTCGGCACGCACCGCGATCCCTAGCGTCAGCGCCGGTGTCACAGCGAGATTCAGCCCGGAGAGAGTCAACACCAACGTTCGCGTGACCGCTTCGTTCCTAAGGTATGCGAATCCCGCCTTGATACCGACGAGCGCAGGCTCGGCCGCCGCCCGCGGGAGCGCGAAGCGCGGGCGCAGGCGGAGGACGAACCCCGCATGGACCAAGAAGGTGATCGCATCGGCCAACGCGACCGCACCGATCCCCCACTGCGCGACCAGTACGCCGCCAAGCGCGGCCCCTCCCATCGTCCCAAGTCGCAGAGCCGTCTGAGCGACGCCGTAGTAGGCGGGCAGATCGTCAGGCCGGACGAGCTGGCGCGGCACCGTCGCCGACGACGGGTTGTAGAGAGCGTCGGCGACACCGAAACAGACTGCGGCGGTGACGAGCACGCCAACTGACAACGCATCCACAAAGGCGACCGCGGCAACAGCGATGACGACAAGCGCGCGAGCCAGGTTGGTGACCCGCATCAGCCGGATAGCATCGACACGGTCCGCGACGACTCCCCCGAGCAGGAGCACGAGGGCGCGTGGGATCGTCCCCGCGGCGACGATCAGTCCGGCAACGACCGGCGACGCCAGCTGCACCGCTGTCCACGCCACTGCCACCGTCCAGGCCGCGTCCCCACCACCGGAGAAAGCGCTGACGCCGATGTAGCCGTGGACCATTCGATCCTGCCGGAACGCCGGTGCCGCCTCGCTCACGGCTTGCTCGGGAATCCGCGAGCGAACACGTACACGGGTGCCCGCCGTTGGTGGTCGTCGTCGTTCGACTCCTTGACTCGGTGGCGCCACTTCCGCACCGTGTCGGCGACCTCATCGGCGAGCTCGGCCAACTCCGCTGGCGTTGCGAACGCCAAGAAGTCGCTCGAGAAGGCCGCCTTCCGCCACTCCTCCGGGGCTTTGTCCTGTCCTTTCAACCAGGTCGACAGCTTGCTCAGCTGGTGCTGAGTGCTCGACCGTTCAGCCTCCCGCGCCAGCATTCGCTCGCCGGCGTCATCGAAGTCCTCTACAGAGAACGACAGCGTGTCCTTCGCCAACCGCCACCAGCTCGTACGTCCGTCCTTGGCCAGTTCCGGCACGCGCTCGACGATGGCCGCACGCTCGAGCATCCGCAGATGATGACTGACGCTCCCGACCTGCTGGTCAAGCGCCCCGGCGATCGCGCCGACCTGGCTGGCCTCATGCAGGTAGAGGAACGAGATGATACGTCGTCGGGTCGGATGGTGAACGGCACGCACGGTCTCGATCGAGGTCATGACACTCATGCTGAGACAAGCCCATGAAACGTACAAGATCTCTTGTATATCTCGCCACCAGGACTGCAAGGCTCGTACGCCAGAGCCACCGGATCGGCCGCCATATCTGCGGACTCGGCGATTTCCTTCCGTGACCCGTTGGTAGCACCTAGAGTGAATCGCCGTCCCGCATACCCGCGGGGACACACGGGGAGGTTGTCATGGCCGGAGTCACGCTCACCAGAGGCAGAAAGCTCGCGATCGCAGCAGCGAGCCTTGCGACCGCGGCGACGGTCGTGGTGCCGTACGCAGGAAGCCAGGCGGCCGCGGAGCCGGTCCGGCCAGGCTCGATCGTGGCCAAGACACCGACCCAGCACGGCAAGATCACCTCGCTGATGCAGCACATGTCGCTCGAACAGAAGGTCGGCCAGCTCTTCGTCATCGAGGTCTACGGTCGCGACGCCAACAACGTCAGCGACTCCGCGAAGCAGAACAACCAGCGGCTCTACGGCGTGGACACCCCGGCGCAGGCGATCGCGAAGTACCAGCCCGGCGGGGTCATCTACTTCACCACCCGCGGCCCCGACAACATCGGTGACCCGGCGCAGGTGGCGACGCTCTCCAACGGTCTCCAGGACGCCGCGCTGGAGCACCGCCCCAAGATCCCGTTGAACATCGCGGTCGACCAGGAGGGCGGCGCGCTCGTTGCCCGCTTCGGCCCGGCCAGCGGTGCGACCCAGATGCCCGGCCAGATGGCGCTGGGAGCCAACGGCTCCACCGAGGACGCTGCCCGCTCGGCCGAGGTGATCGGCTCCGAGCTGGACGCCGTCGGCGTCACCCAGGACTACGCGCCCGTGGCTGACGTCAACCTCAACCCCAACAACCCGGTGATCGGGATCCGCTCGCCCGGTGCCGACTCGGCCGCGGTCTCCGACATCGTCGGCGCCGAGGTCGGTGGGTTCGACGACGGCGGCATCTCCTCGATCGCCAAGCACTTCCCCGGACACGGCGACACCGGCACCGACAGCCACTACGGCCTGCCCGAGGTGACCCACACCCGCGAGGAGCTCGAGGCGATCGACCTTCCTCCGTTCAAGGCGGCGATCGACGCCGGGATCGACGCGATCATGACGGCCCACGTGACCGTGCCCGCGATCGACCCCAGCGGAGAGCCGGCGACCATGTCCGAGCCGATCCTCACGGGTCTGCTCCGCGAGGAGATGGGCTTCGACGGCCTGATCGTCACCGACGCCCTCGACATGCAGGGTGCGTCCGAGACCTACCCGCCCGATGTCGCCCCGGTCGAGGCGTTCCTCGCCGGAGCCGACCAGCTGCTCATCCCACCGGAGATGGACACTGCGTACGCCGCGGTCCTCGACGCCGTCGAGGACCGAACCATCTCCCGCAAGCGCCTCGACCAGTCGGTCTACCGGATCTTGGAGCACAAGCTGGACAACGGCATCTTCCGGGATCCGTACGTCAACGCCGCCGCCGCTCCGGCCGTCTTCGACAACCCTCAGCACAAGGCCGACGCCCAGACGATCACCGACCGCACCACCACCCTGGTGAAGAACGACGACGACCTGCTGCCGCTGGCACCGGGCGCGAAGGACGTGCTCGTCGCCGGCTGGGGTGTCGGCACGACAGCCGGGATCGCGGCCGGGTTCCAGGAGCGCGGCGCGACCACCCAGGTGCTGGAGTCGGGCACCACCCCGACCGACGCGAAGATCGACGCTGCCGTCGCGGCCGCCGAGGGCAAGGACCTCGTCGTGGTGCCGACCAACAACGCCTGGCAGATCAACGCGACGACCGGTGAGCCGACGCCCGCGGCCGTGGCCCAGACCAAGCTCGTCAAGGCACTGCTCGCCACCGAAACCCCGGTAGTGGTGACCGCGATGCGCAACCCCTACGACGTCACCTCGTTCCCCGAGGCCGCGACCGTCCTCGACACCTACGGCTACACCTCCCACCAGCTGGAGTCTCTGGTCCGGGTGCTCTACGGCGAGGTCAACCCGAGCGGCAAGCTGCCGGTCGAGATCCCCGACCTCTACCCGCTGGGCCACGGGCTCTCCTACTGACACGCCGAGACGTTGGTTTCCTGGCGGCGATGGGTCGATCTCTGACACCGACTCGACGTCGGCTCGATCGCAGATTCCCGCCATGGCGGGATTGTGCGGCGTGAATCCCACCGGGTGCGACGCACTTTCCCGCCATGGCGGGAAAGTGCCACCCCCGCGAGCGCGGCGGTCAGGGGGCCGGCCAGATCACCTTGTTGGACTCGTCGACGACGGCCTCGGCGAAGGACGTGTCGAACCACGACGACGCCTGCTCGGGCGTGACCTTCTGCCCTGCGTACTTCGTCACGACCCCAGCCAGGGCGGCGACGTTGGCGGGGTCGACCGAGCCGAACCTGACCGGGAGCGGGTTGTCCGAGGCGACCTTGACCTCGGTGCGCCAGATGGCCGACTCGTGCTTCTCGTCGGACTCGGCACCGGCGCGCTCGTGCTGGTAGCCGATGCACTCCTCCACGTGCTCGGAGGCCGCGCAGTAGGCGTAGGCCTTGAACACGGCTCGTAGGACGTCCTGGGCCGCGGTGGGGTGCTTCTTCGCCCAGTCCGGGTTGACGGAGTAGGCACCCAGCGAGCCGGGTACGTCGAAGTCGGTCGGTTCCCAGACCTTCACGTCCTCGCCGGCGGCCTTGAGCTGGTTGGGCTCGTTGGAGACGAAGCCGACCAGGGCGTCGACCTGGCCACGCGGCAGGATGCCCGGGTCGTAGCCGACCTTGACCTGCTTCACCTTGGACATGTCGACCCCGGCCTCGGCGAGCATCGCCTGGACACCGACGGGCACCCAGCCCTTGTGACCGAGCGTCTTCCCCTCGAGGTCCTTGAGGTCGGTGATCGAGGTGCCCGTCATCAGCACGTCGAGGCCCGCGTTGGAGTAGGACGAGACACCGAGCACCTTCAGGCCGCTCGCGTTGGAGGTCATGATGTCCTGCTCCGAGAGTGGCCCGACCTGCACCTTCCCGGCGGCGATCAGCTTGGCGTTCTGGGAGACGTCGCCCGATCCGGGCTGGAGCTCGACGTCGAGGCAGAGATCGTTGAAGTAGCCGAGCTCATCCGCGGCGATGACCTCCATGATCGAGGCCGATGCCTGCCAGTAGTAGCCCGACATGTAGGTGATCGTCCCGGCGTCCTGGTTCTGCTCGCAGCGCTCGGCCGAGGCCGCGCTGCCCTGCTGACCGGCGGGCTCGTCCGCTGAGCCGCAGGCAGCCAGAGCACCGATGAGGACCGTCGATACGAGGGCAGCGAGGGACGGGCGAAGGCGAGACATCAGGGGCTCCTTGGAGATCAGGACTCGTGCCAGTGCAGGACTCGCCGCTCGGCGAGGGTCACGAACCAGAACAGCAGCGACCCGAGCGCCGCGAGGACGAAGATCGCTGCCCACACCGTAGCCAGTCTGTTCTGCGAGCTGGCCACCTGGATCACACTGCCGAGCCCGTCGGCCGAGCCCGCGGCGGAGAGCTCGGCCACGACGGCACCGATCAGCGAGAGCGGGAAGACGATCCGCAGGGACGCGAAGACGTAGGGCAGGGACGCCGGGACGCGCAGGTGCCGAAGTACCTCCAGCCGGCTCGCGGCCACCGTGCGGTAGACCTGCAGGACCGGCCCCGGCACCGCCCGCAGCCCGGTCGCCACGTTGATCAGGATCGGGAAGAAGCAGACCAGCGCGGTCAGGACGACCTTGGGCCCCATCCCGAACCCGAGCGCGACCACGAGCAGCGGCGCGATCGCCACCAGCGGCGTCACCGAGAGCACCACGGCGACCGGCATCACCGCTCGCCGAACCACCGCGACCTCGCTGACGACGACGGCGAGCACGAAGGCGGCCACGAACCCGATCCCCAGCCCCAACAATGCCTCGCTGAGCGTGACCAGGGTGTTCCCCAGGAAGTAGCCCGGGTCCTCGGCGAGCACGCCGGCGATGTCGCCGAGGGGCGCGAACAGGTAGGGCATCCGGCTCTCCCCCAGCCCCCACGCGAGCGCGAGCACGACGACGAGGAGGACGAAGGGAAGCCAGTACGCCGGCCGGAGCAGTCGTGTCCGGCGGCGCAGTCGGCGGGCGGCGAGCTGCTCGGGGGTGGGAACGACGAGATGTGGCCGCTTGTGAGGGGCCGGCTGCGTACCGGCTTGTGCGTCGGGCCGAAGGCTCACGAGACCACCTCGCCGTGGCTGAAGGCGTCCCTCAGGCTGTCGCGGAGGGCGAGCTCGAAGGCGTGGAACTCCGGCGAGGTGATGATCTCCTGGTGCCGCGGGCGGGGCAGGTCGATGTCGATGACGTCGGTGATCCGGCCCGGTCGCGGCGCCATCACCACGACCTTGTCCGACAACCTGACAGCCTCGGAGATCGAGTGGGTGACGAAGACGACCGTGGCCCGGGTCTGCTCCCACAGCTCGAGCAGCTGCTCCTGGAGCGCCTCGCGGGTGAACTCGTCGAGCGCACCGAAGGGCTCGTCGAGGAGGAGTACGTCCGGGCGCAGCCCGAAGGCACGTACGATCGCGGTCCTCTGCTTCATGCCACCAGAGAGCTCGGCCGGGAGCTTGTGGAGCGACTCCCCCAGGCCCACCTCGCGCAGCAACGCCTCGAGATCGGGGCGCCCGCCGTCACTGCCTCGGTTGCGGCGCCGGTTCGCACCGCGGCGGTTGACCCGGTGCGGGAGGGTCACGTTGCCGAGCACGCTCAGCCAGGGCAGCAGCGCCGGGGTCTGCGGCACGAACCCGAAGGCCTTCGCCTCAGCGGCCTCCCGCGGCGTCAGGCCGCACACGGTGACCTTGCCGGCATCGGGAGACTCCTGCCCGCTGATCAGCCGCAACAGCGTCGACTTGCCGCAGCCCGAGGGCCCGATGATGCTCACGAACGTGCCGGGATCGACGGTCAGATCGATGCCGTCGAGCGCGATCAGCTCTACGAGGTCGGCCCGCTCGTAGAGACGCCGGACCCCGTGCATCTCGATCGTCGCGCTGCCCACGCCTCAAACGTTAGTCCAAGACGGCTTCTGGATAGTCTGGCGGGCGTGCGTATCGCCACCTGGAACATCAACTCCATCCGCTCCCGCATCGACCGCGTCGAGGCATTCGTCGAGCGACACTCGATCGACGTGCTCGCCGTGCAGGAGACCAAGGCCAAGCCCGACCAGATCCCGACGATGGGGTTGGAGGCCCGCGGCTACGAGATCGCCTCGGTGGGGTATGACCAGTGGAACGGCGTGGCGCTGATCTCCCGTGTCGGACTGTCCGACATCCAGGTCGGCTTCGATGGGATGCCGTCTTTCAAGGACGTCGCGGAGGCCCGTGCCATCTCGGCATTCTGCGGAACGGAGGGGGCCGGCGGCGTACGTCTGACCTCGGTCTACGTCCCGAACGGCCGTAAGCCGGACGACCCGCACTACGCCTACAAGCTGGAGTGGCTGGCCGCGCTGCAGAAGGCCTCGCAGGCCTGGCACGACGCACCTTCGGCGATGGTCGGCGACTGGAACGTCTGCCCCCTCGACGAGGACTGCTTCGACCCCAAGCAGTTCGTCGGCAAGACCCACCTCACCCCCGCCGAGCGCGAGGCCTACTTCGCCATCGAGAAGGACTTCAAGGACGTCGTACGCCCGTACGTCCCGGGACCGGAGGCCTACACCTACTTCGACTACTACCGGCAGCGGTTCGAGCGCAACCGCGGGCTGCGCATCGACTTCGTCCTCGGCTCCCCCGCCTTCGCCTCCCGGGTCACGGGTGCCTTCGTCGACCTGGATGAGCGCAACCCCGCTATCGGCACCGGCTCGCCGTCCGACCACGCCCCGGTGATCGTCGACCTCGCCGACTGATGGAGACGCGATGAGCGCGGAGCGTCGGAGCACGCTCTGGTCGCGCGGAACGGTGTGCGCGATCCTCCTGCTCGCCACGGGCGCCGCGATGCTCCTGCACGCCCACCTGCCGTCGGCGCTAGGCATCGGCAGCCTGGTGGAGACGTTCCTGCCGTGGCTCGGTGCCGTCGCGGTGCTGCTCCTGCTCGTCGGCCTGGCGCGCCGGTCGGCGACCGCGGTCGTCGCGTTCATCGTGCCCGCCGCGGTCTGGGGTTGGATGTTCCACACCAAGCTCTCCGACGTTCCCGCCTCTCCTCACGACCTGGTCGTCGTCCAGCACAACGTGGGCGACACGAACACGGACATCACCAGGACCACGCGCGAGCTCCTCGCCGCCTCGCCCGACATCGTGACGCTGGACGAGGTGGTCCCCGAACGGGTCGACGACTACAGCCGGGCGCTCCGCGACGTTCTCCCCTACCAGGAGACGTACGGCACCGTCGGGGTCTGGTCGGCCCATCCTCTCCAGAACGCGACCCCTCTCGACCTGCGCCCCGCGGGCGTGGACGCCTCGTGGAGGCGGGGGCTGCGGGTCGAGACCAAACCGACCGAGGACGGACCGGTCGTCGCGGTCTATGCCGTGCACCTGCCCTCGGCCCGGCTGGGCGTCCGTGGGCTGGATGTCACGGCGCGTAACGGGAGCATCGACCTCCTGGCCGAGGCGCTGGAGGCCGACGACGCCGATGCCGTGATCGTCTCCGGCGATCTCAACGCGGACGCGGGTGACCGAGCACTGCGCTCGGTCACCTCGCAGGTCACCGAGCCCCAGGACCGCTTCGGGTTCACCTTTCCGGCAGCGCTCCCGGTCGTCCGGATCGACCATGTCTTCGCTCGCGGGGTCGAGATCGTGGACGTACGTCCCCTGGGTCGGACCGGGAGCGACCACCTGCCCGTCGTGGCGCTACTTCGGTGGCAATGACTCGGCCGTGGCGACGCCGCGACTCACCCAGTCGGCGAGCGCGTCGCCTCTCACCAGGTCGGCGGCCACGTTGACGTAGCCGGACATGGTCCTGGCGCCCATCGTCATCGGCTCCGCACCCGCGGCGATGGCGGTCTCGTAGGCCGACTTGCCGGTGCGTACGAGCAGGTCGTCGGGGCCGACGGCGCAGGCCATGTTGCCGTTCACCATGAACGCGAGTGCGCCGAACATCTGCTTCTCGGTGGTGCCGTCGGGCACGAGATCACGCACCCGCTCGGCCAGATCAACGTCGTAGGCCATACCTCCATGGAAACATGAACTCCCCCACCTCACACCCGCTGCGCGAATCGCGAAGCAATCGCAAGCAAAACTGTCGGTGGTCCCTGCGAGGATCGAAGTATGGATATCTGGATCCTCGTGCTCGGACTGGTGATCGGTCTTGCCCTGGGCGCCCTGCTCGGGGTGCTGTGGGTGCGCGCACGGAGCGTGGGGACGGTCGCCGCGGGGATGGTCGACCAGGCCGAGGTGATGCAGGGGCTCGACCGGCTCAGCGACCAGATGCAGCACCTGGACCGAGAGCGGGCGCGCTGGCAGGGCCAGTTCGAGACCGAGGTCGGGCGGCTACAGAGCGAGACCCGGTCGTTGTCGACCGCGCTGCGAAAACCCCAGGTCAGAGGCCGTTGGGGCGAGATGCACCTGCGGCGTGCGGTGGAGCTCGCCGGGCTGGTGGACAAGTGCGACTTCTCCGAGCAGGTGCACCTGGAGGACGGGCGGCTGCGACCTGACCTCGTGGTTCATCTCTCCGGCGAGAAGGAGCTCGTGGTCGACTCAAAGGTTCCGCTGGACGCCTACCTCGACGCCGCCTCCGCGGACAACGAGGACGACTACCGGGCGCATCTGCGCAGACACACCGCCCAGCTGCGTACGCATGTGGACCAGCTCGCCTCGAAGTCCTACTGGCGCTTCCTGGAGGAGTCGCCCGAGTTCGTGGTGCTCTTCGTGCCGGCGGAGTCGTTCCTCTCCGCGGCGCTGGAGACCGAGCCCGGCCTGATCGAGTACGCAGCGGAGCGGCGGGTCGTGCTGGCCTCACCGACCACGCTGATCGCGCTGCTGCGCACGGTCGCGCACGGGTGGTCGCACGAGGCGCTGGCCGAGCAGGCCCGGGAGATCCACAGACTCGGCCGTGACCTGCACCAACGGCTCGGCACGATGTCCACCCACCTGGACGGGATCGGACGCTCGCTCAACACCGCCGTGACCCGCTACAACCAAGCGGTCGGGTCCCTCGACAACCGGGTCCTGGTGGCCGCCCGTCGTTTCAATGAATTATCGGTAACCGACGATGAACTCGAGACGCCGCGTCCGGTGGAGATACGCGCCGTGGAGCGCCTGAGCAGCGTACGAGAGGATGATCGGCGCGCCGCCGAGAATGACGGTGTGCCGGGCCCTAACGTGGGTTCGGATACACAGGCTGCATACGAGAGACCGTGACCCCATGAGTCAGCGCACCATCTGGGAGGAAGGACGCGAGTCCGGCCGCCATGTCGTCGCGCTCGGATCCGCCATCTCCCTGACGGTGACCTTCGTCGATCTGCTCATCGATGAACAGGTCGGCCTGCTCTTCGATCTCACCTTCGTGGCGATCGCGCTGACGCTCGCGCTCATCGTCAGGCCCAGCGACTTCTTCGTGGTCGGAGTGCTTCCGCCGCTGATCATGCTCGGCATCTTCACCCTGTTGGCCGCGACCCAGCCCGCGTCGATCGCCGACCCGGAGGACGGCCTCGTCCAGGCCGTCATCAGCGGACTCGGTCACCACTCGATCAGCCTGTTCATCGGCTACACCCTGTGCCTGGGCTGCCTGGCGGTGCGCCGCCGGGTCCTGAGGCAGCGCACCGAGCAGATCGACGAGGTCGAGCGCGAACGCGCGATGGCCTCCTAGGCCATGGCCACGCGACTCAGTCCAGCGCGAGGAACCCGGAGACGTCTCCGGCACCCTCGCGGATGACCTCGGGCTCACCATCGGACCAGTCGATCACCGTGGTCGGCTCGGCCGGGGTCTCGCCGGCCTCGATCACGATGTCGACCTGATGGTCCAGCGCCTCCTTGACGTTCCAGCCGAAGACCTCGGGCTCGGTCTGCCCCGGCAGGATCAGCGTGGAGGACAGCAGCGGCTCACCGAGCTCGTCGAGCAGCGCCTGCACCACGGGGTGCTCCGGGATGCGTACGCCGACCGTCTTCTTCTTCGGGTGCATCAGCCGACGCGGGACCTCCGGGGTGGCCGGGAGGATGAACGTGTAGGGCCCCGGGGTCGCATGCTTGATCGCCCGGAAGGCGGTGTTGTCGACGTGGACCATCGTGCCGAGCTGGGCGAAGTCCTTGCAGATCAGCGTGAAGTGGTGGCGGTCGTCGAGCCCACGGATCCGCAGGATCCGGTCGCGACCGTCCTTGTTGCCGATCCGGGAGCCGAGCGCGTAGCCGGAGTCGGTCGGGTACGCGATCAGCTGGTCGTCGCGCAGGGCGTCGACGACCTGGCGGACCAGACGGGACTGCGGGTTGTCAGGGTGTACGTCGAGGAATCGGGCCACCCCTTGACCCTAACGCGCCCTACCGGGCCGGAATCAAGAGGTGAGCTCTAGCGTGCCGCGGCGGCCTTGAGGTCCTTGCGGAGCTCCGTGGGCAGCGCGAAGATCAGCGACTCCTCGGCGCTCTTGTGTGCGCTCGCGTCAGGGAAACCGTGGCTCTTGAGGAACTCGAGGACGCCCTCGACCAGGTTCTCGGGCACGCTGGCGCCGGAGGTGACCGAGACGCTGCGTACGTCCTCGAGCCACGACTCGTCGATCTCGCTGGCGTCGTCGACGCGGTAGGCGGACTTGGCGCCCGCCTCGAGGGCGACCTCGACCAGGCGGACGGAGTTGGATGAGTTGCCGGAGCCGACGACGATGACCAGGTCGCTGGCCGGGCCGATCTCCTTGACCGCCTGCTGGCGGTTCTGCGTGGCGTAGCAGATGTCGTCGCTGGGCGGGTCGAGCAGCTCGGGGAACCTGATCCGGAGCGCGGCCACCGTCTCCATGGTCTCATCGACCGAGAGGGTGGTCTGGGAGAGCCAGACGACCTTGGACGGGTCGGGGACCTCTACGTTCGGCACGTCGCCAGGGCTCTCGACCAGGATGGTCGCCTCCGGTGCCTCACCCATGGTGCCCTCGACCTCCTCGTGACCGGCGTGGCCGATCAGCAGGATGCTGTACCCCTCGCGCGCGAAACGCTTGGCCTCGAGGTGGACCTTGGTGACCAGTGGGCAGGTCGCATCGATCGTCTTCAGCTGGCGCACGGCTGCATCGGAGTGGACGGCCGGGGAGACTCCGTGGGCGGAGAACACGACGGTCGCACCCGACGGCACCTCGTCGAGCTCGTTGACGAACACCGCACCACGGTTGCGCAGGTCGTCGACGACGTGCCTGTTGTGCACGATCTCCTTGCGCACATAGACCGGCGCGCCGTAGAGGTCCAACGCCTGCTCCACGGTGATCACGGCGCGGTCCACCCCGGCGCAGTAGCCACGCGGCTCCGCGAGGAGGACAGCCTTCTCGTCGTCGGAGATCAGGCGTGGGGTGCCGAGGTCGATACTCATGGGACCCAGTCTAGAGACCCGGTGCATGCACGCCGAGTCGGCGCGTCTGTCTCGCCAATTCATGCCGAGTCGGCACGAATGTCCCAAGAATCCGCCTCGAGTCGGCGCGAATGTCCCACATCCGCTGTGAGCATGGGACAGACGCGCCGACTCGACGGCTGTGCGTGGGACAGACGCGCCGACTCGGCACGCTCGTGTGGGACAAACGCGCCGGGTCGGCGGCTACTAGGGTTGGGGCATGGCCCTCGACACGTCCCCCGAGTCGCCCGCTCCGGTGCGGCAGATCGCGAACGCGATCGGGGGGTGGGTCGACAAGCTCGGGGCGGTCTGGGTCGAGGGGCAGGTGGCTCAGCTGAGCCGGCGGCCGGGGATGCAGACCGTCTTCCTGACGCTGCGTGACTCGGTCGCAGACATCTCGGTGCCGGTGACGTGCACCCGGTTCCTTCTCGACAGCCTCAACCCGCCGCTGGTCGAGGGCGCGAGCGTGATCATCCATGCCAAGCCGTCCTACTACGCCAACCGTGGAACCCTGTCGCTGCAGGCCCGCGACATCCGGCCGGTCGGGTTGGGTGAGCTGCTCGCCCGCCTCGAGCAGCGCCGGCAGCTGCTGGCGGCGGAGGGGCTGTTCGCGGCCGAGCTCAAGCGCCCCCTCCCGTTCCTGCCGTCCACGGTGGGCCTGGTCACCGCGGCCAACTCCGCCGCCGAGCGGGATGTCCTCGAGAACGCGAAGCGGCGCTGGCCGCAGGTGCGGTTCGAGGTGGCGTACGCCGCGATGCAGGGGACGCGCAGTGCGGCGGATGTCGTCGAGAAGCTGCAGCGGCTCGACCGCGATCCCGAGGTCGACGTCATCGTCATCGCCCGCGGCGGTGGGTCTGTCGAGGATCTGCTGCCGTTCTCCGACGAGCATCTGATCCGTGCGGTGCATGCCGCGCGCACCCCGGTCGTGTCCGCGATCGGCCATGAGCCCGACTCGCCGCTCCTGGACCTGGCGGCCGACGTACGTGCCTCCACTCCGACCGATGCCGCCAAGCTCGTCGTACCCGATGTGGTCGAGGAGCAGCGGATCGTGGCCACCGGACGCGACCGGCTCCGCGGCGGGATCACCGCGCTGATCCATCGGGAGCAGACCCTTCTGGACGCGCTGCGCTCGCGCCCTGTGCTGGCCGACCCGCGCTCACTGATCGACGCCCGGCGCGACGAGGTCTTCTCGTTGCGCGACCGCGCCCGCCGCACCGTCGGTCATGCCCTCGACCGGGCCGCCGACGACATCGGCCACCATCGCGCCCGCGCCCGCGCCCTCTCGCCGCTGGAGACGCTGAGGCGTGGGTACGCCGTCGCTCAGGATGCCGACGGCCACGTACTCACCAGCGTCACCGAGACCGCCCAGGGCGGGGCGGTCAGCATCCGACTCGCCGACGGCCGACTGGCGACAACCATCACCTCGATCGAGAAGACTGACCTCACCAAGGATGGCACCGATGACTGACGACAACAGCGACCTGTCCTACGAGCAGGCCCGTGAAGAGCTGGTCGAGGTCGTTCGCAAGCTCGAAGCCGGCGGCATCACGCTCGAGGAGTCGCTTGCGCTCTGGGAGCGCGGAGAGAAGCTGGCCACCGTATGCCAGGACTGGCTCGACGGCGCCCGAAAGAAGATCGAGGCGGCCATCCAGGACTGACCTGCCGAGAGGTCACTTATGCAGGCCGAGTTGGCAACCAGTTGACTTCTCGACCTGCACAACTGACTTCTCGACCTGCAGAAGTGACGTCTCGGCCGGCGCGGGTGACGTCTCGGCGGCGCGGGTGACGTCTCGGCCGGCGCGGGTGACGTCTCGCTATTTCAGGGGGTCGGCGGTGACGAGGGTGAGGTAGCGGCGTACGTCGCCGTCCTTGGGGCCCCAGAGCATCAGGGTCTGCTCGCCGATCTCGGCGGAGTAGGCGCTGTCGCCGTCGGCGTCGGTCCACTCGGTCCAGGTGGTGGCGACGTCGGTCCTGATGGTGACCTCGTCACCCTCGCGGGCCTGGGTGTCGACGTTCTTCTGGGCCATCGACTGCGCCGAGCGCGAGGAGAGCTCGAGTCCGACGTAGGAGGTCTCGCCCTTCACGAACGACATGGTCCAGGCCGGCTCCTCGCCGCCCTGGTAGGACGGGTCGGTGTTGGCATACCAGCCCGAGGGCAGCTCGCGAGGGTAGATGACGTCGAGGTCGGCGACCTGGGCGCTGCGTACGGCCTCGGCCCAGTCGGCCTTGTAGGTGTCGTTGGCGCCGCTCACCTCGCGCTCGAGGTTGCCGCGCCACTGCACGATCAGCACGATCGGGACCACGAGGACGAGCAGGAAGATCATCGACCCGATGAGGGCACCGAACGTACGCGGGTAGCTGCGGGCCGGGGTCTCCGGCTGCTCGCTCGTCGACTGATTCGACGGTTGGGCGGGCTGCTGCTGATCGGTGTCGCTCACATCCTCCATGATCCCACGCGGTCGATGTGCCCTCGAATCGTGGCCTCGATGCGCTCGGCAGCCACAACACACAGTTCCGCAGATGCGGAGATACTTCACACACATTGTTCCGCAGATGCGATACTTCTCCGGTGACCACCTACCGCATCGCCGAGGCAGCTGACCTCCTGGGCGTCAGCGACGACACCGTGCGTCGATGGGTCGATGCGGGGAAGGTCGAGGCGACGACCGAGGGCGGCCGCGCGGTCATCGAGGGCACCGTCCTGGCCAGGCTCGCCACCGAGCTCGCCGACGCTCCCAACCCGCACCGTACGAAGGCCGTCAGCGCTCGCAATCGGCTGCTCGGGATCGTCACCAGGACCACCGTCGACACCGTGATGGCGCAGGTCGAGATGGTGTGCGGGCCCTACCGGATCGTCTCGCTGATGAGTGCCGAGGCAGCCATCGAGCTCGGACTCGAACCCGGTGTCAGCGCGGTCGCATCGATCAAGTCCACCAACGTCGTGCTGGAGCGCCCATGACCAGAAGAGCCGCACCCCTTCGGACGCGTACGCGGATCGGCGCCGTCATCGCGGCAGCTGCCGTCCTCACCCTGAGCGCGTGCGGAGGCGGCAGCGAGGGGGCGGGGCAGGACCAGGAGCTGACCGTGTTCGCCGCGGCGTCTCTGACCGCCACGTTCACCGAGCTCGCCGAGGAGTTCGAGAAGGACCACCCGGGGGTGAAGGTCACCACCAGCTTCGGCGGCTCCTCGGACCTGGTGGCCCAGATCGAGGACGGCGCGCCCGCCGACGTCTTCGCCTCGGCCGACACCAAGAACATGGACAAGCTCGGCGAACTGGCCACCGACCCCCAGGACTTCGCCTCCAACACGCTCGAGATCGCCACTCCCCCGGACAATCCGGCCAACATCACCGGCTTCGGTGACCTCGCCAAGTCCGGAACCAAGGTCGTCGTATGTGCGGTCGAGGTCCCCTGCGGCAACGCCACCGCACAGATGGAGAAGAAGACCGGCGTCGACATCGAGCCGGTCAGCGAGGAGCAGTCGGTCAGCGACGTGCTGGCCAAGGTCACCTCCGGTGACGCCGACGCCGGGCTGGTGTACGTCACCGATGTGACCGCAGCCGGCGACACCGTGACCGGGGTCGAGTTCCCAGAGTCCGACCAGGTGATGAACACCTACCCGATCTCCACTCTCGACGGCGCCGACGAGCCGGACCTGGCCGCGGAGTTCGTCGAGCTGGCGCTCGACGAGACAGGCCAGAAGGTGCTGAGCGATGCCGGCTTCGGCCAGCCCTGATCTTCTCGGGACGACCAGACGGGCGGACCGGCAGAGGGGGGCCGGTCCGTCCGTCGGGATGCCGCGCTGGCTGTGGTTCCCGGCCGCGATCGCCGCGGCGTTCGTCGTCGTTCCGCTGATCGCGATCGTCCTCCGCGTCGACCTGGCAGCCTTCCCGGCGCTGATCACCTCGCCCTCCGCGCTGGAGGCGCTCTGGCTGAGTCTGCGCACCGCCGTCGCCAGCACCGTGCTCTGCATCCTCCTCGGCGTACCTCTCTCCACAGTCCTCGCCCGCACCAGCTTCAGGGGCCAGGGGTTGGCCCGCTCCCTGGTGCTCCTGCCCCTCGTCCTGCCGCCGGTCGTCAGCGGACTCGCGCTGCTCTACACCTTCGGCCGACGCGGACTGCTGGGACAGTCGCTGGACCTGGTCGGCGTCCAGATCCCGTTCACCACCCTCGCCGTCGTGATGGCGCAGACCTTCGTCGCGCTGCCGTTCCTGGTGATCAGCCTCGAAGGGGCGCTGCGCACCAGCGGCACCCGCTACGAGGCGGTCGCGGCCACCCTGGGCGCCCGCCCCACCACAGTGTTCAGGCGGGTCACCCTCCCTCTGGTCGGGCCCGGCCTGGTCTCCGGGTCGGTCCTCGCCTTCGCCCGGTGCCTCGGAGAGTTCGGCGCGACGATCACCTTCGCGGGCAACCTCCCCGGGGTCACCAGCACCATGCCGCTGCAGGTCTATCTGCTCCGCGTCGACAACCCCGACGCCGCGGTCGCGCTCTCCCTGGTCCTGGTCGTCGTCGCCGTCACTGTGATCGGCTTCGCCCGGCATGGGAGGGCCTTATGAGTGTGCTGCACCTGCGGGCCGTCATCGCTGAACGCGGCATCGACGTGACCCTCGACGTGGCCGCCGGCGAGACGGTCGCCCTCACCGGCCCCAACGGTGCCGGAAAGTCGAGCCTGCTCGGCGTGATCGCCGGCCTCCTGCGTCCGGACACCGGAGAGGTACGTCTCGGCGACCGCGACCTGGACGGCACTCCCCCGCACGCCCGCGGCGTCGCCCTGCTCGCCCAGGACCCGCTGCTCTTCCCGCACATGTCCGTCCTGGCGAACGTCGCCTTCGCCCCCAGAGCACGAGGCGTACGCCGCCACGAGGCCCACGAGCTCGCCGCCCGGCAGCTCACCCAGGTCGGCTCCGAGGCGCTCGCCAAGCGCAAGCCGTCCCAGATCTCCGGCGGCCAGGCGCAGCGGGTGGCGGTGGCCAGGGCCCTCGCCGCCGACCCCGAGCTTCTCCTGCTCGATGAGCCGATGGCGTCGCTCGACGTCGACGTACGCCCTGCGCTGCGCGAGACGCTGCGAACCGCCCTCGCGGACAGGACCGCGATCATCGTCACCCACGATGCGGCCGACGCCCGCGCCCTCGCCGACCGCGTGGTGGTGATCGAGGACGGTCACATCGTCGAAGACGGCCCGGCCGCGCAGGTCTTGGATCACCCCCAGTCGGCGTTCGCTGTGAGGCTTGTCTCTGGATCGTTCCAGTGACACCCCGGCCGCTCCACCGCACGTGGCCGATAGATTGACCCCCATGAACGACACCCAGCCGCTCGGCGTCGCCCCCACCGCTCCTGACCGCAACCTGGCCCTCGAGCTCGTGCGTGTGACCGAGGCCGCGGCGATGGCCGCCGGCCGCTGGGTGGGTCGTGGCGACAAGAACGGCGCCGACGGCGTCGCCGTCGAGGCGATGCGCACGATGATCTCCACGGTCGCCATGAACGGCGTCGTCGTCATCGGTGAGGGCGAGAAGGACAACGCCCCGATGCTCTACAACGGCGAGGAGGTCGGCGACGGCACCGGCCCCGCGTGCGACGTCGCGGTCGACCCGATCGACGGCACCACGTTGTGCGCCAAGGGCATGAGCAACGCCGTCGCGGTGATGGCGGTGGCCCCGCGCGGAACGATGTACGACCCGAGCGCCGTCTTCTACATGGAGAAGCTGATCACCGGCCCCGAGGCCGCCGACGTCGTCGACATCCGCCTCCCCGTCGCAGAGAACATCGCCGCAGTCGCCAAGGCGAAGGACACCAAGCCCTCCGACGTCACCGTGATCGTGCTCGACCGGCCGCGCCACGACAAGCTGGTCGAAGAGATTCGCGAGACCGGCGCCCGCATCAAGTTCATCACCGACGGTGACGTCGCCGGCGCGATCTCGGCTGCCCGCGCAGGCAGCGGCGCCGACCTGCTGCTGGGCATCGGCGGCACCCCCGAGGGCATCGTCGCGGCCTGTGCGATGAAGGCCATGGGCGGCACCATCCAGGGCAGGCTCTGGCCCAAGGACGACGAGGAGCGCCAGCGCGCCCTCGACGCCGGCCACAACCTCGACCCCGACTTCGTCCTGCACACCGACGACCTGGTCACCGGCGACGACTGCTTCTTCGTCGCCACCGGCATCACCGACGGCGACCTGATGCGCGGCGTGCAGTACCTCCCCCACGGCACCGTCGTCACCGACTCCCTGGTCATGCGCAGCCGCTCGGGCACGATCCGCAAGGTCACCTCGGAGCACCAGCTCGCCAAGCTCCAGGCCTACAGCGCGATCGACTTCTGAGACTACCCATGGATCCAGCAGGTAAAATCGGCGCATGACCACCGCCGCCGAGCCGACCGAGTCCACCGCCTTCCTTCCCGGAGGGGTGGAGCTCGCGTACGACACGTTCGGTAGTCCCGAGGCCGACCCGCTGCTGCTGATCATGGGCCTCGGCGGCCCGATGACCTGGTGGGACACCGGGCTGTGCGAGCAGCTGGCCGAGGCGGGGTTCCACGTGATCCGCTACGACAACCGCGACATCGGCCACTCCTCACCCTTCCGGAGCGACGAGCGGATCACCCTCGCCAGGCTGGCCCGGGCGTTCGTCGGGTTGCCGACCCCGGCGCCGTACGCCCTCGACGACCTCGCCGACGACGCGGCCGCCCTGCTGGACCACCTCGGCATCGACTCAGCGCACGTCTGGGGCGTGTCGATGGGCGGGATGATCGCCCAGACGCTCGCCATCCGCCACCCGGACAGGGTGCGCTCGGTCTGCTCGACGATGTCGACGACCGGGCGCCGCGGCGTCGGCTTCCAGCACCCGACCCTGCTGCCCGCGCTGGTCATCAAGAAGCCCGGCCTGGAGGGCTACATCGAGCGTCAGATCAAGGGCGGGCGCCAGATCGGCTCCCCCGGCTACCCCGAGCCCGAGAACGAGATCCGGCAGCGGGCGATCGACACCTGGCACCGCGGCGTGAGCGCGGCGGCCGTCGGCCGCCAGATGCTCGCCATCCTGACCCAGGCGGACCGCACCAAACAGCTCGGGAGCCTGGCGATCCCGTTCAGCGTCATCCATGGCCTGTCCGACAAGATGGTCCACGTCTCCGGAGGCCGGGCCACCGCCGAGGTCGTCCCAGGAGCGGAGATCACCTTGATCAAGGGCATGGGCCACGACCTGCCCCGGCAGCTGTGGCCGGCCTTCATCAAGGTCGTCCGCCGCACCGCCGACCGTGCCGTCACCGCCTAGCGGGATACACCGACGCCCGGCGAGTAACATTCGCGGCAGAGCACTCCACGCAGGAGGTCTCGACAGGCTCGACCACCGAAACGGCGCTCGACCACCGGATGAGTGGCCGGCAGAACAGGGGGACCAGGTGCGCACCGACGTCCCCGAGGACGAGGCGGGTTCGCTGCTCGCGCGTGCCCTCGCCGATGTCGCCGAGCCGATCGAGGACGAGGCGGTGACCGCGAAGCTTCTCGACGCCGCCTCCGAGCAGTTCCGCCAGGTCGGGATCAGACGCACCACGATGGAGGAGGTCGCCAAGCGGGCCGGCGTCTCCCGGATCACCGTCTACCGGCGCTTCGCGAACAAGGACGCGCTCGTCGAGCAGGTCGTACGTCGCGAGTTCAGGAGCTACTTCGATCAGTTCGTGCTCGACATCGCTGATGCCGCCGACGCCGCCGAGCGGGTGGAGATCGGCTTCGCCAGCGCGATGCGGGCGATCCGAGGCAACCCGCTGATCGGTGGCCTGCTGAGTGTCGAGACCGACTCGCTGGTGCACTCGATCGTCGGCGACGGTGGCCGCACGGTGGCCACGATCGCAGGCTTCGTCGCGGGCCAGCTGCGGCGCGAGCAGCGGGCCGGCAACGTACCTGCCGAGGTCGAGGTCGACCTCGTCGCCGAGCTGATGGTCCGCACGTCCACCTCGTTCCTGGTCACCCCGAGCGCGGTCGTCGACATCGACGACGAGACCCAGCTACGCGCGCTCGCCCGGCTCTTCCTGGTCCCGCTGATCGACCCCACCACCCGCCCGGGATAGCCCGAGACGGCCCGAGACAGCCCGCAGAATCGCGGTCCGCCGCGCCCGGAGATACCGTGAGCACCATGCACGACCACGGCTCCCTGCCCGCTCTCGGCTGGTCCGAGTTCTTCACCACCTGGAGTCTCCAGCCCGGCTGGCTGCTCGGCGTGGTCATCCTCGGTGCGGGCTACCTCACCCTCCGCAACGCCGCCGGGCCGGCCTCGACGGTCAAGGGCTGGCGGGCGGCCTCGTTCCTGGCCGGGCTCGGCCTGGCGTACGTCGCGGTCGCCTCTGCCATCAACGGCTATGCGATGGCGTTGGCCTGGATGCACATGGTGCTCCATCTGACGCTGATCATGGTCGTGCCCGCGCTCCTGGTGCTCGGCCACCCGCTCACCGTCATCGCCGAGACCGGCCCGCGCGCCGAGCGGGCGATGCGCTCGCTCCCCGTCACGATCCTGGTCCACCCGGCCGCCGGCGTCCTGCTCTACTCGGTGGTCATCATCGGCACCCACCTGTCCGGGTTCATGGACGCGATGGCGCAGAGCACACCGCTGATGGTCGGCGAGCAGGTGCTGTACGTCGTGGCCGGCTTCCTCTTCCTCACCAGCACGATCGGCGAGGAGAAGGTACGCCCCGACCTGCCCTATCTCGGCCGGATCGCGCTCCTCGTGGTCGGCATGGTGCCCGACACGATCGTGGGGATCGTGATGCTGCAGACCGAGCGCGACCTCTACCCGGTCTACTCCGCCGCCCGGCCCGAGTGGGCGCTCGACGCGGTCCGCGACGTCCAGACCGCCGGCGGTCTGATGTGGGCCGGCGGCGACGGCGGCATGATGCTGCTCGCCATCGGCCTGGTCATCGCCGTCGTCGTCTCACCCGAGCGCAGGGCCAAGATGACCGGCACCTTCCTCGACGGCGTACGCAGCACCCAGCTCAGCCAGGACAGCATCCGAGGCACGACCGAGGACATGGCCGAGGGCCCCGCCGAGCCGGGATCCGTGGATCCCGACAGCGACGAGGCCCTCGATGCCTACAACGCGATGCTGGCCAGGATGAACCGGCAGCACTGACCGGGCCGGCCGGTCGTTGGCTCAGTCGCCGACGCGCAGACCGGAGTCCGTGTCGAAGACGTGGACGTCCTCGGGGTCGGTGGTGACGTAGATCGTGTCGCCCTTGCTGACCTGGTCCTTGGAGGAGACACGCACGATCAGCGTCGAGGGAACACCCTCGACGTCGCTGGTGCCGTAGATGTAGGAGTCCGAGCCGAGCTCCTCGAGGACGGTCACCTGCACCGGCAGACCGCCCTGGCCCTCACCGACGATGCGGAAGCTCTCGGGCCGCACGCCGACGGTGATCTCCTTGGGCAGGTTGGTGGTGGCACCGACCGGGACGACGTACTCCCCGATCTTGGCACCCCCGTCTGCGGCGGTGGCCTTGAGGAGGTTCATCTGCGGGGAGCCGATGAAGCCGGCGACGAACAGGTTGACCGGCTTGCGGTAGAGGTTGAGCGGGGTGTCGACCTGCTGCAGCTCGCCGGCGTTCATCACCGCGACGCGGTCGCCCATCGTCATCGCCTCGACCTGGTCGTGGGTGACGTAGACGGTGGTGATGCCGAGGTCGGCCTGGAGCTTGGCGATGTCCGTGCGGGTCTGCACGCGCATCTTGGCGTCGAGGTTGGAGAGCGGCTCGTCCATGCAGAAGACCTGCGGCTGGCGGACGATCGCGCGGCCCATGGCGACGCGCTGGCGCTGACCGCCGGAGAGCGCCTTCGGCTTGCGGTCGAGGTAGTCGGTCAGACCGAGCGTCTTGGCGGCGTCGGCGACGAGCTTGTCACGCTCGGCCTTCGGCACCTTGGCCATCTTGAGCGAGAACGCCATGTTCTCGGCGACGCTCATGTGCGGGTAGAGCGCGGAGTTCTGGAAGACCATCGCGATGTCGCGGTCCTTGGGCGCCACGTTGGTGACCTCACGGTCGCCGATCTTGATGGCCCCGGAGTTGACCTCCTCCAGCCCGGCGAGCATGCGCAGGGTGGTGGTCTTACCGCATCCGGACGGGCCGACGAGCACCATGAACTCGCCGTCCGTGATCTCGAGGTCGATGCCCTTGACCGCGGGCTCGTTCGCGCCTGCGTACCAACGCTGCGCCTTCTCGAAGCTAACAGTTGCCATGATTTCGTTGTCTCCTTCACCGGCAGGTACGTGCCGGACGATCCGTTGTGAAGTGACCGAGGACACATTTGCCCCCGGCGGAGACACCATAGCCCAGATCTGTTATCAGCGGGTCAAAGCTCTGCACACAGCTGGTGCGCAGCCGTCATAGGCGTTCAGCCGGCGCATCAGGTCGCGCGCGTAGGGCTTCGCGTGGTCCTCGGCGAAGACGTTGCGGTCCTCCCACGGCCGGTCGTAGCGGTAGAGCTCATAGGCGTAGTCGGTGCCCTTCCAGGACTTGTCCAGGTCGAAGCGGACCAGCAGCCCCCGCGACCCGCGCACCGCGATGTAGGACGGGATGATGTCGATCGTCCCGCCCGAGCCCTTGTCGAGATCGACCTCGCCGGGATGTGACTTCGCGTAGGTGTGCTCGAAGAAGGCGTACCTTCCGCCCGGGAGCCTCGGGCGGCTCAGGGTGTCGGCGAAGGAGCTGCCGGAGACGTGCCCCGGGACCGAGGCGCCGGCGATGTCCAGGAAGGTCGGCGCCAGGTCGATGTTGTTGACGAACTGGCTCCGATTGCCCGGCGTCACGTCGGGGCCGACGACGACCATGGGGACGCGGGTGTCGGAGTCGTACGGCGCGCCCTTGCCGCCGTTGAGCTGGTGCTGGCCCAGGTGGAAGCCGTTGTCGGAGGTCAGCATGATGTAGGTGTTCTCGCCGGCGGCCTGACGCACCTCGGCGATCATCCGGTCGATCGACTGCACCATGCGGGCTCGGTCGCGATACTGGCTGAGCGCGGTCTCGTCGCTCAGCGAGACCTTGTTGGTCCGCCAGGCGGGTGCCTGCGACGTACGTCCTCCGCGGCCGAGGTAGGTGGGCGCGTTGTCCCAGCGGTCGTCGTCATAGCCGACCAGGTCCTTCAGGCTCAGGTCGGCGCACGCGATCCTGCCGCAGTTGCCGCCCGCGGGGTTGCCGGCGGGGGCCTGGTCGGCGAACGCGGGCGGGAACCAGGTGTCCAGGCCCGGGTAGTGGTGGCCCAGGCGGGAGTGGGGCCCGTACGCGGCGATCTCGAGGAAGTAGGGCTCCTCGTCGTCGCGGTGCTTGCCGATGAAGGCGAGGGCGTAGTCGCGGGTGACGTTGGTGGCGTACCCGGCGTCCTTCTGCTGCACGGAGGCGTTCTGCGGCGGCTGCGGGTGGTTGCGCAGCTGTACCACTCCGTTCCCGTCGAGGAAGGTGCTCTGGTAGCCCCAGCCCCCATAAGCACCGCCGAGGAGCGCGTTCCAGGAGTCCCAGCCCGCCACCTTCGGCGGCGGGACCCGCTTGCCGTCGGCTCCGACGGTGGCTTCGTACGCGTTGATGTACTTCCCCACGAAGCCGGTCGTGTAGCCGGCCTCCTGCAGCCCGATGCTGAACTGCTTCTCGACGTTGCCGTAGCGCCGGAACGCCGACCAGCCGCCGACCGGGTGCTCCGGGTCGTTCTCGGTGTTGGTGAGGACCTTGGTGTGGTGCGGGGTCTGGCCGGTCAGGAGCGCCGCGCGGGAGGGGCAGCACAGCGAGTCGATGACGAAGGAGTTCTGGTACGTCGCACCCTCGGCGGCCATCCTGGTCGCCTCCGGCATCGTGCGGAGCAGCTCCATGGAGAAGTCGTCCATCAGGATGAGGACCAGGTTGGGACGCTTGCCCGTGGCGGCCAGCTCGGCCGCGGGCGCCGTGGTGGCGGCACCGTTGGTGGCGACACCGTTGGTCGCGGCACCCTCAGCCGTCGGATCGATGACTCCGGACTCGGCGGACTCTGCGGACTCGGCAGCGGTCGTCGTCGGCCCCATGATCAGCAGCCCGGCGACAAGGGCCACGACAGCCGCGAGAGCGGCGCCCAGCAGTACGCTCCACTTCGGCTTCACCCGAGACTCCTTTGTCTATTATTTAACTACACAATATCTGGTTCGAACGAGGTTAGTGCCTCATTTCGCGGCACGGCAAAGTGGGTCCGCATAGCGGACCCGAAAGGGGCGTGCACGGCCCCGAGATGTTGCTCAGTGCAGCTCGTGCGGCGGCGGCATCCTCAGCTGCTTGGAGCCCTTCGGCCCCTTCGGCGACTTGCGGATGACGGTGACGCCACCCATCAGCGCCAGGCCCTTCACCCGCAGCAGCGGACCGCCGGTCGGCTCGATCCCGCGCGGGCCGACATAGCCGCCCATGATCCCGACACCCTGCATCACGACCTGGACATCGGGGCCGACGGTGATGTTGACCCCACCCATGATCGCGTTGGCGTAGATCACGGTCTCCTGCGCGGAGAACTGCGCCTGCCGCATGTCGAGCTCGGCGCCACCCATCAGCGCGATCACGTTGCCGGTTGCCGGGACGGTCCAGACACCCCGCCGGTCGACCCCGCTCATGATCGCCACATAGAGCTGACTCTCGACCGGATCGGCCGCGTAGCGCGCTGCCGAGCTCCCGGTCGCGGGCTTGCTCAGCGAGACCGGTGGCGCCGGGGTCCCCACCGACGGCAGGTCGACGGTGATCGGGACCAGGTCGGCGTACGTCTTGGCCTTGAAGGTCGCGTCCAGGCGCTCGTCGAGCTCGTCGATCTCCAGGCGGCCCTCCCCCGCGGCCTCGCGCAGGATGTCGGCCACCTTGTGGCGGTCGGCATCGCTGATCCGGAGGTTCGGATCAGCGTTCTGGCCTCGATAAGGCTCGGGGGTCGTTCCCATGATGCGAATGCTAGTGGCGTACGCGGACATGCGCCTGCGCAATCCCCGTGGTGCATGACCCGAGTACTACTCGAGACCGAGGTGTTGCCTCAGCGTGCGTTTCGGGGCGCGCGGGCCCCTGCGCTTGACGGTCACGTCGCCCAGCACCGCGGTGCCGCGGACTCGTACGACCGGGGAGTCGTCGGTGAGCACCTCCGGCACCTTCGCCGACGGCGCGCTCACGTCGCCGAGGATGCCGTTGCCCTCCACGATCACGTGCACGTTCTGCGGGACGGTGACCTTCACGCTGCCGAGGAACGAGGTGGCACTGATGACCACCTCGCGCGCGGAGTACTGCGCCTCACGCAGGTCGATGTTGGCATCACCCAGGACGGCGCTGACCGAGAGCTGCTGCGGCACCATCCACACGCCCTTGCGCTCGACGCTGCTCAGGATCGCGCTGGCGCTGCCGGTCTGGTCTCCCTGGCCGTAGACGGCGGGGACGGCGGGGACGGCGGCGGGCGCCGCAGGTCTCGCCGGCGCCCGCCCCGCGACCGGGAGGTCCGATGTGATCGGCTCCAGATCGGCGTACGTCTTGGCCTTGTAGGCCTCCTCGAGCCGCTCCTCCAGCTCATCGATCTCCAAACGGCCCTCGCCCGCGGCCTCGCGCAGGATGTCGGCCACCTCGTGGCGGTCGGCGTCGCTGATACGCAGGTCAGCCCGGCGCGGCTGGTCGGAGTGTGGTTCGGGGAGTCCCATGATCCTGAATGCTATCGGCGTACGCCGCAGCCGTCTCTCAGGTTCACCCCTGAGCCCGGAGTGGATCCTGCACGTAGACGCTGGCCCCCAGCTCGAGGAACTCCTCGCTCTTCTCCTTCATCCCGGTCTCCGGGTCAAGGCCGCCGAAGCGGTCGCGTACGTCCTGGCTGATCTTCATCGAGCAGAACTTCGGACCGCACATGGAGCAGAAGTGGGCGGTCTTGGCGCCCTCCGCGGGAAGGGTCTCGTCGTGGAAGCTCTCCGCGGTGACCGGGTCCAAGGACAGCGAGAACTGGTCGCGCCAGCGGAACTCGAAACGGGCCCTGGAGAGCGCGTCGTCGTGGTCGCGGGCGCCAGGGTGCCCCTTGGCGATGTCGGCGGCGTGGGCGGCGAGCTTGTAGGTGATCACACCGGTCTTCACGTCGTCGCGGTCCGGCAGGCCGAGGTGCTCCTTCGGGGTGACGTAGCAGAGCATCGCAGTGCCGTGCATCGCGATCGTGGCCGCGCCGATGGCGCTGGTGATGTGGTCATAGCCCGGCGCGATGTCGGTCGCGAGCGGGCCGAGCGTGTAGAACGGCGCGCCGTGGCACCACTCCTGCTGGAGCCGTACGTTCTCCTCGACGAGGTTGAGCGGGACGTGGCCGGGGCCCTCGACCATGACCTGTACGTCGTGTCGCCAGGCTCGTTCCGTCAGCTCGGCGAGGGTGCGGAGCTCACTGAGCTGGGCCTCGTCGTTGGCGTCGGCGGTGCTTCCCGGACGGAGGCCGTCGCCGAGGCTGAAGGCGACGTCGTACTGCTTGAAGATCTCGCACAGCTCGTCGAAGTGGGTGTACAGGAAGCTCTCTTCGTGGTGCGCCAGGCACCAGCCGGCCATGATCGAGCCGCCTCTGGAGACGATGCCGGTGACGCGGTTGGCGGTGAGCGGGACGTATCTCAGCAGGACTCCCGCGTGGATCGTCATGTAGTCGACGCCCTGCTCCGCCTGCTCGATGACGGTGTCGCGGAAGACCTCCCAGGTCAGCTTGTCGGCCTCGCCGTTGACCTTCTCCAGCGCCTGATAGATCGGGACGGTGCCGATCGGGACCGGTGAGTTGCGCAGGATCCACTCGCGGGTGGTGTGGATGTCGTCGCCCGTGCTCAGGTCCATCACGGTGTCCGCACCCCAGGTGATCGCGTGGGTGAGCTTGTCGACCTCCTCCGCGATGCTGCTGGTGACGGCCGAGTTGCCGATGTTGGCGTTGATCTTCACCAGGAAGCGCTTGCCGATGATCATCGGCTCGGACTCGGGGTGGTTGACGTTGTTGGGGATGATCGCGCGGCCGGCTGCCACCTCGTCGCGGACCAGCTCGGGGGTGCAGCTCTCCCGGACGGCCACGTAGGCCATCTCCTTGGTGATGATGCCCTGTCGTGCGTAGTGCATCTGGGAGATGTTCCCGCCCTTCCGAGGCTGCCTCCGCTCCCCCTGCCACTCCTGGGTGGCTTCTCCGCGGCGTACGGCTGACTTGCCGTTGTCCCGCAGATCCGTCTCCCGTCCGCCGTAGGTCTCGGTGTCGCCACGTTCCTCGATCCACTCGAGGCGGCGGGGCGGCAGGCCCTGTTCCGGGCGCGATCCCGGACCTTCGGTGCAGTAGCGGTCGAAGCTCTCGCCGTTGGTGAGCGCGACCCGGGTCACCGGAACCTTCAGGTCACCGATCTCGAGGCGGGTGTGGGCGGGGTGGACGGTCATCGTGTCTCCTTGGTGCTTGATGCGGGGATCGGGCTTGTCGGGCTGTGCTGATCTATGGGGAAGTGGGCGATCGGTCCTCGGCCGCGACCGAGGGTCCAGTCCTTGCTGGTGGTGAGCTGTCGGGCGACGTACGCAGCGGCCTGATCGGCCGCTTCCAGCAACGGCACGCCGTGGGCGAGGTGGGCGGCCAGGGCCGAGCTGTAGGTGCAGCCGGTGCCGTGGTCGTTGCTCGTGTGGACGGCGGGGTGTGTCAGTGGGATCGGTGCTCTGCCGGGCTCGGCGAGCCAGTCGGTGCAGGTCCCTGTTGCCTCCGGGTCGCCGCCGGTCACGATCACGGCGCCCCGGCTGGTCGAGCCGCGAGCGCCGGCGAGCTCTGCAGCGAGCTCGTTGGGCGGGTCGTCGTGACCGAGCAGCGCCCGGGCCTCGTCGAGGTTGGGGGTGACGACGGAGGCAACGGGGAGGAGGTGGTCGAGGTAGGCGCGGCGTACGTCCTCTCCGCCGAGGACCGCACCGGACGTGGCGACCAGGACGGGGTCGACGACGAGAGGTCGACCGGCGCAGAGGCGCGCGACGAGCTCGACCACCTCAGCGCTACCCAGCATGCCGGTCTTCACCGCCGCGACGGGAAGGTCGTCGAAGACGGCGTGGAGCTGGGCCTCGACGGTGGCGAGCGGGACCGGGTGGATGTCGCTCACTCCGGTGGTGTCCTGGGCGGTGACCGCCGTGATCACGCAGGCGCCGTGGACGCCGAGCGCTGCGAAGGTCGCTAGATCGGCCGCCGTACCCGCCGCTCCCCCGGAGTCGGTGCCCGCCACCGTGAGCGCGACCGGCGGGTTCGGTCGGGCGAACGAAAATTCGTTCGCCCCACTCACTGGCTTGCTCACGGCACCTCCCGAGCTACCCACCGGCGCTCCCGGAGACGGCGCTGTCGGGGACGGCGCTGTCGGGGACGGCGCTGTCGGGGACCGCGCTGTCGGGGACGGCGCTGTCGGTTGCCGCGAGGAGCGCCGCAACGACCTGCGCCGGTTCTTCGGCGCGCATCACCGCGCCCATCACGGCGACGCCGTGGGCGCCGGCAGCGACCGCATCGGCCGCGTTGTCCGGGGTGATCCCACCCAGTGCGTACGTGGGGATCGGCAGGTCACGGAAAGCATCCGGCCCCAGCGGCGGCCCATAGCCCGGCTTCGACTCGGTCAGGGCATAGGGACTCAACATCGCGTAGTCGAACCCCTCCTCCCCCGCTCGGGCGACCTCGGCGCGACTGTGACAGCTGCGCCCCACGACGGTCACGGCACTCGAGCCCGCCCCGGTGGTCGAGCCTGTCGAGACCACCTCAGAACGCCTCCCGGAACCCGGAAGCTGCACCCCAGCCGCACCAGACAGCGGTGCATGTGCCGCGATGACCACCAGCCCCAGATCGACAGCTGCCGACGCCAGCCGGGCTCGCTGCTCCGGCGCCTCGTCGAGCTCACGGAGAACGACATGCGTCAGGCCCGCGGAGGCGCACTCGGCCAGCGTCGGGAGCAGGCCGCGGCCGAGCCGGAGCTGAGCCCGGTCGGTGAGTAGGAGCAGACGCGGCAGGCTGCTCCGGTCGTGGAGCCGGTGGTCGAGCCTGTCGAGACCACCCCCGGAGTCACCCCGATCCGCACCGCGGTTCGACGCCGTCATGCGATCCGCCCCGCCATCGGCGATGAGGCCCGGGCGACCGCCTGGCGGGGGATCCGGCCGGCTCCGCGGGCGGCCCGGCCGGCCTCGACCGCCAGCCGGAGGGCGTGGGCCATCCTGACGGGGTCGTCCGCACGGGTGACGGCGGTGGCCGCGAGGACGGCGGCGCAGCCGAGCTCCATCGCCAGGGCGGCGTCCGATGCCGTGCCGACCCCGGCATCGAGCACGACGGGCACGTCGACCGCGGCCACGACAGCCTCGATCGCGTAGGGGTTCAACAGCCCCAGCCCCGACCCGATCGGCGAGCCGAGCGGCATCACCGCAGCGCAGCCGGCATCCTCGAGTCGGCGGGCGAGGACGGGGTCGTCGGTGGCGTACGGAAGGACGGTGAAGCCCTTGCGTACGAGCTGCTCGGCGGCCTCGACGAGCTCGACGGCGTCGGGCAGCAGCGAGGTCTCGTCGCCGATCACCTCCAGCTTGACCCAGTCGGTCTCCAGCGCCTCGCGGGCGAGCTCGGCGGTGAGCACCGCCTCGCGCGCCGAGAGGCAGCCGGCGGTGTTGGGCAGGATCGGCACTCCAGCGTCGCGCAGCGTCTGCAGCAGCCCGCCGGACGCCGTCGAAGACGTACGCCGCATCGAGACCGTCACCAGCCCCGGCTCGGCCGCGCCGATGACATCGGGGAGCAGGGCCAGGTTCGGGAGTCCGCCGGTGCCGAGGAAGAGGCGCGAGGACAGCTCGCGCCCGCCGATGCTGAGTCCGGTCACAGGCGCGCTCATCCGCCCTGCACCGCCGTCACGATCTCGATGACATGACCGTCCTGAAGAGGCCATCGCGACCAGTCGTCACGCGGGACGATCTCCTCGTCGACCGCGACCGCGATGCCGCTCGGGCGCCGGTCGCCGGTCCTTGCCTCGAGCAGGTCTGCGACGGTGCCGCTGACCTCCATCGGCTCGCTGTTCACGGTGATCTTCATCCGTCCTCCTTCATCTGGACTTCGTCTGGCATCGGCGCGGGTCCACTGCGGACTCCACCGCACCTGTCTCGATGTGATCGGCCACCAGGCGCGCGATGAGAGGCGCCAGCAGGACCCCGTTGCGGTAGGCGCCGGCGGCCAGGACGACCCTCGGCTCATGGGTCGGGCCGATCAGCGGAAGGTTGTCGGCAGTGCCCGGCCGGTCCCGCGAGGTCACCTCCACCACGCTCGCTCGATCAAGGGCCGGCACCACCCGGCGCGCGGAGTCGAGCAGCCGCCACACCCCCTCGACGGTCGGCAGCAGCTGGCCGTCCCGCTCCTCGGAGGTCGCCCCGATGACCACCTCGTCGCTGTCGATCCGCGGCACCACATAGACCTGTTCGCCGTGCACCCAGGCGCGTACCGTCCGCTCCACCGGCTCCCGCATCCGCACCCGCACCACATCACCCCGAACCGGCCGGATGAGCGAGGCGTACGGCTCGGGCAGCTGCGCTCCGGTCGCGATCACGCTCACGTCCACTGCTGTGCTGGTCTCGACAGGCTCGACCACCGTGTCGCCGAGGTGCGCGAGCAGCGCGGCAACGACCGCACGTGGGTCGACCGAATGGTCCTCGGCGAGGAAGGCCCCGCCGGCGACCCGGCCGAGTCCCGGCTCGTGGGCACGGAGCTCGCGCCGCCCCAGACGCTCGTAGGTCACCCCGGCGAGGTCGAGCACCGACAGCTGCCGCTCGACCTGCTGGACGTCCCCGGCGTCGGCGCCGGCAAGCAACGTCCCACGGGTGTGCATAGGCACCCCCAGCCGCTGCGAGAACTCCGGCCAGAGCGCCAGCGAGGACAGACAGAGCCGGGTCAGGGTCTCCTCACCGTGCCAGGCTTCCCCGGCCGGGCTGAGCATGCCCGCGGCGGCGTACGACGCCCCGGAGCCCGGCGCCGGATCGACCACCGTGACCTCATGTCCACGACGGATCAGCTCGTCGGCCACGGAGAGACCGACGATCCCGGCACCGAGGATTCGCACCCGCATCAGCCGACCGCTTCCACGAGCTCCTTCGCGGCTTGGAACGGATCGGGTTGTCGCCAGAGCCCGCCGATCACGGCGACGCCGTGGGCACCGGCGGAGCGTACGTTGGTGGCGGCCTCTGGCGTGATCCCGCCGATCGCGATCAGCGGCAGCACGCCGGCAGCGGCGGCGACGGCCGACACCCCCAGCGGATCGGGCAGACCAGCCTTCGACGAGGTCGCGAGGACCGGTCCGAAACCGGCGTAGTCGGCTCCCGCGCCGGCGGCCGACACCACCGCGGCACGATCTCGGCAGGTCGCGCCGACGAGCAGCCCCGGTGTGACCGCATCCGCGATCCGGCGGGCATCGGCCACCGGCAGGTCGGAGGCACCCAGGTGGACGCCGTGGGCACCCGCCGCGAGCGCCACATCGAGCCGATCGTCGACGACCACACAGGCGTCGTACGCCGCGACCAGCTCGATCACGGTCGCGGTGAGGACGATCAGCTCACGAGTGGTCGCGGCCTTGTCGCGCACCTGGAAGCCATCGACACCGAGCTCGGCGAAGGCCGGCAGCATCGAGAGGTCGTCGGTCGAGGAGACCAGGGCAAAGATTCGAGGGAGAAGCACACCAATCACTTCCTTCGCCGGCATTATCCGGATCAGGTACGACGGTCGGAGCAGCTCCAGCTCCCTCTCAGCCCGCTGCCGCGGACTCCCGTGTGGACGTCTCCGACCATAGCGCGGATGTCTCGCGCGCGCAGCCTGATCTCATCGACAACCGCCCGGCGGCGTACGATTCCCTTCCGTGGCTGACGTTGAGTTCCGGTATTCCGACCTCCTCCCGACCGGTAAGGACGAGACTCCTTACCGGCTGATCACCACCGAGGGGGTGGAAGAGATCGAGGTCGACGGTCGCAAGTTCCTCAAGGTCGACCCCGAGGCGATCCGGCAGCTGAGCGCCGAGGCGATGAAGGACATCAACCAGTACCTCCGCCCGGCCCACCTCGCGCAGCTCCGCAAGATCATCGACGACCCCGAGGCGAGCGGGAACGACCGGTTCGTCGCGCTCGACCTGCTCAAGAACGTCAACATCTCCGCCGGCGGGATCCTGCCGATGTGCCAGGACACCGGCACCGCGATCGTGATGGGCAAGAAGTCCGAGGGCGTCCTGACCGGCTCCGACGACGCCGAAACCGTCTCGCGGGGGGTCTATGACGCCTACACCAACCTCAACCTGCGCTATTCGCAGCTGGCGCCGCTGACGACGTACGAGGAGAAGAACACCGGGTCCAACCTGCCCGCGCAGATCGAGATCTACTCGACCGCGGAGGGCGAGAACGGCCCGGAGTACAAGTTCCTCTTCATGGCCAAGGGCGGCGGCTCGGCCAACAAGTCGTTCCTGTTCCAGGAGACGAAGGCGATCCTCAACCCCGACCGGATCCTGACGTTCCTCGACGAGAAGATCCGCTCGCTCGGTACGGCCGCCTGCCCGCCGTACCACCTCGCCGTGGTCATCGGCGGGACGTCGGCGGAGTTCGCTCTGAAGACCGCCAAGTACGCCTCGGCCCACTACCTCGACAACCTCCCGACTTCAGGGTCGATGTCGGCTCATGGCTTCCGCGACACCGACCTGGAGGAGAAGGTCTTCGAGCTGACCCAGTCCTTCGGGATCGGCGCCCAGTTCGGCGGCAAGTACTTCTGCCACGACGTACGCGTCGTGCGACTCCCCCGCCACGGCGCCTCCTGCCCGGTGGCGATCGCGGTCTCCTGCTCCGCCGACCGGCAGGCGCTGGGCAAGATCACCCGCGACGGGGTGTTCCTCGAGCAGCTCGAGACCGACCCGGCGCAGTACATGCCCGATGCCGGGATGGCCGAGGAGATCGCCGCCGGCGAGGTCGTGGACATCGACCTCAACCAACCGATGTCCTCGATCCTTTCGACCCTTTCACAGCACCCGGTCAAGACTCGCCTCTCGCTGACCGGCCCGATGGTCGTGGCCCGCGACATCGCGCACGCCAAGATCAAGGAGCGGCTCGACGCGGGCGAGGAGATGCCGTCCTACCTGAAGGACCACCCCGTCTACTACGCCGGTCCTGCCAAGACGCCCGAGGGCATGGCTTCGGGCTCGTTCGGTCCGACGACAGCGGGAAGGATGGACTCCTACGTCGAGCAGTTCCAGGCCGCCGGCGGCTCCATGGTGATGCTCGCCAAGGGCAACCGCTCCAAGGTCGTGGCCGATGCCTGCGGGACGTACGGCGGCTTCTATCTCGGCTCCATCGGCGGCCCCGCAGCTCGGCTGGCGCAGGACTGCATCAAGTCCGTCGAGGTACTCGAATACCCCGAGCTCGGCATGGAGGCGGTCTGGAAGATCGAGGTCGAGAACTTCCCCGCCTTCATCGTCGTCGACGGCGAGGGCAACGACTTCTTCACCGACCCCTCCGGCACCACCACCGTCCCCCTCTCCGGGATCCGGGTGCGGTCCAAGGAGCGCTGAGCCGGCGCCCGGCGGCGCTGAGCCTCTGCGAGGCGGGACGACCGGATAGGTTGATGGGCGCCGATCCCCGACGACGAGGAGACCCCCATGCAGTGCCCCATCGACGGTGCCACCCTGGTGATGAGCGAGCGCCAAGGCATCGAGATCGACTACTGCCCGCAGTGCCGTGGCGTGTGGCTGGACCGCGGCGAGATCGACAAGATCATCGAGCGGTCTGTCGGCGCCCCGCAGGCCGGCGGCTACCAGCAGCCCCGCCAGGAGCAGCGCGACGAGCGACGCTATGAGAAGCGGGACTATGAGAAGCGCGAGTACGAGCGGCGCGACTACGACGACGACCGGCGCCACGACAAGCACCGCAGCCACCACCGCGAGTCCTGGCTGGGTGACCTCTTCGGCTGATCCTGCTGGAGGCCACGAACGCGTCTGATGGTCCCTGCGACACGCCGACATGTGGCGTGTCGCAGGGGTTGCCCGCAGGCCTTATGGCCGCCGCTCACGTCGGAGCAGACCGAAGACCCACGAATCCGAGACGTCGCCGTTGACGACGCAGTCCTCGCGAAGCGTCCCCTCCAGCCTGAAGCCGAGCTTCTCCAGCACACGAGCCGAGGCCGGGTTGCGGGTGTCGGCCTCGGCCTGGACCCGATTGAGATCCAGCGCATCGAACGCCCACCCCAACAGCGCGCCCACGGCCTCGGTCGCATAACCCTGCCCCCAGGCAGGCCTACCGAGGCAGTAACCCAGCGATGCACTGCGAAAGTCAGGGTTCCACGAGTTCAGCGTGCACCAGCCGAGAAACGCACCATCCTCGCGTCGCGCGGTTACTCCCTCGCCCGGCACGAGCGGACGAGCAAGCTCCGCGCTTCGCGCGGTTACTCCCTCGCTCGGCACGAGCGGACGAGCAAGCTCCGCGCTTCGCGCGGTTACTCCCTCGCTCGGCACG
>NZ_JBOHDN010000118.1:0-19486 GCF_050699375.1 Nocardioides sp. | reverse complement strand
AGCGAAAACTTGTCACGCGCGTGACAAGTTTTCGCTCGGCTCCAGGCCCGGCCTTCCTCGATCACGGCGGCGCAGAGCGCTACCCGCACCCGCGGACGATGCTCGCGAGCTCGGCCAAGGTGTCGATCCGATGGGTTGCTCCCGAGAGGTCCTGTGTCGCGGTGAAGCCGTTGCGTACGACCGCACAGTCGATGCCGGCGGCGACGGCCGACGCGAGCCCTCGGGACGAGTCCTCGACGACGAGCGTCTCGTCACGGGTCGCACCGAACCGCTTCAGCCCGGCCAGGTACGGCTCCGGGTGCGGCTTGGGGCGGTCGTAGTCCTCACGGACCAGCACGAAGTCCATGAACCCGGTGATCTGCCGGGCTCGGTGGATGAGGTCGAAGTCGGCCCGCTTCGCCGTCGTCACGATGGCCATCCGGACGTACTGCGACAGCTCGGTGAGCGCGTCGACGACTCCATCGATCTCGATCGCCTCGGTCCGCAGATACTCTTGGTAATAGGCGTCCCGCGCCTCCCTCTGCCTGTCGATGACCACCTCATCGATGCCGGCTGCTCGGGCCAGGTCCCAGGTGCCCAGCCCCTGGCTCATGTCGCGGAGGTATTGCTCCTGGTCGAGCACCACACCGATCTCCGCCAAGGCTCGTTCGCCGGCCCTGAAATACCAGAGCTCGGTGTCCACCAGAACACCGTCATGGTCGAAGAGGATGTACTTCTTCACGCTGCTCACCGTCGTTCATCATCAGTCACTCCTGTCACAGGAGTTACACCGTTGAACGTACAGTCCCAGCTCAGGAGGCCTCGGCGCGGCTGAGTGGTTCGAACGGGACGGCGTCGGGGTTGCTACGTGCCTCGAGCACGGCGAGCGTGTCTTCGAGGTCCTCGATGTGGTCGAGAAGGCGCTCGTACTTGGCGGCGTCGAGCAGCACGGCCACGGGCTTGCCATGGCGGAGGAGGTAGACCGGGTGGTCGGCGGTCTCGGTGACGAGCTCGCCGAGGGAGGCCCGGGCCTCGCTGATGGGGACGATGCGGTCCATGGTGGCTGTCCTTCCTGGCTAGATGTTGCGGTAGACCTCGCGGCGGTGGCCGACGTGACTCACGGTGACGATGCGTACAGCGTCTGCGACGTCGTAAACGATCCGGTAGTCCCGACCCGGGGTTCACAGCCCTCCCTTACGCCACTTTATGGCCTAAAGTGGCGTAAGACTGGCCTTCGCGCCTTGATCCGATCGCCTACCCGAACCTCTCCTCGTGCACCACCGTCGAGAGCGCGGAGCGGTGGCGCCAGCCGAAGCGCTCCAGGTCGGGGGCATCGGGCACACCGACGACCTGACCGACACAGAGCCAGGCAACCGGACGTACGTGGTCGGGCAGCCCGACCAGGGAGCGCAGGAACTCCTCGCGGTAGAAGCTGACCCAGCCGACGCCGAGGCCCTCGGCGGTGGCGGCGAGCCACAGGTTCTGGATGGCGAGGACGGTCGAGTAGAGGCCGGCGTCGGCGATCGCGTGGCGGCCGAGCACCTGGGAGCCGCCGCGGGTCGGGTCGTAGCCGACGACCACGCCTAGCCCGGACTCGCAGATCCCCTCGATCTTGATCTTCGAGAACGTCTCCGACCGCTCCCCCGCCAGCGAGTCGGCAAAGACCTCGCGTTCGGTGGCGACGTGCTCGCGGAACGTACGCAGCGTCTCGGCCGAGCGCACCAGCACGAAGTCCCATGGCTGGGTCATGCCGACGCTCGGCGCCGCGTGGGCGGCTGAGAGCACCCGCTCGAGCACGGCGGGGTCGACCGGCTCACCGGTGAACTCGGCGCGGGTGTCCCGGCGGCGGTTGATCGCGTCATAGAGCTCCATCAGCTGCCAGCCCCGCTCCGGTCGCGGTGCGCGGCGTAGAGCCATGACTCCCCGCCCTCGCCACCGTCCCCGACGGCGGTCAGCGCACGGCCGACGAGAATGACGGCCGCCTGGCGCAGACCGGCCCCCTCGACCACGTCGGCGATCGTCGAGACCGTGCCGCGCAGCACCTGCTCGCCCGGCTGGCTGGCGCGGAAGACGACCACGACCGCGCAGTCCGCGCCGTACTCCGGCTCGATCTCGGCCATCAGCCCGCGGATCCGGGTGATCGCGAGATGGAGCACGAGGGTGGCCCGGGTCGCCGCGAACGCAGCGAGGGTCTCGGTCTCCGGCATCGCCGAGGAGCGCGCCTGGGTGCGGGTCAGCACCACCGACTGGCTCACCAGCGGCACGGTCAGCTCGGACCCGACCTTGGCTGCCGCGGCCGCGTAGGCGGGGACGCCGGGCGTCACCTCCCAGGCGACTCCCGCGGCCGCCAGGCGCCGGGTCTGCTCGAAGAGCGCGGAGTAGATCGAGGGGTCACCGGAGGTGAGGCGCACGACCTGTTTGTCCGCGATCGCCGCGGCCACGATCGTGGCGGTGATCTCGTCGAGATCGAGGCCCTGGGTATCGACCAGCTCGGCATCGGGGCTGCAGTGCGCCAACACCTCGGGATCGAGGTAGGTGCCGGGATAGAGCACCACATCTGCCGCTGCGAGCAGCCTGGTCGCGCGCACGGTGAGCAGGTCGGCCGCGCCCGGGCCGGCGCCTACGAAGTGGACGGTCATGAGCTGGTTCCTCCATCAAGGTATGCAGGGAAAGGACCGCTTCCCTCGCGGAACTCCGCACGGGATGTGTGCCTTGGGCTGCATACCTTGACGAAGGCGCAGCCCCTCACCTGACGTACCTCGGCGTCCAGACCTGCCCTGCCTCGGTCACGCGGGTGGAGCTCGCGCCGACGATGACCAGGCACTTCATGTCGATCGAATCGGGATCCAGCTCGCCGAGAGTGGTCACGGTCAGCGACTCCTCCGCGCGCCCGATGTCACGGCCGACGATGACGACGGTGTCGGGTTTGCGCTGCTCGAGGAGTACGTCGCGGGCGGTCGCGATCTGCTCGGTGCGGGAGCGTGAGGCCGGGTTGTAGATGGCGAGAACGAGGTCGGCCTGCGCCACCGCCCGCAGCCGCTCCTCGACCACGACCCACGGCTTGAGCCGGTCCGAGAGGGACATCACCGCGAAGTCGGCGCCGACCGGAGCCCCGGCGCGGGCAGCCACCGCCTGGACGGCGCTGACGCCGGGCAGCACCCGGATGCGTACGGCGGAATAGGTGGGATCCTCGGCGGCCTCGAAGACGGCCGAAGCCATCCCGAACACGCCGGCGTCGCCGCCGGAGACGACGGCGACCCGCTCCCCCGCGAGCGCCAGGTCCAGCGCCTGCCGGGCGCGGTCGACCTCGACGGTGTTGCCCGACGCGTGCCGCCGCAGCCCTTCGCGTTGCGGGACGCGGTTGACGTACGGGCCGTAACCGACGACATGGTCCACCTCGGACAACGCTGTGGTGACCTCGGGGGTCAGCCATTCGTCGGGGCCGGGGCCCAGGCCGACGATCAGGACTTCCCCGCTCTCGGAGGTCTCGACAAGCTCGACCACCGGAGACGAGACCTCGACCACCGGGGACGAGAGCTCGAACACCGGGGACTGGGTCTCGACAAGCTCGACCACCGATGACCTTCCCGGGGCCGGGGTCTGCCGCAGCCTCGCCGCAGCGGGCGCGGGGGCGGTGTCGCCGGGAACGACGATGAGCGAGAAGTAGGGCACGGAGGACGGGTCGACGTCGGCTACCGGGAGCCAGCGCTCCTCGGGCTGCGAGGCCCGCTCGACATACCAGGCACCGTCGAGGCGGCCGGCGGCCGCGAGCGCGGAGCGTACGGCGGGGAAGGTCCGGCCGAGCTTCATGATGATCGCGGCCTCGGTGTCGGCCAGGCGGCGGGCGAGCTCGGGCTCGGGCAGGGTGCCGGGGAGGACGGTGAGCACGTCGGTCTGGCGTACGAGCGGCGTGGACACCGCGGCGGTCGCGGCCGCGAAGGCGGGCACACCTGGCACGACCTCGGTGGAGTAGATCTCCTTGAAGCGGTCGTGGAGATACATCGAGGAACCGTAGAAGAGCGGGTCGCCCTCGGCGAGCAGGACCACGTCGCGGCCGGCGTCGAGATGAGCGGAGAGCCGGACGGCGCAGGACTCGTAGAACTCGGCCATCGCCCCGACATAGCCACCCGGGTGCGAGGTGGTCCCGGTGGTGACCGGGTAGCGCAGCTCCTCCTCGATCGCCCCGGCAGGGATCAGTGATGACGCGATCCGGCGGGCGTGGGACTGCTTGCGTACGCCCGCGTGGTAGGCGATCACCGGCGCCGCGCCGATCAGCCGGGCGGCCTTGAGCGTGATCAGCTCGGGGTCGCCCGGACCGATGCCGACGACGGCGAACCGGCCGCGTACATCCCCGGTCGTTCCAGCTGAGCCAGTCATTCCTTCTCCTGAGCCAGTGCGTTGAGGGCGGACGAGGTCATCGCGGAGCCGCCGCGACGGCCGCGGACGGTGACGTACGGGATGTCGATGCCGTGCTCGTCGGCGAAGGCGGCGAGGGCCTCCTTGGACTCGGCGGCGCCGATGAAGCCGACCGGGCAGCCGACGATCGCGGCCGGGCGTGGACCGCCGTCGAGGATCATCTCGAGCAGGTGGAACAGCGCCGTCGGAGCGTTGCCGATGGCGACCACCGCACCCTCCAGATAGGGCTCCCACAGCGACAGCGCGGCGGCGGTCCGGGTGGTCTCCCAGGATCGGGCCAGCGCCGGGACCCGGTCGTCACCGAGCATGCAGAGCACCTCGTTCTCCCGCGGCAGCCGGGTGCGGGTGACTCCGGTCGCGACCATCGTCGCGTCGCACAGGATCGGCGCCCCGGCCTCCAGCGCACCACGTGCGGCCTTCACCAGGTCGGGGTGGATGACCAGGTCAGCGGCGAGATCGACCTGTCCGCTGCCGTGGATCATCCGCACCGCGAGCCGCTCGGCGTCGGCAGGGACGGCGGAGAGATCTGCCTCGCGCCGGATGGTCGCGAAGGAGTCGACGTAGATCGCCGGCCCTTGGTCGATGTAGTCGTAGCGCCGGGTCGGGCGCACCTTCGGTGCCGGGACGAGTACGCCACGCCACGGTGTCACCACCACCGCCGGCTCCCGCTCCGCCAGCGCCTCGATCGCGGCCCGGTCCAGGACACCGTCGGCGGCGGCGACATGCTCGCCGCCGAGGACCCGTCCGAAGGCCAGCGTGTCGGTGGGCGCCGGCACCCGAGCGTCGGCCGCGACCGGCTCGACGAGCGTCGAGTCGAGCTCGGCGACGTGCCAGGGCGCGGACAGCCCCCCACCACGTACGTCCAGGAAGCGCGAGGCGAGCGCGGCCAGCCGAGACGCGGCCTCGGTGAGCGGTACGACCGGACCCCACGACTCACCGACCCGAAGCTGACCCTCGGCGGCGGACAGCGCCACCAGCCCGAGGTCGCACTCCCGCGAGACCAGGTCGCCGCGACCGTCGTCGAGCACGAAGAGGAACCGCCCCGGCAGCGCGGCCAGTCGTGGAGAGGAGCAGAGCAGCCGGTCCAGGGACGCGGCGACGCCGCGCAGGTCGGCCAGTCCCCCGGCGAGCCCGGTCTGCGGGGAGACCATCACGTTGCGTACGAGCTCGTGGGTCTGCGCCGGCACCAGACCGGTCGCCTTCAGCGCGGTCAGCACCTCGCCGGGAAGCGCGCCGTCGGCGGATGGCAGACCACGGACCTGGAGGTTGGCGCGGCCGGTGAGATGGACCCGCCCGTCGCCGTACGTCTCGGCGACGTCGACCAGCGAGAGCAGTGCCGCGGTGGACACGGACCCGCCGATCAGGCGGAGTCGCACCAGCAGACCGTCCTCGGCCGGCCATGGACGGCCGACCCCCGGGCACCGATCGGTTCGGACTCGCGACATCAGGGGCACCTGCTCTGCGTCATGTGCCCGATGTTGGTGTTGCGGCGCGGGGCACGTGGTGACCTGGCGACGGATGTCACCAGAGCCAGCAGGTCTTCGGACTCGGAATCGATCGGTGCGGAGCGCCTTCCCGGAGCCAGGCTCCAGTGGCTGCCCTCCCAGGGGAGAGCGTGCCCCGCCCGTCATCCTCACCGCTGCGCGTCAGTCCCGGACTCTCACCGGGTTCCCTGACCCCATCAGGCATGGAGTACGACTGGCAGGGGCGAGACTACCGACTCGCGGACACGGCGCCGAAATTGCTCGCTGCCGTCCGGCGATATGGGCTTGCCGGTCCAAGAAGGTCACCGGCATATTTCCGTCGTGAAACGGTCGCGGATGCCCCCAGGTACATATAACGTTCCGCGCGGGAAGCTGGCCGCAGGAGTGACTCAAGCGCATCGGGGAGTGCATGTGGTGGCTACATCGGTTGTGTCCGCGCCTGACGGCGAGACCATTCGGGCCGGGAGTGAAGGACTGGCCGGCGTGCGTTCGCGGCGTTCAGGTCCGATGACACAGCCTGCCCCTGCATGCGGGCGATGACGGGGAGGCTCCGCCTCGAGGTGCTCGGGCCGGTCGTCGCCGTGCTCGACGGATCCGAGGTCGCCCTCGCGCCGATGCAGCGTGTCCTCCTGGCGAGCCTGGTCGTGGCGCCGGGCTCCACGGCGAGCACGTCCGAGATCGAGGCACAGCTCTGGGAAGCGGATCCTCCGCCGACGAGCCGCAACCGGATCCAGGTGCTCGTGACCCAGCTGCGCGCCAAGCTCGGGCCCGTCATCGAACGGGTGCCTGGCGGCTACCGCTTGGACGACGACGCGTTCGAGTCCGACTACGCAGAGTTCCGGTCGCTCGTCTCCACGGGCGGCAGAGCACCCCGGCTCGAAGAGCTGGCGAGCGCGATCTCGTTGTGGCGCGGCCCGCTGGAGCTGATCGGGATCCCGGCGTCCCGGGCGGCCCAGGAGCGGTTGCACACGCTCGAGGCCTGGGCCGAGCTGGCCATCGAGACGACTCCCACCCGGGCGATCTCCGAGCTGGCCCCCGTCGTCACCCAGGAGCCGCTGCGGGAGAGTGCCGTCGGGCTCCTGATGCGGGCCTACGCGGCCGCGGGCGTGCCGGCCGAAGCACTGAGGCTGTACGAGAGCACCCGCAGCGAGCTCGTCGAGACTCTCGGGGCAAGTCCCTCCGCCGACCTGCAGGAAGCCTTCCTGGCGATCCTGCGGGAGAGTGAGCCGGTCACGTCGGGCGTGACGGTCCCGCATGAGCTGCCACCGACAGCCAACGTGTTCGTCGGGCGGGAAGCAGAGATCGACGACCTGCGAAGCAGCTGGCTGGGTCAGGGACGCCGGGGGCTGCTGGTCATCACCGGGCCTGGCGGGGTCGGCAAGACCGCGTTGGCCGAGCAGCTGGCCCAGCTGCTGGCCGGTGACCATCCCGACGGCGAGGTCTACCTGAACCTGCGTGGGTTCGATGCCCGCCAGCCCGTCCTTCCGGTTGACGCGTTGGCGAGCCTGTTCCTGTCGTTGGGCCTGACGAACAGCTCGATCCCCTCAGACGTCGACCAGGCGAGCGCGCGACTGCGCACTCTTGCGGCCGGGAAGCGACTTCTGGTGGTTCTCGACAACGTGGCCAGCGCCGAACAGGTGCGGCCGCTGCTCCTGGGCGGGGACTGCACGGTCATCATCACCAGCCGCGTCTCGCTCTCCGGGCTGGTGGCGAAGACCGGGGCGAAGCGGGTGGCGCTGTCCCCGCTGGCTCCGCGAAGCGCGCTCGACCTGGCGAGTGCCCTGCTCGCCCAGCAGGCCGTCGACGAACCCGACCTTCTGCCCGATCTGGTGCGGGTGTGCGGTCGGATCCCGCTGACCATCCGGATCGCGCTCTCCCACCTTCGCGACTTCCAGGTCTCCGTCTCAGAGCTGATCCGGGACATCGAGGCCGCGCCGCTGGACGTTCTCTCGATCGGTGATGACCCCACGGCCAGCTGGCGGGCGGTGGTGGACCAGAGCTTCACCGGTCTGGACCCGAAGCTCGCCCGCGCCTTCACTCTGCTCAGCCTGATCCCGGGGCCCACCTTCTCCGCAGGCCTCGCCGGCGCCGTGCTCGGCGTCGACGAGGTCACCGCACGCCAGCTCGTACGCGCTCTTTCTCACCGTCACCTTCTGGAGCAGCGCCCCGGCGGGCGATATGCCTTCCACGACCTCATCCGGGACTACGCGACGGCAGCCCGGGACAGTCACTTCGGCGACGACGTCGACGACGCCACTCGTGGCCTGTTCCGCTATGTCGTGAACGCGACCGTCGCCGCTGCCGGCGCCATGGACCGCGCCCATGGGCGCGCGACACCGCTGCCCGAGGAGCTCGCCGTCGTGGAGCGTGATGCGAAGGCTCCCACCGAGGTGACGGCCAACCCGCTGGCGTGGTTCCTGACCGAGCGAGAGCTCCTGCTCGGCGTGGTTCGCCAAGAGGCGCACGGTTTCGAGATCGAGACCTTCCAGATCTCGTTCTATCTGCGCAACTGCTTCTACGCCCTCCGCCTCGTCCAGGACTGGATGGACTGCCAGCGACACGCTGCCAACGCGTGTCAACGGATCGGCAGCTCGATCGGTGTCGCGGCCAGCCTCGTCGGCCTCGGTCAGGCCGCCGTGTGGAGCACGGACCGGTCGGCGGCACAGGCGTCCCTGCGTACGGCGATCGAGATCCTGGCCCGCACCGACGAGACCCAGCTGATGGCCGAGGGGCTCTCGGCGCTGGGCGTCATCGCGGAGCGATCGGGCAACTACCACGATGCGCAGAGCTATCTGACCAGGGCTTTCGACATCTTCACCGGCGCTGGCGCTGCCGGGCACGCGGGCGATGTCTCCAACTCGCTCGGGTTCGTGGCCTGGCGCCAGGGACACGACCAGGAGGCCGCGAAGTATCAGCTGGCCGCGATCGACCTGAGCCGGCGGGGACGCAGCCGGTTCGGCGAGGCGGTCGCGCTGGCAGACCTGGCACAGGTCCGCATCGACCAGGGTCACTTCCAAGAGGCCGAGGACGCGCTGACTGCCTCGCTGACCGTCTCCTCGACGTTGGGCTACGACTGGTGCCGGGTGGTGGCGCTGGTCGCACGGGCGAGGCTCGCCCGGGTCCAGGGCGATGCCTGCGCGGCCCGGTCCCAGCTCATCGCGCTCCGCGACCAGGGCCACGACTGGCACGACCCCGACCTGAGGCTTCGCATGCTCAACGAGCTCGCGTCCGCCCTCCTCGACCTGGGCGAGATCGAGGAGGCCAGTACGCTGCTGAAGGGCGTCCGCGCGGAGGCGACCGAGCTGAGCCTCTATGCCGAGCGGGAGCGGGCTGCGCGCCTGCTCGCCGACCTGGACCGTGCCGAGCGCACGCGATCGGAGATCTAGACGGCCGGCTCTCCGACCACCCGGCAGGCGTCCGCGACCGCTGCCATGCGGGCTTCGACCTGCGTCCGGTCGGCGCCGGTGACGACGGCGTACCCCGCCCGGTCCAGGAAGGCTCGGGGAGGCAGCCGAAGCGTCTCCCCACGCTCGCGCACCTGCCGCGAGGCGACCAGCCAGTCCGCGACCGCGATCTCCTCGGGGAGGACGAGCGAGTCCAGCACCAGATCGGCGGCGGGATAGAGGAACCGCACGCCGTGCATCGTGTCGATCTCTGGAAGTACGTCGGGGGCACGGCCGACGGTGACGTCGCCCAGCATGGTGCCCACGCTCAGCCCGGGCCGCATCATCTCAGCGAGCCACGGGATGAGCTCACCGCCCAGGCGGGCGTTGACCTCGACGATGCGCGGGCCGTCCTCGGTGAGCATGACCTCGGTGTGGGTGAGCGCGTTCGTCACGCCGACGGCCCGGTTCGCAGCCCGGACGACCTCTGCGACCTCCTTGAGCAGGCTCGGCTCGAGCACGTCCCCGACGACGTGGCCGACCTCTTCGCAGTATGGCGCGAACCCGATCTGCTTGAGCGCGACGGCATACGGCTCGACCTGGCCGCCGACGCACCAGCAGTCGACCGAGATCTCCTGGCCGGCGAGAAACTCCTCCACCAGGACCCCGCCGTCGCGACCAGGCACCTCGCTGGCCGTGGCGAAGGCCAGAGCGGCCTCCAGCGCCTCGCCGCTGTGGACGATCTGCACGCCGACGCTCGCCGCCTGGCCCCGGGGCTTGACCACCACGGGGTAGCCGACGGCCTCGGCGAACGCCGTCGCCTCGTCGACCCGGGTGACCACCCGGAACCTGGCCGACGGTACGTCCTGGAGCTCGAAGACGGAGCGCTGCAGGAACTTGTCGCGGGCCACCTTGGCGGCCGACGACGGCAGTCCGGGCAGCCCCAGGGCGTCGCCGACCCCCGCAGCGGTCTCCAGGAGCTTCTCCTCCCAGGTGAGGACCCCCGAGACCGGGTGCTCGGAGGCGAGATGGCGGGCGGCGGCGAGCACCGCGAGCGGGTCGGACAGATCAGCCACCCGGTGGTCGGTGATCCAGCTGCGCTGCCAGTCGGGCTCGGTCCGCAGGATCATGACCACGTCGAAGGAATCGGAGAGCCCGGAGAGGGCGTACTCCCTGAAGGTGGCGTAGCCACTTCCGATGACCAGGATCGTCTCACGCATGAAGAAACCTCAGATCGCTACTCGTAGTGACTGTTCCGTCGGGCCGATGGACATCGCCATACGCTGGATCTGGCGATGGACGTCCACGGAGATGACTCCCTCGGACAGGGCCCGGGTGAATGCCGCCGACGCGGCCGGGAGCCGGTCCGGGTCGATCTTCACCACGACGTTGGGAAGCTCCCGCCCCTCGACGTGGTAGGTCGCGGTCCTGACCAGGGTCATCGTCTCGGCGAGGAGGTGGTCGGCGCCTCGAAGGAGCGGGATCTGCGCCGCGATCGCGGTGCGCTCCGCATGCCACTTCCCCGGGCCGTCCCACTCCGACCTGCCGATCGAGACCAGCGCCTCGTAGGTGTTCTGCGAGGAGGCCGCGACCGACAGGGTCGTCGCTCCGGAGACTCGGGGGTTGATCTCCAGCACCCAGGCCTGCTCACCGTCCCAGACCAGGTCGAGATCGACGGCGCCGGCGATCCCGATGCGCTGGACGAGGTGGGCGACCTGCCAGGTCACCGTCCGCAGCTGCTTGTCCGCGTCGCACCTCGGCGCGGCGTACCGCACCCGCTCGAAGGTGAAGACCGGGCCGTCCCCGGTCGTCCCCATCCACAGCGGAGGCTGGATCATCACCGACGTCTGGTCGCCGACCATCTCGACGCTGACCAGCTCGCCGACGATGAACTTCTCGATCAGGACGTTCCCGTCGTGCGGCTCCTCGAGCCAGGCGGCGAGATCGCCAGCGTCGCGGAGCACGGTCATCCCCTGCCCGAGGCAGGCCCACAGCGGCTTGACGATCAGCGGGTATCCGAGCGACTCCGCACGATGCACGATCGCGTCCTGATAGCCCGGCACGGCCTGGGCACGCCCGTTGAGGAGGTCGCCGTCGACCGAGAACGAGGGCGGCACCGGCACCCGGGCGCTCTCCAGCAGGGTCTTGGTCCGTGCCTTGTCCGAGAGCATGACGGTCATGTCGATCGGATGCATGACGGCAGGAATCCCGTGCCCGCGCAGCATGGCCGCGGCAACCGAGTCCCGGATGGCGTTCTCGTCCGGGATCGACAGGGAGACGACCAGGTCAGGACCCCATTCGAGGATCCGGCCGACCAGCTCGCCAGGGCTCGTGCTCGGGTCGATCTCGAACTTCTCGCCGGGGAAGTCGACCTCGCTCACGGGACCGTCGGTGTAGAAGAGCGCGAACTCGTCGCCGTTCTGGCAGCCCTTCGTCACGAGCTCCGCGAGCCAGGGTCTGGTCTGGGACAGCTCGATGCTGCGGGTGAATGCGATCCGTGTCATCAGTTCACCGCGATCTCGATCTTGTCGACGTGGCGCGCCATCACGGCGACCTCGTCGTGGTCGGCACCGGTGATGATGACGTGCCCGATCCGGGTCCAGGTCTCGTAGTCGTTGCCGACGTACTCCCCCGCACGCAGGTAGGTCTCGATCTCGAACAGCTCGTCATCCACCGGGTCGCCCGAGATGCCCTGAAACTCCCCGATCCGGTCCGTCGTCAGGAACCGGATCGCGGCGACCTGCGGTGTTGCCGATGCGCTGATCCTCGGCTCCCGGCCCAGGGCGACCTCGAGGTAGAGCTGGGCCATGTCGACGCCGATCGCGTGCTTGATCACGCGCATGATGTAGCCGCCTGGTGGCCGGGCGCCGACCTCGATGATCGTCGGTGGGCCGTCGGGTGGCAGCTTCACCTCGGTGTGCGCGACCCCGTTGGTGATGCCCAGAGCATCCAGCGCCGCGGTGACCGTGGTGAGCAGCTCGGTCTTGACCTCCTCGTCGAGCAGCGCGGGAACGGTGTGGCCGATCTCCTCTCGGATCGCTCCGCTCGTGGTGTCCTTCGCGGTCACCGAGAGGTGATGGACCCTGCCTCGGTGCACCAAGGACTCGACGCTGACCTCGGGCCCTCCGACGTACTGCTGGGCCAGGACCGAGGTGTCGAGCGGGATGCCGTGCGGGAACTCGTGGCTCCAGCTGCCGGCAGCTCGGTACGCCTGTGGGACCGCGGAGTCTTCCTCGACCACCGAGACCGCCACCGACCCGGCGTTCTCGGAGGGTTTGACGACGAACGGCAGCTCGAGTCCGGCAGCCGTCGCGGCGTCGAGCAGCGACTCGGCGGAGGTGGCGACGGCGGTCGCCGGGTGCGGAACCCCCGCGGAGCGGAGCCGGTTGGCCATGTGCCACTTGTTGCGTACGTCCATCGCCTGAGCCTCGTCGTGGCCCGGAAGGCCGGCCCCGGCAGCGGTCATGGTCGCCATCGGGCCGAGGAACTCCCAGCCCGTCACCACTCCGCTGATCCCGTGTGCGCGTACGTAGCGCACGAGCTCGTCGACGGCGCCCGCCGGCGCCGCGAAGTTGGTGAAGACGACATGGTCCACGCGGGCACGGAGATCGTCCGGGTAGGAGTTCCAGACACTCTCGTGGGTGGCCAGGTGCACGATCAGGCCCATCTCGCGGGCCGCGATCAACAAGTCCTTCGCAGCGGCGCTCTGAGCGCCGAGCACCAGGATCGATTCAGACATGACTGCGGTCCTTTCCGAGCATGAGAAGCAGAGGGATGGTGACGAGCATCAGGCCGGCGAGGACGAGCCACGGGAGCGTGCTCGAGACGTCGAAGAGGGTCATGAACATGACCGGGGCGATGGCCATCCCGACGCCCCAGCTCAGCTGGAACAGGCCGAGATAGCGTCCCCGAGCCGCCTCGCTGGCGAGGGTGACGCTGAGCTCCGACATGCTCGGGGCCGAGAGCATCTCCCCCAGCGTGAAGATCAGTGTGGCCGCGACGAGGCCGGCCAGGACGAGCCCGTCGGGCGCCGCCCCCACCAGGCTGAACGCGACGAACGCGACCGCGTTGACTGCGGCGGCCGTGGCGAGGACGGTGACCGGCCTCGCCCGCTCTGTCCGCTTGGTCACGATGGTCTGGGTGAAGATGACCGCGAGCGTGTTGATGAGCAGGAGCACGCCACCGAGCCAGGCTCCCTCGTCGAGGGCCTCGACGACGTAGACGGTGAGCAGGATGCTCAGCACCATGCTGGCCAGCACGAAGGCGAGGTTGGCCGCGACGAGGGTCAGATACCGACGGTCGCGAAGTACGTCGGCGTACGTCGCGGCCTCTCGTCCGCTGCCACCCTCGGTGCCGTCCGTCCCCGCCTCCGCGGGTGCGGTCGGTCCCGGGGAACGGTCGGAGACTCGCCAGGTGTGGATCAGCCAGGCCGCGACCGCGAAGGAGACCGCGTTCAGGACGACGAGCCAGGTCAGGCCGGATGGGCCGCCGATGGCGAGCGCAGCGGCGGCGAGCGCCCCTCCTGCCCCGAGACCGATGTTGCGGAGCACCCGGATGAGGCCGAACCAGCGGGTTCGGTCCGCACCCTGCGCGGCCAGCCCGACCAACGCTCCCTGCGCGGTCCAGAACATCGACGAGCCGACCTGGACGAGCAGTCCGGTCGCGATCACCGACCAGATCTGGTCGGCGGCGAGGAACCCCACGAACGCGATCGCGGAGATGACGTTCCCGCCGGTCATCACGGTCCTGGCGCCGAACCGATCCATCACCGGACCGATGAGGACCGGGGCCGGGAGACTGATCAGACGCGCCGCGGTGACCGCGCCGCCGACCTGGGCGGCGTTCAGATCGGTCGTCATGATGAAGAACACGATCTGGAACGCGAGCATCGTGCCGTTGCCCAGCGAGTCGATCAGGTTGGCAGCGAGAAACTTCTCGTTGCCCTTCAGGTTCGGCAGGCCGAGCGCAGCCGACATCCTTGAGCTCTTCGCGGCGGGTCGCGTACGTGTTGTGTCGCTCACTTGCTCGATTCCTCCTTTTGGTTGACGAGGGAACGCTCGACCAACCAAGCCTGATCGCAGGCACTTACGATCGGCTTACGCTTGCCGTACGTGGGTGGTCCGGGGTTTGTCCGGGGTCTGTCCGGGTGGCGCGACGACCCTGAGGACGGCGCGCCACCCGGGACACTGCCTAGGCCACCGAGGTCGTGAGGCTCACCTCGGAGGAGACCCTCACGTGGTGGGCCAGGAAGCCCCGCTCCCGGGGCGTGAGCGATAGCTCGCGCCCGAAGTCGGTGTCGGTGCGGCGGGTCAGATACTCGACCGCGGCGAGGCGTAGATCGCTCTCCGGGAGCTTGGCCAGCTCCTCGATGATCCGACCATGTCCGCAGTCGTTGAGGAGCATGTTGTAGGCGTTGAGCATCGTCAGCGACGCGCTGAAGAACGGGTCGTCGATCTCCTCGGCCGCGCTCGTGTAGTCGCCGACGCGCGCCCGCGCCTCCGCACGCATGAAGGTGTCCAGCACCTCGTCCAGGCCCGCGATGGAGGTGGTGATCGGTAGCGGACGGACCCCGAAGTCGTACACGCTCAACGGATTCGGGTTGCGGAGGATCTTCTCGGCCACGCGGTAGTGGCGGTCGTAGACGTGCATGGAGCCGACGTACCAGTGCATCTCGCCGACATCGGCGCCGATCGAGCTCGCGATCAGCTCCTGCAGGACGCTCCACTCGAAGACGTTGATGCCGCTGAAGCCCCAGATCGCGTCATTGGCTCGGACCGCGACCGAGGTGTGCAGCTGGTTCTTACGCTGCAGGAAGTGCAACCAGTTGTTGCACGGCACGTCGAGGGTGTCGCAGTAGTCGACTCCGGGGTCGAAGATCGACATCGCGGCACGCTTGGTGAACGGGTCCTCCTGAAGCCGGGCGACGACCTCGGCACACTGGTCGACCTTGCCGCCCCAGCTTCGCAGGCGCGGACCGTAGGCCGCGCGCCACCGCCGGCCGTCGTCGGAGAACTCTGCCGCGCGCGGCAGGTAGCGGACCAGGAAGTCCATGTCGTCACGGCCGGCCATCACCCACGCGGTCTCCGCGATCTGGGCGAAGATGTTGTTGGCTCGTCCGGGGAGGATCAGGACCCGCTCGTTGGGGCGGGCGATCGTCTGCACATGGCCTCGGATCTCGCGCTGCTGCTGTCCACGGGCGAGCACGTCCTCGCCGCCCTTGGTCACATCGCGTAGGACGCCGATCAGCGCGTCGCTCAGGTTGCGCGGCATCAGGCGGCCCTCAGCCGTTCGGACATGACCTTCTCCAGCTGTTCGAGCCCGTCGGCCACCTCGTCGTACTCGAGCACCGTGACGCTCGCGCAGCCGCCGATCATCGCCGACAACGAGCTCTTGTCGGGACGATGCAGGGCGAAGACCGGGATCTGGTACGTCGCAGCCATCGCGATCTCGTATCCGACACCGAGACTGGTGTGCGTCGTCTCCGCGACCACGCAGTCGGCCTGGCGGAGCCAGCTGAGGTCGCGGTCATGGATGAAGGTGTCGTCGAAGTGCGTCTGTCCCTTCAAGGACAGGCTGTAGTCGCCGACATGCTCGGTGAGCACATCGCCGGAGACCTTCAGCCACTCGATGATCTCCTGGTAGCGGGCGACATCCTCACGACCGCCACGGATGGACCCGGCAAAGTAGTAGGTGTGTCTGTGCGAGTTGGGCAGATGCTTCATGTGAACCTCCTCGAAATGGAGGGACGCCACGCAAGCTGACTTCTGATCGTGGCGCCCGAGATGTGCAGGAACGACACTGCTATCTCGGACTTATCCGACCCTTACCTACGCCTTATGGGCTTTACCCCCAAGGACCGTCGCCGCGCGATTCCGCAGGTGAGGAGCGGGTTCACGCGTAAGGCGGCAGAGCTGACCAACGCTGCTACGGCCTCGCCCCTCGCCCGGGAGGACGCTGGGGAGGACGCTCAGCTGGTCGCCAGGTGCACCGCGAGACCGAGCCCGGCGAGACCGACGAGCCAGCGCAGCGGGCGCTCGGGCGCGACCCGGACGATCGCGGGCCCCAGGAAGCCACCGAGCACGGCGCCGGCGCCGAGGGCGAGCGCGGCGGGCCAGTCGACCGGAGCGAAGAAGACGTACGCGATCGCGGCCGTGCCGTTGGCGACGCCGGTGGCGACGTTCTTGACCGCGTTGGTGACCGCGATCGCCTCGGTGCGCTCGAGTGCCAGGGCGGCGAGCGCGATGATGCCGACGCCCGCGCCGAAGTAGCCGCCGTAGATGCCCAGCACGAACACGACCGCTCCCCAGCCGAACGCCCGACCAGAGGTACGGCGCGCCTCGGTGTCCAGCGGCCCGGACCGCGGCCGGGCGGCCGCACGCGCAGCGGCCCAGGTCCGGATCCGGTCACGGAACAGGAGGAGCACCGCGCCGGCACCAACGAGCCACGGGACGATTGTCTCGAAGGCCTCGGCGGGAGTGGTGAGCAGCAGGGTGGCGCCCGCGCCACCGCCGAGGAACGAAGCGACGGCCAGCCCCACGATCCGGCGGCCCTGACCGCGCAGCTCGGTGCGCGAGCCCGCGATCGCGCCGCCGGTGACGCCGAACATCGCGACCGTGTTCGTCACGTTCGCGACCACCGGCGGCAGGCCGGCGGCCAGCAGAGCCGGATAGCTCACCAGCGAGGCCAGACCCGCCACCGAGCCGGTCAGGCCGGCTCCGACGCCGGCGAGCAGGAGCCAGGCGAGCTCGGCGCTCACCGGGTTGTCTTCAGGGCCGTCAACGAACCAGGCACGGGCGTTTGGGGTCGAAGCTCCATCCCGGCACCAGATACTGCATGGCGACGCCGTCATCACGTACGCCGAGCCCGTGCTCGAGGTAGAGCTCGTGCGCGGCCGCGACCCGGTCGCGGTCGAGCCGGATCCCGAGCCCCGGGGCGTCCGGCACCCGCACCGCGCCGTCGCGGATCTGCAGCGGCGACTCGGTCAGCCCCTGGCCGTCCTGCCAGATCCAGTGGGTGTCCAGCGCGGTGATCTCCCCCGGTGCGGCGGCGCCGACGTGGGTGAACATCGCCAGCGACACGTCGAAGTGGTTGTTGGAGTGGGAGCCCCAGGTCAGCCCGAAGTCGTGGCACATCTGAGCGACCCGGACCGAGCCCGACATGGTCCAGAAGTGCGGGTCGGCCAGCGGTATGTCGACGGCGTTGGTGCGGATCGCGTGGGCCATCTGGCGCCAGTCGGTGGCGATCATGTTGGTCGCGGTACGCAGCCCGGTGGCGCGCTTGAACTCGGCCATGATCTCGCGGCCCGAGTAGCCGCCCTCGGCGCCGCAGGGGTCCTCGGCGTACGCGAGCACGTCGTCCTTGCCGTCCAGCAGCCGGATCGCGTCGGCGAGCGGCCAGCCGCCGTTGGGGTCCAGGGTGATCCGGGCGTCGGGGAAGCGCTCGTGGAGAGCGGTCACCGCGGCGACCTCCTCCTCGCCGGGGAGGACGCCGCCCTTGAGCTTGAAGTCGGCGAAGCCGTACCGGGCCTGGGCGGCCTCGGCGAGACGTACGACCGCCTCGGGGGTCAGGGCGACCTCTCTCCTGACGCGGTCCCAGTCGTCGGCGGCACCCGGCTCCGCGCGCAGGTAGGGCAGGTCGGTCTCGTCGGGGTCGCCGACGTAGAAGAGGTAGCCGAGCATCGGCACACTCTCGCGCTGCTGGCCGTCTCCGAGCAGCTCGGCGACCGGCACACCTTGGGCCTGACCTGCGAGATCGAGGAGCGCGGACTCCAGCGCGGTGACGGCGTGGACCGTCGTACGCAGGTCGAAGGTCTGGGCTCCGCGGCCACCGGCGTCGCGGTCGGCGTAGGTGTCCGCGACTTGGCGCAGCAGGCTGCGGTAGCGGGTGACGGGCTGCCTCACGAGCAGCTCGGCGGCCTCCTCGATGGTGCGCCGGATCGGCTCGCCGCCGGGGACCTCGCCGACACCCTCGCGTCCCTCGGAGTCGGTGAGGATCGCGATGTTGCGGGTGAAGAACGGCGCGTGCGCGCCGCTGAGGTTGAGCAGCATCGAGTCGTGGCCCGCGACGGGTACGACCTCGACCTTCGAGATGGTGGGCACAGTGGTTGGGGTGGTCATGGCAGCTGGAGCTCGCCGTCGATCCGGCGGGCGAGGTGCCACGGGTTGTCGTCGCGTACGGCCTCCGGGAGCACGGCCGCGGGGACGTCCTGGTAGGCGACCGGGCGCTGGAAGCGCTCGATGGCGAGGCTGCCGACCGAGGTGGTGCGGGAGTCGGAGGTGGCCGGGTACGGGCCGCCGTGGACCATCGCGTGGCCGACCTCGACGCCGGTGGGCCAGCCGTTGAAGAGGATCCGTCCGGCCTTGAGCTCGAGCGCGGCGACGACCTGGGCGGCCGTCTCGTTGTCGGCATCGGTGGCGTGGACGGTCGCGGTGAGCTGGCCCTCGAGGGCGTCCAGACTGGGCAGCAGGTCCTCGACGGCGTCGTAGCGGACCGCGACGCCGGAGGCGCCGAAGACCTCGTCGGTCACGCCGGCGAGCCGGGCGGCCTCGACGAGCTGGGGCGCGGGGGCGTCCGTGTCACCGGCAGTGCCCTCGCCGACCACGGTCACGCCGTCGGTGGCGCGGAGTGTGGCGGTGCCCTTCTCGTACGCCTTGGCGATCCCCGTGGTCAGCATGGTCGCGCCGACAGCCTCGGCCGTGGCCCGGCCGGCGGCGGCGAGGAAGGCGTCGCCTGCCTCGCTCCTCGGGAGGAAGAGCAGGCCCGGGTTGGTGCAGAACTGGCCGGACCCGAGGGTCAGCGAGCCGACGTACGCCGTGGCGAGCGCGTCGGGGTCATCCTCGAGGGCCCCCGGGAGGACGACGACAGGGTTGATCGAGGACATCTCGGCGTAGACCGGGATCGGCTCGGGCCGGGAGGCTGCGGCCGCGGCGATCGCGAGGCCGCCGCCGCGGGAGCCGGTGAAGCCGACCGCCTTGATCCGCGGGTCGACGACCAGGGCCTGGCCGAGCTCGATGCCGCCCTTGAAGTCGGTGTCGAGGAGGAAGGAGAAGGTGCCGGCGTGGAGCCCGGCCTTCTCGACCGCGCGGGTGATGGCCTGGGCGACCAGGTAGCCGGTGAGCGGGTGGGCCGGGTGGCCCTTCACGACGACCGGGCAGCCGGCGGCCAGGGCCGAGGCGGTGTCGCCTCCGGCGGTGGAGAAGGCGAGCGGGAAGTTGCTGGCGCCGA
>NZ_JBOHDN010000117.1:0-4921 GCF_050699375.1 Nocardioides sp. | reverse complement strand
CCGGTAGCGGCCCTCGGACTCCAGCTCGATCAGGCCCTCCTTGTCGAGCCGCGTGATCGCCCGTTGGACCTCCTTGAGCGCGGCCGCGTTGCCGCCGGTGAGGTCGAAGTAGGTGAGCACGTTCTGCTCCAGCTCCTCCACGTCGACGCGCACCGAGGTCTCCCCCGCCACCCGCTCGCGCTGGAAGATGGTGCGCAGGTAGACGAGCACGAGGGTCTCGGCCCGGGAGTAGGCCTCGTCCTTGAGCAGGATCGGGACGTTGAGCTCGTCCGAGCGCACCTGCCGCTTGAAGGCGATCCCGCGGTCGTGGTCGACGACCAGCCTGATGAAGAGGTCGTGCAGCCGCGACTCCAGCGTCTGCTGGTGCTCCAGCAGGGTCCGCCACTCGGCCGGGTTGCGCTCCGCGGAGAGGAACCGGCCGCGCAGCAGTCGCACCAGCACCCGGCGTACGTCGGCGTCGAGGAGCCCGCCGTCGCCGGCGAAGAGCTCGGTGGGATCGTCCTCCATCGAGACCGGCTCGATGAAGCCGGCCTCCTCGTCCCCGCCGTAGGCGGGTGCGGCCGTCGTCTCAGTCATCGTCGTCCTCATCGTTCTCGTTCGTCATCGACGCCTTCATCGGGGCCGTCACCGCGCCGAAGGCGAAACTCCGACGTACGCCGTCGGCCCGCACCGCCTCCACCGTCGAGATCTCGCCGGTCTCGCTCATCCCGAGCCGGTGCGCGATCTCGAGCAGCCCCAGCAGGTCGACGGGCCGCCGGATCTCCTCCGGAGCCGCCTCGAAGACCTCGGCCACGTCGAAGCTGTCGTCGTCGGTGGTCGCCCGAGCCGCTGCGTACGCATCGAGGTGGGCCTCCAACGCGCGGTAGCTCGGTCCGCCCCAGGCACGGGTGTCCTCCACGGCGCCGGTGAGGTCGCCGCGCTGGGTCAGGGCCTCCGGCGGCTCCGGAGGGCGCAGCTCGCTCAGCGACTGCCGCAGGTGGGCAAGGTTGGCGTTGGGCAGCCGGCGCAGCGGCTCGACCACGTCGGAGGCCCTCGAGTCCGGCATCCACGCCTGGAAGCCGGACATCACATCGCGCAGCAGGTCGTCGACCTGCCGGTCACGAGCCGGGTCGTGGGTGCGCACCTGGGTGGTGATCACGTGCGAGGCGGTCTGCTGAGCTGCCAGCACCTCCGCGACACCGGCCTCGATCCGGCGCCCGACCGCGGCGAGCTCGGCCCGCTCGGGTGGGCTCATCTGCCTGGTGAACCGGTGGCGCAGCACCGTACGCAGGTTGGTGGCCAGGTCATCGAGCCGGCGGGGGTCACCGATCATCCGCAGTGCGCCGGCGAACGCCTTGCCCTCCGGCGTCGCGGCCATCACGTCCTTGCCCCGCTGCAGATACTCGCGCAGGACCTCGCCGGCCGGACGTACGTCCTGACGCAGGTCGGTCACCACGTCACGCTGCATCGCCCGGATCGACTCGACAACGCGCGCGAAGTCGGCGGGCAGCTCACGGGTCAGGTGCAGGATGTTCTCGGCCTGCTCCAGCAGGGTGTCGTCGTCGACGGTGTCGACGACGCCGGTGCGGTCCAGTCGGGCGATCTCGGCGCGCCGCTGGGCGATCTCCTCGGTCAGCCGCGCCACCCGGGTCAGCACGTCGGGGTCGGCATCGAGTGCGAGCCGCTCGACCGTCTCGAGCAACGTGCGCACGCGCGACTCCGAGACCCGTGCCCGCGAACCGCTCGCCCTCCCGGCGACCTCCAGCGCGCCCACCGCGTGCGCAGAGAGCCGGTAGACCTCCTCCACACCCTCGATCTGGCGCAGCAGCCACCCGGCGCGCACCCACTGGCGGCACACGTCGCGCGCGGTGCCGACCGGGAGGAGGACCTCGCCCGCTTCGCCCTCGGCATAGCCCGCGGCGCGCAGCTGGTCGAGCATGTCGCCGATCTCGGCGTGCGCGTCCGCGACCGGCACGGCCGCCCGCTCGGAGGTGAAGGTCACCGAGAGCACCGCGACCACGAAGGGCGCGAACCGGCCATGGAGCAGGTCGAGCATCGGGTTCCTGAAGGCGGCCAGAGCCCCGGCGTACGCCGCCTCGACGCGAGTGTCACTCATCGGCAGATACCGTACGCGGCAGCGCCCACAGCGCGGCAACAGCCATGCTCCGCACGCGGTCCACCGCACGACACGCGCAGCAACCTCATGGACACGCGAGTATTCGCTTGCCCACCTGTCGCATAGTTATCCCATGCGGGTTCGTCCTCTCCCTGTCGTCGTGGCATCCATGCTCCTGGTGGCGCTCAGCGCGCTCTCCGGCTGCGCCGAGGTGCCCGAACGGCCCGAGAGCGCATCCGGGAGCCAGTCGGCCGAGCCCTCGGCGCAGCCCCTCGCCGCCGACATCTCCCCCGCCGACAAGGCCAAGGACGTCCCGGTCGACAGCACGGTCACGGTGAGCGCCACCTCCGGTGAGTTCACGGGCGTGAAGGTCGCCAAGCCCGACGGACACACCGTCCCGGGGTCGCTGTCGGCGGACAAGAAGGCATGGAAGGCCAACGAGCTGCTCGATCCGGGCCTGCGCTACACGGTCACCGCGACCGGTGAGACCGGCACCGTGACGAGCACGTTCACCACACGCTCGCTCACCCTGGCCCAGCAGACCTTCGCCACCGTCGTCCCCGTCGACGGCACCGAGGTGGGCGTCGGCATGCCCGTGGCCGTCTACTTCGACGTCCCGGTCAAGGACCACGCCGCGTTCGAGAAGCGGATGCACGTCACCTCCACCCCGGCCCAGGCCGGGTCGTGGTACTGGGTCTCCGACAAGGAGGCGCGCTTCCGCCCGCAGAAGTACTGGACCCCCGGCACCACCATCAAGGTCGATCTCGACCTCAACGGCGCCTCCGCCGGCGGCGGCGTCTACGGACAGCACGACCGCACCGCGACCTACAAGGTCGGCGACGCCCACATCATCAAGATCAACGCGGCCTCCCACCAGATGAAGGTGTTCAGCAACGGCAAGCTGCTGCGCACCATCCCGGTCACCACCGGCAAGCCGGGCTTCACCACCCGGTCCGGGATCAAGGTCATCTCCGAGAAGCACCGGGTCAAGGAGATGAGGTCCGAGACGATCGGCATCTCCGACCAGGGCTCGGCCGACTACTACGACCTCGACGACGTCGAGTACGCCATGCGCATCACCAACTCCGGCGAGTTCATCCACGCCGCGCCGTGGTCGACCGGCTCCCAGGGCTACGCCAACGTCTCCCACGGCTGCACCGGCATCTCGACGGCCAACGGCGCCTGGCTCTACGGTCTCGCCAGGGTCGGCGACGTCGTCGAGACCACCGGTACCGACCGGCCCATGGAGTGGTCCAACGGCTTCGGCGACTGGAACCTGTCCTGGGCCGAGTACCAGAAGGGCTCGGCCCTGCGCTGAGGCTCGACCTCAGCCCAGATGCTCAGTCCACGATCGCGGCCAGGTGGCCGGCGATGATCGAGGGGTCCAGCCCGAGCGCGCCGTGGCCCACCGTCATCTCGGTCATCACACGTCCCGGTTCCTCGGTCGCCGACCATGGTCTGCTGAACGCGAGCGAGTGCTCGCTCATCGAGGCCAGGAGACGGTTGTTGACCTCGTCCGGGTCCCCTGCTGCGTACAGGAGGAAGGTGTTGGTGTGCGGCACCGGCGGCTGGACGGTGATGTACGCCGGCAGCGCGGCTGCGAGGGCGCGCCCCCACGTCGCATAGTCGGCGATGCGCGGAAGCCGGTCCCGCAGGCCGACCAGGGCGGCGACGGCCTCAGCGGTGGAACGAAAGAGCGTGCCACCCATCCGGTGGCGCCACAGCCGGGCCTGCGCGATGAAGTCGTCGTCGCCGAGCAGCGCGGCGCCGGCGAGCCCGCCCAGACCCTTGTAGAAGCTGACGTAGACGGTGTCGGCGAGCCCGGCGATGTCGGCCAGCGGCTTGCCGAACCACTGCTGCGACTCCCAGATCCGGGCGCCGTCGAGATGTAGCGCGACGCCACGCTCCCGACACGCCTCGGCAAGCTCGGCGAGCTCGTCAAAGGTCGGCAGCAGACAACCCGCGTCGCGCAACGGCAGCTCGACCAGACACGCCGCCAACGGGCCCGGGATGGCGTCCAGGTGTGCCTTCGTCGGCGTCGTACGCCCCGTGGTGAGGTGCTCGATCCGCAGGTCCTGGAGGATCCGGGGCCCATCGTCCTCATGGACGAGCAGGTGCGAGAGATCGGGCATCGCGACCCGCCGGCTGCCGGCATCGTCGGCGTGGATCCGCAGCGCGATCTGCTGGGCCATCGTCCCCGAGGGAAAGTACGCCGCCGGCTTGCCGAGCAGCTCGCCGACCTCTTCCTCCAGCCGCGCCACCGGTCCGCGCTCCGCGTAGACGTCCCACTGCTCGATGCCCAGCTCGCGGCATGCCTCCGCGAGCCCGTCGAAGGCCTCGGCCGGGCTCGTCGACGGCGTGAACACCGTGTCGCCGCACGCGATCATCGCCTCCCGGAGCCGCTGTTCCAGGGACATCTCCGATTCGTTCGTGGTCACCGGGCTCACCCTAGTGGCCGGACGCGGCCAGCCCTTGTCTGCAACCGAGCATCATCTGCTGATGGTTCCACCTCAGCACCGGCCGCAGCAGGGTGGACGCCAGTCCGAGCAGGCCACGTACGACGACCTCCTGCTCGAACACCATCCGGCACCCGTGCTCGGCCGGCGTCAGCGTCCAGCGCGCGAAGCCGTCCAGGTCGCCGCCGAGACCGACCTCCAGCACCGGCAGCTCACGGCTGACCGCGTGCAGCACGATCTCCAGGTCATAGGGCAGCGCCGAGCGGCACACCAGCAGCGCGTCGTCGTCGCCGAGCTTCGCCACCGCCCGCACCTGTGGCCACCACTGTGGGTAGCGCTCGACGTCGACCAATGCGTCCCGCACCGCCTC
>NZ_JBOHDN010000116.1:0-7745 GCF_050699375.1 Nocardioides sp. | reverse complement strand
CCGCGATCGAGGTGCTCGAGCCGCACCGCCTGCTGAAGGTCTCCGCCACCAGCACCGTGCAGGTCGCGCGACAGCCCGGCGCGGCGCCCGCGCTCACCTGGGGCGAGGCCGCGGAGCCCGGGGTCGCCGACAGGTTCGTCGAGTTCCTCGGCCTTCCCGAGCCGGTCGCGCCCGACGAGGAGCTGGCGTCGACGGCCAAGGCCGTTGCGGCCGAGGCCGGCCTTCCCGGTGAGGCCGCGGTCGAGATCGCTCGCGCGCTAGCCGGCGACGACGGGGCCGGTGCGGTCCCCGATGGCGCTCACCACCTGATCGGAGCGCTGCGAATTGTCGGGATCCCGGCACGGTACGTCTCGGGCTACGTCTACCCCGGGGGCGCGCACTCCTGGGTGGAATGGTGGGACAACGGGTGGCACGGCATCGACCCCGCGACCGGCACCGAGCCCGGCGACACCTACGTCGGTGTAGCCGCGGGTCGCGACCACACCGACGTCAAGCCGCTGTCCGGGATCTACTCGGGCCCGGAGGAGCCGGTCGTCGAGGTCAGCGTCGAGATGACCCAGCTGACCTGACAGACGACCAACCGGACCCGGTGGTCGAGCCTGTCGAGACCACCCTAGAGCGAAGACTCGGCGGAGAGCCCGTTGATCACCTTCGCCATCGCGACGTCGCGGCTGGTCACTCCACCCGCGTCGTGGCTGCTGAGCCGGATCTCGACGTACGGGTAGCGCAGGTCGATGTCGGGGTGATGGTTGGCCTCCTCGGCCTTCGCCCCGATCGCGTTGACCAGCGCGAGACCGGTGACGAAGTCACCGGTCTCCACGCGGACGAGGATGCTGTCGACGTCGCCCGAGGTGTCGAAGGTCCAACCCTCCAGCTGCTCCTGGGCGACCTGCTCGGCGGTGAGAGTCGTGGTGTCTGCTTCCATGCCTCCACCCTGCCACCGCCGAGGTCGCTTCGACCACCGACCTCGAGCCGCGCTCATCGCCGCGGGGTCACCCCTGACGCTCGGCGAGCCGGTTGCTCACCCGGTAGACGGCCGCGTGATGGTCGTAGTCGTCGCTCATCACCGCCGCCAGCCGCAGCGGGCCGAGCGCGTCCTCGAGACGGTCCTGACGCTCCAGGACGCGGCCCAGCGAGTGCTGGCTCCAGGCGTCGCTGGGGTCGCGGTCGACGAGCCAACGCAGCTCGGCCTCGGCCTTGGCGAGCTGGGCCCGGATCATGTACGCCCAGGCCCGCATGCTCCGCAGCCCGATGTTGTCGGGGTCGTCGGCCAGCGCCGGCTCCAGGATCTCCAGCGCCTCCACCGGGAAACGCCGCGAGAGCAGGTCGTGCGCCGTCCGATAGGCCACCTCGTGCGAGGCCTGTCCCGGGAAGACAACAGCCGGGGCTACGTACTCGAACTCTTCCTTCTCCGTCATCACACCCTCCGAACGCCATACCCCTATGCGGTATTCCATCTGCATCCCTCATAGGAGGACCATTGTGACCGATAGGAGGTGAACGCGAATGCAAGCAGCAATTGGAGACCACCTCGTCGTCATGGGCCAGCACGTCGGAGACCACGTACGCGACGGCGAGATCATCGAGGTCAGCCACCCGGACGGCAGCCCGCCCTACCTCGTACGCTGGAGCGACAGCGACCACGAGTCGCTGATCTTCCCCGGTCCGGATGCGCACATCGAGCCCGCCGACCACTAGACTTTTGGTTGCGGACGGGCTGGCCGGGCGATCGCGTCGACTCCTTGCTGTTGCGGGGAGACGTCGAGGAAAGTCCGGGCTCCACAGGACAGGGTGGTGGCTAACAGCCACCCGGGGTGACCCGCGGGACAGTGCCACAGAGAACAGACCGCCGCTGCCTTCCAGGTAGCGGTAAGGGTGAAACGGTGGGGTAAGAGCCCACCAGTCCTCGTGGTGACACGAGGTGCTAGGTAAACCCCACCCGGAGCAAGACCAGACAGCGTACGACGGTGTTAGTTCACTGGGAGGGCGGTCCGCCCGAGTGCGCGGGTAGGTTGCTAGAGGCCATCGGCAACGATGGTCCGAGATGGATGGTCGCCGACTACAGAACCCGGCTTACAGGCCAGCCCGTCCGTTTTCATAGGCTCCGACCTGCGGAAACAGTTTTAGAGGGCGTCTACTGTGGACAGAGTTTCTGATCTTTTCTCCGAGGGCGGCCTCGATCACGGCCCGTGAGCGGTCGTCCTCGTCGCCCATCAGGTGGCCGTAGGTGTCCCACGTCTCTCGCGGACTTGTGGCCCAGGTTGGCCTGGAGCTGCTTGATCGAGCAGCCGCCGTAGATCTGGATGCTCGCGTAGTAGTGGCGCAGCGCATGCGGGGTCGCATCGGTGTGCGCCGCTTTCGCGGCCTTGGACCAGGCGGCCTGGAGCGTCGAGGTGCTCAGGGGTGTGCGGATGTCCGTGGTGAACAGCAGGCCGGTCTCGCGGTGAACGCCGTAGGTGCCGACGTGGTGCTCGATCGTGTCGAGCACGACCTGGGCGACCGGGATGGTGCGTACGGATGCGGTCGTCTTGGGCGGAGCGAAGATCGGATTCTTGCCCGTCGACTTCCGCGACAGCTGCCGATCTACCCGGATCGCGCCGAAGTCGGTGGCGACGCGGTCGATGGTCAGGCCGAGCAGCTCGCCGCGCCGCATCCCGGTGCCAGCGGCGATCGTGACGAACGCTCGCAGCCGCTCGGACATCTGTTCGCGCAGGCTGACGACGACATCGGTGGTGATCGGCACCAGCGCCGCCTTCGCCTCGACCCAGGGCAACTTGATGTCGACGGCCGGCGACATCGGGATCACCCGGTCCTTGACTGCGCCCCGACTAGCAGCATCGCCAGTATGTTGTAGCGCTGCACGGTCGTCGTCGCCGCTGCGGTGCGTGACCACTGCTTGACCAGGGTCTGGATATCCGCGAGGGTGATCGCGTCCATCAGCATCCCACCCAGCTTGGGGTAGACGTGATGAGTGAGCATCGAGCCGAACTGGTCCTCGGTGTTCTCGGCCCAGATCTGTCGTTCGCGCCACCTCTCGGCGTACGCCTTGAACAGGTCCCTTCCGGCCATGGGATCGACCCACTGATCAGTCTTCGCCGAGCGCTTCGAGGCTGATCAATGAGGCGACTAACGCAATCCGAGGCGACCGGCCAGCTCGCCTGGCTCGCCAACCAGCCTGAAGACGAGCGTACGACTGGGTTCGCTCCAAGTGGCTGGTCCGCCGAGACGTGGCTCCTTCACTCCATGTACGAGAATCCGGAACTGCTCGGCCTCGGGACACACCACGACGTCCGGCTCCAAGCGATCGAAGCAGGCGCACTGATGCCAGACACCGTCGGAAGCGTCAATCTTGACGAGGTCACGACCACGACCGGAACGCCGCTCGGATTCGCTACCAAGCTCGAGGCCCCAGGGCAACGACTGAATTGGTCGTCCTACCTCTCCCGCTTCCCCGATTTCGCTCCGGACCGCGACTACCCGCCGTGCCATCGCTGGTTCCCACGAGGAAGTTGGCCGGCCGCCATCGAACCGCCGCCGGAAGGGTCACTGGACGCGGATGCGTTCGTTGCGTTGGTCGAGATCCTGGCCGATGCATCCAAGGCTTCTGATGACCTGTGGTGCTTCGCGTTCTACGCCGCACTGCCTGCCAACGACTTCGATGAGGTGCATCTCTGGCAGTCGAGGGTTGAGGACCTTCCCGCCCTGTTGATCGAGAACGGTGGTGAATACGCGTTCACGCCGACGAACATCTGGCCCGCGGACCGATCCTGGTTCGTCTGGACGGACTACGACCTTCAGGGAACGCGGATCAGCGGCCGCCGAGAACTGGTCTACCGAGTTGAAGAGCATCCGACACTCGAGTCGACGACCTGGCCATGAACACGGACATGCCGTAGCTCGCGTCTTGGCCCCTATGTCGAAAACGCCACGCCTACCAGGCGCGGCCCACCCAAGCCCTGAATTTCTTGGAAAGTATCTTATTGGGAGATACAATCCAAGAATGAGGAGTTCCCAGGCTGGACTACGACTGGCTGAGGAGACCGTCTCCCAATGGGGCATGGTCACCTCAGCACAGGCGCGGGCGCTTGGAGTCACACGCCTTGAGATGTCTCGCCTCGCAGCTGCTGGCCATCTCGTACGGCTGGCTCACGGTGTCTACCGGAACGCTGGCGCGCCGAGCGACGAGTTCGAGGACCTACGCGCCGCCTGGCTCAGCACCGAGCGCGAGCGATTCGCCGGAGATCGCCTCAGGGACGGTGTCGCCGGAATGATCGTCTCCGGCGCGTCGGCTGCTCGCCTCCACGGGCTGGGTGACATCCCTGCTGATCGGCACGAGTTCACCACCGGACAGCGCCGACAGACCCAGCGCCCGGAGATCCACTATCGCCAACGCACCCTGACCGATCGTGAAGTCACCGTCAGCCAAGGACTGCCGGTGACCACCGTCGAGCGGACGATTGCTGACCTCGTCGAGGCCAGGATCGACCTCAGCCTGGTCGCCGACGTCCTGCGAGACGCCGTCAACAAGACCGCAATCGACACGACCGTGCTCGCCGACCTGCTTGCCCCGATGGCTGCACGCAACGGACTGCGATCCGGCGATGGCAACGGCCTCCTAGAACGGATCCTGAAGAGCGCCGGGATGGACCATGATTCACTCGCTCGACGGATCGCCTCCTCTCCGACCTACGCGACGCTGGCCGAGGTGGTAAGGAAGGTCGAGAACGTTGGCTGACCCCAAGACCTACGCCACTCCCGCGGGTGTTGAAGCGGCGATCAAGGACACGGCTCGCGCAGCATCGGCCGCAGATCCGTCGCTCACGATCAACGAGCGGATCCGGATCGAACACTTCCGCCGGTTCCTCAGCCGGGTGTTCTCCGAGGGACAGGAGTCCGAGTGGATCCTCAAGGGCGGGACCGGGATGCTGGCCAGGGTTCCTTCAACCCGGTCGACCCTGGACATTGACCTCTACCGTGAGGGCTTCACTCTCGACCAAGCGCTCGACGACCTGCGCAGGCTCGCCGGCGTCGATCTTGGTGACCATTTCCGCTTCGTCTACACCGGCCACCAGGCCTCGATCGGTGGCGAGGAGCAGCCCTACACCGACGGCTACCGCGTCTCCTTCGACGTCTACGTCGGAGCCCAGAAGAAGACCCGGATCAACATCGATCTCGCCATCGGGGTCGGCGTCACCGCACAAGTCACCTCCGCCACCCCCGCCAGCGGGCTCGCGTTGCCGCGCCTGGCCAGCTATCCCTACCGCCTCTATCCGGTCGTCGACCAGATCGCCGACAAGGTCTGCGCCACCATGGCCGACTACCATGGCCGACCGTCGAGTCGCGAGAAGGACCTTGTCGATCTCGTCGTGCTCGCGACCACCCAAGAGGTCTCTGGCCAGGCCCTGCAGACCGCAATCGCCCACGAGACGCACCTGCGCCAGATGGAGCCGATCACCCAGTTTGCCGTCCCGAGCAGATGGGGAGCGGCGTACGCCAAGATGGCCAGATCGGTTCCTTATTGCACGAACTACCGAACCGTCGACCAAGCGCGAGAGCTCGTCGCCGCGTTCATCGATCCCGTGCTGAACGGCTCCGCGGCCGAGTCCACATGGACCCCTGCATCACTCGCATGGACACGGAACGAGATCTAAGTCCTCGCCCCGATCGCGCGCCAATCTAGAAGCCGATGCCGGGTCCACGCGACGGCTGCGATGGCACGGACCGATCAAGTCCTGGCGCATACGGCCTCGGACGGCGGAGTGCCTGACGACGAGACGGACGGTGGTCGACGCGTCGGCGTGGACCGGCAGAACCGTAACGCTCGAGGTCTTCGGCCGCCCGCTGCGCAGCACGCGCCGGCCCAAGGCCTGCGCGGTCACGGCTGAAGACCTCGATCCACTGACGCCGCGCGTCATCAACGTCTTCGGCCACCAGGTGGGCGACGTTGTACTCGCGGCCGCGAGTCATGCCGACGTACGCAGCGGCGGCCCGTGTGCTGTCGCCGATCACAACGTGAGCGACGCGGACGGTCTCGCCCTGGGCGCCGTAGGCGGTGGTCGCGTAGGCGAGCTCGACATGTTCTGACACGTAGTCAGCGGGCAGGGTCCACTCGCCCCGACGACCGCGGGCCACGATCCGGCCGTCGGCGGCGACCGCGGTGACGGTCCAGGTGTCACGGTTGGAGACGTCGACGTCGCGGTCGTTGAGCCTGGTGGCGATCCGGTCACCGACGCTTATCCGCTCACCGTTCTCGGTGAGACCACGACCGGCGGGGCCTCCGCTGCACGATCCAGACAACGGGAGAAGGTCGTGCAGGCGACCCGGGTAGGCCTCGTACCCCTCGTCTGCGTCGGCGAGCCCGAGCGCATCAAACCCCACGACGCGGCTCGGGTGTGCACCGCACAACTGGAGGCTATGGGAGTAAGCGGCCGAGAGACCGTGGTCGCCTATGAGCCAGTCTGGGCAATCGGCGCCACCGAGCCGGCCCCTGCCGCGTACGTGGTCGAGGTGGCCTCCCGGCTACGCGAGCACCTGAGTCCGGGCACCCGGCTCCTGTACGGCGGCAGCGCCGGCACGGGCATCTTCGCAAACCTCGCCGGGGCCGTCGACGGCCTCTTCCTCGGGCGCTATGCGCACGAGCCGCGACAGCTCCTCGCCGTCCTCGGGGAGATGGCCGCGTAGGTCGCCGGACCTTCGTGTGTCGATGCGAGACGCCGGGCTCCTCCAGGCAGTGGCCTCACGTTCACATCATCCGAGCTCGAGAAGACGGATGGCGTTCTCCTTGAGGATCAACGGGCGAACCTCGTCCTTGAACTCGCGGGACACGAAGTCCTCCAGCCAGCGGTCTGGGGTGAGCACCGGGAAGTCGGTGCCGAAGAGCACCTTGTCCTTGATCAGGCTGTTGGAGTGCTCAAGGCTGATGGTGACCTCGAAGGGCTGTGCGGCGTGCAGGCTGCCACGGTGGATGCCGGTGGCCACGTAGGCGCCGGTGGTCTCATCGCGCTCGAAGGTGTGGACGACGGGCTTGCCGTGCTCCTCCTCCACCCGCCAGAAGTTGGCGATCCCGGACTCGGCGTAGCGCGGTGGCTTCATCTTGCGGTCACGCTGCTCGGACTCGGGCGAGACGACCTCGACGGCGAGGAGGACCTCCTCGGCCGCAACCCAGGTGCGCGCGTCGGCGACCGGCCCACCGGTGACGATGATGTCCGGCTCGGGCCGGGTGCGGTTGTCGAGGATGATGGTGAACTGTGAGAGCACCGTGAGTCCCTCGGGGGCCTGATCTCGCAGAGCGATCTGCAGGTTGAGGATCACGTCATGATGCCAACGCCGCTGCGGCGACATGTTGAGGATCAGCGCACCGTCCCAGAGTTCGACGTGCTTGGGCGCCTCCGGCAAGTGGTCCAGATCCTCAGCGAACCAGCCCTCGGGACGCGGGGGCGTCAACCAGTCCGGGAGTGCGGAGGTGCTCATGGTTCAAGAGTAACAACTGGGGACGTCCTTCGATCCCCGGAATTACGACCAGGGTTGGCGGTAGGAGACAGGTAGGGCCTCAACGCGTCCCCTTTCACCGGCCTGACTTTCACCGGCCTGACCTGGGGTTGCACCTTGCGACCCAGCCGCGGCGGCAACAAAACGGGTGTGGCGCGGGTTGAGCGATCCGGCAGAGTAGTTCGTAGCACTCGGCGTTCGCGCCGTGCTGCTGGCTTTGGCACTCCCCGCACAGCGCGACCGACGCACCCGAGCTC
>NZ_JBOHDN010000115.1:0-2500 GCF_050699375.1 Nocardioides sp. | reverse complement strand
AGACCTTCGAGCAGTCTCAGATTCGCGAGTTCGTCCAGGTCCTGGTCGCGCGTCTGCTGGGCTATCCCGATCTGGTGAAGCAGACCAAGGTGAACTCGAAGAAGCAGTTCCTGGAGTCCCAGGACTTTCAGGCGGCTGTGACCGAGGCCGTCGTGGACAACCAGGACGCGCACAACACCATGGCCGACTACTTCTTCACTGATGGTCCCGGAATCCACGGGGTGATCGTGGCGATCGCTGACGCGTTCTACGAGGCGGCGGTCGATCAGAATGTCCGCGGGTGAGGAATGACGACGAGGCTAGTGACAACGTGGCCGCTGCGCATCCGTCGTATCTGACCCTCGGGCACGTGCTCGATTCGGTCGGTGCTGACCACGAGCCGTCCATCCGGCTCGACGAGATCCGCCTCATCCGGCATGCGTTCAAGCCCGGTGACGCTGTCGGGTTACGCGGGCCCGAGGACCTTACGGAAGAGCGGGTCCTGGCCTACACCCGTGAACAGGAGATCTCCACGAGAAGATTTCCGGCCGAACCTGAACGCTATTGGGCGGTGCTGATCGCTGATGGTCAGCGTCGATCTCGTCTGTTCGGCGTGTACGAGAACTACGGCGAAGTGGTCTCAGAGCGATCAGAGACGACTCGATGCTTCGACTTGCGGCGCACTGACTTCCTTGCGCCGCTGGCCGACCGACTCGTCATCGAGTGGAGCAGTCCGAGGAACTGGCATCGACGAGCGACCAGCGCGGCAGCGCTGCCCGTGCTGGAGATCGCCGACCGCGACAAGGTTCCGTTTCCCGGGTTCGATCGCGTCCTGCTCCGATTCCACGAGCTCCGGGAGATGACCATCGATCACCGATACGCCGACTGGCGTGCCGCGCTCTCGGAGGTGCAGGGCATCTACCTGATCACCGACTCCTCGACCGGTAGGCAGTACGTCGGGAAGGCTGATGGCGGTGAGCGAATCCTCGGCAGATGGATGCAATACGCCCGAGACGGTCATGGCGGCAACGTAGCGTTGCGGGAACTCGCTGCTGCGGCAAGTAGGCACGGAGGGTCTGTGGGTATCGATCATGCTCGCCACTTCGTATTCAGCATCCTGCGCGTGTTTGGCCCGTCGACGTCTTCTTCGGAGGTAGACGCTGCCGAGTCCCATTACAAGAACGCCCTGATGACGCGCGAGTTCGGTCTGAACCGCAACTGACGGTACAGATGAGGTTGGAATGCTGTACCTCAAACCATGTATGACCTGGGCCGGACAGCTCGTGGTGAGCGTGACTCGGGCGAGGGTGGGTGGATGGACGCATCCCAGCAGACGGCGGATGAAGTCGCTGAGCGGCTCTTCGGCTCGCTCCTCGGCATGGTTGAGATCATTTCGGTGTTCCTCGGAGACCGCCTCGGTTGGTATCGCTCGCTGACTGAAGAGGGCCCGTCCAGTGCGGTCGAGTTGGCGGGGCGTACCGGGACGCAGGTTCGATACGCACGGGAGTGGCTTGAGCAGCAGGCGGTGGTGGGGCTGTTGGTGGTCGATGAAGACGGAGACGCCGACGATCGGCGCTTCGCCATCCCGGCCAGCACGGCGGAGGTGATGACCGACTCGACCAGCCTGGCCCATCTGGTGCCCGTCGCCCGGATGTTCGCGGCGGTAGGGCCGGCGCTACCTCGGCTCCTCGAGGCGTACCGGAATGGGGGCGGGGTCAGCTGGGACGAGCTCGGTGATGAGGCTCGGCAGTCCCAGGCCGACGGCAATCGGCCGTGGTACGAGAAGCAGCTCGGGCCGGCGCTTGCCGTCGTGCCCAGCATCCACGATGTACTCGCCGAACCGGGGTGTCGGGTGCTCGACGTGGGCAGCGGTGGGGGCTGGTCGAGCATCGCCTTAGCCTGCGCCTACCCCGAGGCCACGGTGCTCGGCATCGACATCGACCAGCCCTCGGTCGACATGGCCGTGGTGAATGCCCGCGAGGCGGGTGTCGAGGACCGGGTGCGCTTCGTGTGCCAGGACGCGGCCACGCTGGAGGAGGGGACGGTCGACGTGGCGTTCGCCTTCGAGTGCGTGCACGACATGCCCCGGCCGGTCGAGGTCCTCAGCGCGGTCCGGAGGACCCTCGTGCCCGGTGGGTCGCTGGTGGTGATGGACGAGGCCGTGGCGGACGCCTTCGCTCCGGACGGCGACGAGCTGGAGCGGCTCATGTACGGGTTCAGCCTGCTGGTGTGCCTGCCGGACGGGCTCTCGTCGCCGCCGAGCGTCGGGACCGGGACGGTGATGCGGCCTTCGACGTTGCAGGGCTACGGCGACTCCGCGGGCTTCAGCGGGTTCGAGATTCTGCCGATCGAGGGGTTCGGGTTCTGGCGCTTCTACCGGCTGTTCTGACCACGTCCGGGCAGATCGGACGTGGTCAGCAGCGCACGGTGTATCTCGAACCGGCGCTTACCCACGGCGTATCTCGGGAGTTCGGGCTATGGACGCGCGCAACTGTTATGCCGCGGTGGTGCCGTCTGGCGG
>NZ_JBOHDN010000114.1:0-5255 GCF_050699375.1 Nocardioides sp. | reverse complement strand
CCAGCGGCTCCGCGGCACCAGCACGAGCTTCGCTCACTTCGCTGCGTCCTCGAGACGACCGGAGCGAGGTCGAGCGGCGAGCTTGCTCGTCCGCTCGTGCCGAGCGAGGGAGTCACCGCGCATCGCGGACCTGCTTCTCGGTGTCCTCGAGCGACTTCTGCAGATCCTCGACCGGGATCTTGACCAGCTCGGCGGTGTCACCGGACGTCTCAGAGACTCCGTCCTGGACGGCCTCGGTGTTCTGGAAGATCTCGATGAGCTTCTTGTACGTCGCGTTGTCGGCGTCGTCGGCGCGGGCGGCGAAGATGTTGACGTAGGGCAGGGCCTTGGGGTCGGACGGGTCGTCGGTGGCCAGCGCGTCGTCGAACTTCAGGCCCGCGTCCTCGACGAAGTCGTTGTTGATGATCGCCGCGGCGACATCGGGGAGCGAGGAGGCGGTGATCGCGGCCTGGACGGCCTTGACATTCACCTTGGAGGAGGGGTCGACCTCCTTGACGGTGCTGAAGGGCGTACCGCCGTCGGTGAGCTTGATCAGACCGTGCTTCTGCAGCAGCACCAGACCGCGGGCCTGGTTGGTCTCGTCGTCGGGGACGATCACGGTCTCGCCGGCCTTGATCTCATCGAGGCTCTTGTGCTGCGAGGAGTAGAGCCCCAGCGGGTAGGTGGCCGTGGAGCCGAGCGCGACCAGGTCGTCGTCGTTCTGCACGTTGTAGTCGGCCAGGAAGATGATGTGCTGGAACTGGTTGAGGTCCAGCTCGCCCTCGGACAGCGCCGGGTTGGGCTGGTTGTAGTCACCGAAGTTCTTGACCTCGAGGTCGATGCCCTCCTCGCGGGCCGCGTCCTGATAGCTCTTCCAGTAGGGGTCGTCCGCGCCGACGACGCCGAGGGTGACCTTCTCCAGGTCGCTGCCGGAGCCGTCGTCGCGGGTGAGGAAGAAGGCAAGGCCGCCGATGACGACGGCGGCGGCCACGACGATCCCGATGATCAGCGGGAGCTTGGCCTTGGGTGCCTCGATGAGCGGGGTGGGCTCGGGCGTGTTGGTGGACACGGGTGGACCTCTTCTAGACGGGTGAGTCTCAGCGTTGAACGCGGACAGCGTGATTGTTGTCCACCAAAACAGTAGACTTAACGCAGGTCACACTCGCATTGTGTGCCACCCGCCGAGACGAGTCACGGACCCGTCCCGGCGTGTGTTAGAGCCGTGTTCTCCGAGGTCAGGCGAGGTCCCGACGCCGCATGACCACTACCGCGGCGGCAGCCGCGACGACGACGTACGCGGCCACGGTGATCAGTGCCCGGTCGCCGGAGATCGCGTCGAGGACTCCCGGCGTGCCGTTGGGTCCGCCGATGATCGCACCGGCCAGCGAGCCTCCGGCAGTGCCCGGGAGCGCGTCGGTGACGGCCTCCATGCCCGGAAGCAGGCTGCCGACACCGCGCAGCAGGTTCTCGACCACCAGCGACCACACCAGACCCAGGCCGACCGCGAGCGCCGGCCCCTTGGCGAGCACGCCCACCAGGAAGCCCAGCAGCGCCCACATCTCCAGCACCAGGAACCCGGCGCCGAAGGACTGCGCCAGCTCGCTCACGGCAGGCATCGTGATCGCCTCGCCCTCGGTCGCCGCGATGAGGACGGAGATCCCGGCGCACATCGCCAGGGTCGCGGTCATCATCGCGAAGATGAACGCGGTCACCGCGGCCAGCGAGCCGCCGATGGACGCGAACCGGCTCGGCCCCTGGGTGAAGACGGTCTTCCAGGTGCCCCAGCCGAAGCCGTTGCCGGCCACCAGCGCACCGACCACCATCGCCAGCGCGCCACCGAACATCGGCAGACCGCTCACGATGACGTCCGGGATCGCGCTCGGCATCAGCTCGCCGAGGAGCTGGGCCTTGCTGGCACCGTCACCGGCGAAGTTGTCGTCGCCGGTCTTGTAGGCGACATAGTTGAAGACGTACCCGAAGGAGAGCGACAGCGCCAGCCAGGCGCCGACGATCACCCAGATCGCCGACCACTTGCGCAGGCGCAGCAGCTCGGCCCTCGTACTGTTCAAGATGCCTCTTACGTTCAGCACAGTCATGACACGAGCTCCTGTCCGGAATCAGTGTTGTTGCCGGTCATCTCGAAGAAGACGTCCTCGAGGGAACGCTCCGCGACGGTGACCTCATGGACGTCGATGGAGTGGGCCACCAGATGACGTACGACATCGGCGGCCGCGGTGGCGGGCAGATCGATCTCCAGCGTCTCGTTGCCGACGCGGCGTACGCCCTCGTCCCCGGCCATCCGCATGACCGCCGCCAGAGCGGCGTCCTCCGGAGTGGCCCGGACCCGCAGGGTCGCGCCACCACGAAGGTCGGCGACAGTGGACTCCCGCAACAGGCGGCCGTTGTTGATCACGCCGACGCGGTCGCAGATCTCCTGCACCTCCGCGAGGATGTGGCTGGAGAGGATCACCGTCTGGCCGGCCTCGGCGAGCGCGACGACCAGTGCCCGCATGTCGGCCATGCCGGCCGGGTCGAGCCCGTTGGTGGGCTCGTCGAGCACCAGCAGGTCGGGGGAGCCGAGCATCGCGGCGGCGACACCGAGCCGCTGCTTCATGCCGAGCGAGTAGCCCTTGAAGGCGTCCTTGGCCCGGTCGGCGAGGTCGACCATCTCGAGCACCCGGTCGACCTCCGTGTTCGGCAGCCCCTGGTAGCGAGCCATAGTGCGCAGGTTGTCGCGACCATTCAGGTAGGGATAGAAGCCGGGGCCCTCGATCAGGGCGCCGATCCTCGCCGTGACCTCGGGCCGCCCGGCGGGCTGACCCAGGACGCGGGCCGATCCGGCGGTGGGCCGGATCAGGCCGAGCATCATCCGCAAGGTCGTCGTCTTGCCCGCCCCGTTGGGGCCGAGGAAGCCGTACACCTCGCCACGCATGACGGTCATGCTGACCCGGTCGACGGCGAGCCTGTCGCCGTACCGCTTGGTCAGCCCGTCGGTCTCAACCACGAGTTCATTCATGCCACTCACGCTCTCGTGGCGGACCCCGGGTTGGCGTCGGCGCCGGCGATGCTCCCGGTTACGCAGATCTGCGTAGGTGGTTGAGCGCTTTTGTCGTACGCCTCGGGCGCCCGCGCGAACTAGGGTCATGTCCATGTCCCGGATCCGTCGCCACTGGCTGCCGTGGCTGGTCGTCGTGGTGATGCTGGTCGGCTCGCTGGGCAGCAACTCCCAGACCGACACCCGCGGGCCGGCCCTCGTCGGAGTCCTGCTCGCCCTCGTCGCGGTCCTCCCGGTGCTGCTCCAGCACCCCCGCGGCTGGATGCCCGCGGCCAGCGGGCTCTGTGTCGGCGCCTACTTCACCGCGGGCTATGCCGAGGGCCCGGTCTTCATGGCGGTTCCCGTGGTCACCTTCGCGGTCGCGCTGTCGCTGCCACCGCGGAAGTGGGTCGGGTGGACGGTCGTGGGCGCGGCGCTGGTCGCGGCGGGGATCATGCTGAATCCCGCGGGACCTCACTTCGACGGCGGGCCCGGGCGTGGGCCGTGGGCGCAGGGGGCCGGCCCCGAGGGCGACCTCTCGATGTGGCAGGCGTTCGGGCAGGCGGCGCTGATCGCCGCGTGCGGTGCCGTCGCCACCGCGCTGCGCTCACGCAACGAGGCCCGCGCCCAGAGGCAGCGCCGCGTGGTCAGCGAGGAACGGGTGCGGATGGCCGCGGACCTGCACGACGGCGTCGGCCACGGGCTGGCGGTGATCGCGATGCAGGCCGGTGCCGCGCTGCACGTGCTCGACCGCGACCCGGAGGCAGCTCGCCGCAACCTGGAGGCGATCCGGGCCGAGAGCAAGGAGTCGCTCGACCTGCTTCGCCGGCAGCTGGCCCGGATCACCGGCAGCGAGTCCGCGTCTGCCCCGCGGGCGCCGGAGCACGGGCTGGCGGACGTACGCGCTCTGGTCGAGCGGGTGCGCACCGGCGGGCTCGAGGTCTCGCTGCGTCTGGACGCGGGGAATGTGCCCGCGGAGGCGGAGCGGGCGGCGTACGCCGTGGTTCAGGAGGGGCTCACGAACGTGCTGCGGCATGCGGGGGCGTCACGGGCTGAGGTCGTTGTGGTGTCGACAGGATCGACCTCCGGGGGAGGAGAGATGGTCGTGACCGTGACCGACGACGGGCGGGGATCGGACATTTCGGCGGACGATACGGGGCCAGGGATGGGAATTTCGGGAATGCGGTCGCGCGTAGAGGCACTTGGGGGCACCCTAGAGGCGGGGCCGGAGGTACGGGGCTTCCGGCTGCGGGCTTCGATTCCGCTTTCTGGGTCCTCAGCGGATTCGGCGGAGGGGCTGGCATGAACGACGTTGATCACCCGCTGATCAGAGTCGCTCTGGTCGATGACCAGCCCCTGGTCCGCATGGGCCTGGCGACGATGATCGGCGCCGAGCCGGACCTCGAGGTCGTCGGCGAGTCCTCCGACGGCAGCGCGGCGCTGCCGATGCTGCGCCGTACGCACCCCGATGTGGTCCTCTGTGACATCCGGATGCCTGTCCTCGACGGCCTCGGCATGCTGGAGCAGGTGACCCGCGACGCCTCGCTGAAGGACGTACGCGTGGTGATGCTGACGACCTTCGAGCTCGACGAGTACGTCTTCGAGGCGCTGCGGCTGGGGGCGAGCGGGTTCCTGCTCAAGGACGCCGAGCCGGTCGCGCTGCTGGACGCGATCCGGGTGGTCGCCGACGGCGGATCGCTGCTGGCACCTACGGTGACCAAGCGGGTGATCGAGGAGTTCGGGTCCTCGCGGCGGGCGGCCAACCCGCACCCGCGGCTGGGCGACCTCACCGAGCGCGAGCGGGAGATGGTCGCCTGGGTCGCGACCGGCCGCTCCAACACCGAGATCGCGGCCGAGCTGGTGGTCAGTCCCGACACCGTACGCACCCACGTCTCGCGCGCGATGGTCAAGCTGCACGCCCGCGACCGCGCTCAGCTCGTCGTCTTCGCGATCGAGTCGGGTCTGAAGATCTAGGCGGATCAGGCGGCCAGCGGAACGCTGCCGGGCATCACGACCGGGGCGCAGGGGCAGGTGTCGCTGCAAGCAAGGTAGGTGTGGACCTCGTGGCCGCACCGCTGGCACGGCAGGAAGTGCGACATCGGGAAGCTGCGTACGTTGGTGTTCTCGGGGTTCTGAGCTGTGTCCCACATGACTTTCTCCTATCCGTCCGGGCTTTCTCAGGCACAGCGTGCCTTCATCTACTCCACGAATGGCACCACGCGATTTCGACATCCTTGGCCGG
>NZ_JBOHDN010000113.1:0-12449 GCF_050699375.1 Nocardioides sp. | reverse complement strand
CCCCAGCACAACGCATGGCCCACTTGCTAGCCTCAGCAGCCTGAATCCACGTTGCTTAGACCGATTGACCTTCCCGACCTCTCGGCCTGCAGAAGTGACTTCTCGGCATGAGAACGGCCGCCTCCCCGATAGGGAAGGCGGCCGTCGTACGTCCTGAAGGACCAGGTCACATGGCCTGAGGCTCCGGGGTGTTGGTGTAGGGGTAGGTGGTCATGAAGTCCTTGATCGCCTCGCCGGAGACGCCCTCGCAGTACTGGAAGACGCCCTTCTGGGTGGACGCCTCGGTCGGGTTGGCCGGGTCGGCGTACCAGTGGGTCAGGGCGATGTGGGTGCCCGAGGGGAACTCGGTCTTCTTGTCACCGGCGACCGCGGTCTCCTTGGCGTCGGCGGCGGTCCACGGGGCGGCGATGAACTTGTAGCGGAAGTTGGAGGTGCCGGCGAACTTGTCGCCGATCACGCGCAGCAGGTTCAGCTCGTCCTCGGAGACGGTCTTGTCGTACCAGACGATCGTGTAGCCGTGCTCGAGGTTGTGCACCAGCGCCTCGAGGTCGGGGCGGTCCCCGGCGGAGTAGAACTTGCGCGACATGTCGGCCGGGGCGACGTTGGCCTCGTTCCAGTGCGGGCCGAACGCCGGGGGAGCGGTGGTGTAGGTCTGCTCCGTGCCGGTCGCGATGTGGTTCTGGTTGCCGTCGGCCTTCGTCTCGATGACCTTCTGGCAGCCGGCGGCCTTGGTGCTCTTGCCGACGTCCTGCAGCGCGACGTCGTCGTACTTGCTGGACTTGAAGAAGTCGGTGATCGGGCCCCACGCGGCAGCACCCACGATCAGCAGGGCGATGGCGATACAGACACCGACGATCGCCGCGCCGCGGGCACGCTCGGAGCGGCCCTGCTTCTTGCGAATGTTGTCGATGACTGCACGGCGGTCTTTGTTGAGCGACTTGTTTGCCACTGTCGGCATACCTCGGGTCTTTGGTCGGGACGCGCAGATTCTAGGTGGTCATGGGTAGCGATAGGGAAGTTGCCCCGCGATTCGTGTCCTCGTGATCGCATCGCCAGCCGTGCGCGAAGGCCAGCGCGGCGATCACCGCGGGGTCGGCGCCGTCCACCAGGAGCCCGCCCTCATGCGCGATGGGTGCGGTCCCGGTCACCTCCGCGACGGCCGCGGAGAGCTCCTCGATGCTCGCGGGAGCACCGAACGGTGTCTGGTCCTCGGCGGCGCCCTTGAGAGCGCGGACGACCGCCTCCCGGGCGCCGAAGCCGAAGAAGTCCGATCCCTCGGGGCGGATGAGCGCGCCCGCCCCGGGACCGTCGTCGCCGGGCTCGCGGACGAGGTCGGCCCGGCCGCGTACGACCGCGAACGGACGGGCTCCCAGCTTGCCCTGGGAGATCTCGGCGGCCGAGGCGATCTCGTCGACGACAGCGGGAGCGGTGACGACGAGATCGTTGCCGTACGCATCGATCTGGCCCGCGAAGCTCTCCAGCACGTCCAGCCCGGCGGCGCCGATGGCGATGTCGGTCTGCCCGTCGCGCCAGGCACGGCCGGCGGTGTCGGTGATGACCACGCCGACGTTCGTGCCGGTGCGGTCGCGGAACGTCGCCCGCAGCGCGCGTGCGGAGGCGTCGGGGTCCAGCGGGAGCAGCACGATGTAGCCGGCCTCGACGTTCGAGGCATCGATCCCGGCGGCGGCCATCGTCAGCCCGAGGCGGCCGCGCACGATCTGGGTCGGGCCGCGCCGGGCGACGACGCGGACGGTCTCGCCCGGGAGAGCATCCTCACGGGTCCCCTCCCGTACGTTCCCCTCCGCCTTGCTCACGACCTTGCTGGTGACCACGACGATGTCCCCGTCCCGCAGCGCCCCATCCTGCAGGCCCTCGGACTCGAGGGCGGCGAGCAGCAGTGCGGCGAGGTCGTCGCCCTTGCGGACCTCGGGTACGCCCTCGGGGGCCGTGACGGTGATCGCCGATCGGGTCATCGGGCCGCTCATCGGGTGACCAGCTCGACCGCCGCGGCGGCGATGTCGGCGGTCGCGTCGTCGCTCGACATCCACAGCGGCACCGCCGCCGCCTCGAGCCCCGATGTACGCAGCGGCTCGACCGCGGCGGCGTCCTCGGCGTCGACCAACCAGCCGTCGAGCACTCCTCCGGAGCCTCGCGTCCCATAATGCAGACCGACTCCGGCAGCAGTTGCGTCGACTCCGATGGCGGCCAGCATCTGCTCCGCCATGCCCCGGACGTGATGCCCACCGATGATCGGTGAGATCCCCACGACGGGCGCCGAGGTGGCCACGATGCCCTCCCGGATCCCGGGCACTCCGAGGATGGTCCCGATCGAGACGACCGGGTTGGACGGGGGCACGATCACGAGGTCCGACTCGAGCAGCGCGTCCATCACTCCGGGGCCGGGTTTCGACTCGTCCTGGCCCACGAAGATCAGCTTCTCGACGGGTACGCCGGCGCGCAGACGGACCCAGTACTCCTGGAAATGGACGACAGAGAGTCCACTGGGTGACTCGTTGTCCTTGACCGCCACATGGGTCTCGACGCGGTCGTCGGTCATCGGCAGCAGCCGCACCCGGTCGTCCCAAACGGGCCGCAGCCAGCGCTCGGACAATGCCGTGGTGACCTGCGACAACGGGTATCCGGCCTCGAGCATCTGGGTGCGTACGAGATGGGTCGCGATGTCCCGGTCGCCGAGCCCGAACCAGGTGCCGGGGACGTCGTAGGCCTCCAGCTCCTCCTTGATCGACCAGGTCTCGGCCTTGCGGCCCCAGCCGCGCTCGTGGTCGAATCCATTGCCAAGGGTGTACATCACCGTGTCGAGGTCGGGGCAGACCTTGACACCGTGCATCCACAGGTCGTCAGCAGTGTTGGCGATCACGGTGACCCGGGCATCTTCCCCAATGCCTGGGATGCGACCGGTGGAGATGCCGTGGAGAAGCCCGGAGATGAACTTCGAGCCACCATGGCCGCCGGAGAGAACGGTGATGTCGCGCATGGCCCTAGCCTCTCAGACGAGGGCCAGCACCCCTGCCTCAGCCGGTCTTTACCACCTGTGTTAAAGCGGCCTTAGCAGATTTGAGGGTTGACTTGTGGCACCGACAGGCATGTAATTTCATCAGTGTTATTCGAAACTGAACCGGGGACCGAACGTGGTGGAGACGTCGCCGAAAGAATCTCGGGCGGATTCGAGCAGGGCGTTGAACCAGAGGAACGGCCACAAGCCGGACCTGTGGGGAAGCTCCCAAAAAACGGGGGGATCGGTTACCTGCCGATGGCGTGAGGTGACTGGCCCAGCAGGATTGGGTCACGGTCCCGAAAATAAGCTGAATAGGGTCGAAAGGTCGGAAAGACGATGAGAGAGCTGTTTCTCCTCGAGCCGGACACCGACGAAGGGGGCTGGCAGGAGCGTGCCTTGTGCGCGCAGACGGATCCGGAGGCGTTCTTCCCTGAGAAGGGTGGATCGACTCGGGAGGCCAAGAAGGTCTGCCAGACCTGCGAGGTGCGCCAGGACTGCCTTGAGTCCGCTCTGGGCAACGACGAGCGTTTCGGGATCTGGGGTGGACTCTCCGAGCGAGAGCGCCGCAAGCTGAAGAAGCGCGCTGTCTGAGGCAATACCAAGCACGAGCCAGCAAGGCCCGGACCTCACGGTCCGGGCCTGCTGATCTTTCAAGCGACCTCGTCACCGCGAGGGCCGAGCGGTGGCGAGACGGAGACGAGATCGAGCGAGCGCGCGGCCGAGCTTGCGAGGCCGTGACCGCGTGTCGAGATCAAGGGGCCGCGTGTCGGGATCCGCGCAATCAATACCTGCCGGGGCGTCTCCCGATCACCCGACAGGTCCATTCGGCCTATCACCAGTTGGGCACTAGGGTTGCCGATCGTGCAAGCGTCGGTCGCCCTCGTCCTCGTCTCCCATAACGGCGCCGGCTGGCTTCCGACCGTCATCGACGGAATCCGGAACCAGCAGGCCCCGGTGAGCTTTGCCGTCACGATCGACACAGGCTCGACCGACAGGTCGGTCGAGATCCTGGAGGAGACCTTCGCCCAGGTGGTCAAGCTCCCGGCGTCGACGACGTTCGCGGACGCGGCCAACGAGGCGCTCGCCATCCTGCACCAGGCGGCGCAGCCGCCGGAGTGGATCTGGTTCCTCCACGACGACTCCACCCCCGACCCGCACGCGCTCGCGACGCTGCTCAACGCCGCCGAGGAATACCCGGAGGCCGACATCCTCGGCCCGAAGATCCGTGAGTGGCCCTCGCTGCGCCGGATGCTCGAGCTCGGCGTCTCGATCTCGGTCACCGGAAACCGGGAGACCGGCCTGGAGCGCGGCGAGTACGACCAGGGCCAGCACGATGACGTACGCCGAGTCCTGGCCGTCAACACCGCCGGCATGCTGATCCGCCGTGAGGTCCTCGAATACCTGGGCGGCTTCGACAAGCACCTCCCCGTCCTCGGCACCGACATGGACCTGGGCTGGCGGGCCGCCAACGCCGGCTTCACGACCATCGCCGTCCCGGACGCGGTCGTCTTCCACGTGGAGGCGGCCCACCGCGGCGTACGCAAGACGCAGCTGACCGGACGCCGGATCCACTATCAGGAGCGACGGGCGGCGCTCTACACGCTGCTGGTCAACGGCCGGCCGGGGACCTTGCCGCTCTGGTTGATCAGGTTCTTCTTCCAGACCCTGTGGCGGATGCTCGGCTTCGTCCTCGTGCGCGATCCCGGGGCGGCGCTCGACGACCTGGCCGCGCTGGGTTGGATCTACGGCCACACCGGCCAGATCATGGTGGCCAAGGGGCGTCGCCGGAAGCAGGCGCATGCCAACAAGGACGAGGTCAAGGCGCTGCTGCCGCCGCCGTGGCTGCCCTATCGACACGGGCTCGACTTCGTCTCCGACGTGGCCACCGCGGTCACCCTGCAGGCCTCAGACATCGCCGAGCGCCGCCAGATGGCGCAGGCCGACGCCGACCCGGCCTCGTTCGCGGCCAAGCGCCAGGCCGAGCGGGACCAGCTGGACGAGGACGAGATCCCGGCCGAGTCCGGGCTGCTCGTGCGCCTGTTCACCAACCCCGTCGCCGTTCTCCTGGTCATCGTCGGCATCCTCGGCGTGGTCGGCGCTCGCGCAGCGCTCGGCGGGGTCGCCGGCAGCGGCCTCGGCCCGACGCCCCAGGGCGCCGGAGACTGGTGGCAGCTCCAGTTCGAGTCGTGGCACGCCATCTCGCAGGGCACCGGCGTCCCGGCGCCGCCCCACGTCTTCCCGCTGGCGGTGCTGGCGACGATCCTCGGCGGCAACCCGAGCCTGGCGGTCACCGGTGTCATGCTGCTCAGCTTCCCCGTCGCCCTCGGCGGCGCGTGGCGGCTGCTGCGGGTGGCCGGCCGGCTGATCAGCCACCTCGGTGCCCCTCGTTGGCTGCTGCTGTGGGGGTCGACGGCGTACGCCCTCGTTCCCTACGTCAGCGGCGCCTTCGGCGATGGCCGGATCGGTCCGGTCGTCGTCGGCGCGATGCTGCCCTGGCTCGCCCACGCGGGGCTCGGGTTCAGCGACCCGGTCGCCGACCGCCGCTGGCGTGCCGGGTGGCGTACGGGGCTCCTGCTGACGGTCATCACCGCGTTCGCGCCGATGGCGTTCCTCGTCGCGGCCGTCTTCGCGGCCGTCATCTTCATCACGATCCGCAAGCTGATGCCCGCGGTCCTTCGCGATCGCGACCAGTGGGGCCCACCGGCTGCGGCCATCGCGACTCCGGTCGCGCTGCTGCTCCCGTGGTGGCTGCCGCTGATCTTCTCCGGCGGATGGGCCGGGCTGCTGCTCGACCCGGGCCGGATGCCGGCGCCGGCAGCCGGCGGGTTCGACCTGCTCGTGGGCAGGCTGACCGGGTTCGACGGCGCCGACCTCGGTGCGCCGTGGTGGCTGGGCCTGGCGCTGCCGCTGCTCGCGGTGCTCGCGCTGATCCCGAGCCGCACCCGCATCCCGGTCCTGGTCTGCTGGATCGGGGCGGTCGCGACCGCGGTGGTCACGATGCTCCTCTCCTGGATCCCGATCCATCTCGACGCCGGCATCGCCCGGGTCGGATGGGGCTTCCCACTGGTCGCCATCCAGGGACTCGCGGTGGTCGCAGCGGTGCTGGGGGTCCAGGGAGCGATCCTCGACGGGCTACGCGGCGTACGCAAGGTCATGGTCGGCGCAGCGGCCGCGGTCGCCGCGGTCGGAGCGATCGGCAGCCTCGGCTGGTTCGTCTACGGCGGCGGCGGTGAGCTCACGGACAACACCCGGGCCCTGGGCCACATCGGCGTCCCGTCCTACATGCTCGATCCGACCTCGACCACTCTCGGGCCCGAGGACGGCGTCCTCGTGCTGCGCGGCTCGGTCGACGAGGGGATCCGCTACGCGGTCCTGCGCAACGACGGCATCACTCTCGGTGAGGACGAGATCGCGCAGGTCGCCGGTGGCTCCCAGGACCTCACCGGAGTCGTACGCCGCCTGGCGGCCGACCCCGACGACGCGGTGATCGGTGACCTGTCCGCCCAGGGCGTCGCCTACATCGTGATGCCCGGCCCGGCCGACACCGCGGTCGCGGAGGGCATCGACGCCTCCGGCTCGGTGACCCAGGCGAGCACGGTCGAGAGCTCGACGCGCGCCTGGCTGCTCGACTCCGAGCCGAGCGATCCGGGTGTGACCGAGTCGTACTCGATCATCCGCAGCATCTTGTTGGTCCTCGCGGGGATGGGACTGTTCGTCGTCCTGGTCCTGTGTCTGCCGACGCTGATCCAGAGGAGGGAGTCGGCATGAGTCACTCGCGTGATCCCTACGACGGCTCGCAGGAGCCGGCGGACGACGCCTACGGCCAGGAGCCGTGGATGCTCGATCCCTACGCCGACTCCTACGCCGGGCCGCCGGGACAGGCGGCTCCGGAGCCCTTCACCCCCGAGCAGATCTATGCCCAGGAGCCCTACGTCCCGGGTCCGGAGACGGGACGGATCGTCGCCCAGACCGGCTACGACCCGGCGTACGAGGGCGAGTATCAAGGTGGGTACCAGGACGACTACCAGGCCGGCTATCAGGGCGAGTACCAGCCCGAGTTCGAGGCTTGGCCGACCGCGGACGAGATGCGGGCGGGCGAGCCCCTGCCCGAGCAGGCACAGGCCGGCCGGATGGCCGCGGCCGCTGCCGCCGCAGCGCCGATCCTGCGACGCGTACGCAGGCAGCGCAGCCGCCGCCTCGACAACACCGCTCTGGTGGCGCTCGGTCTGATCGCCGTGATGGCGGTGGCGCTCCTGCTCAACCGGCCCCACCAGTGGGAACAGCCGAAGCTCACCGCCGACAGCAGCGCCCCGACCGCGGCCACGGTGGTCTGCCCCGGCAAGGCGAAGGCCGGCGCCGACCAGCTCGCCGTCACCAATGCCGCCGACGGGTCGGGCCCGGTCGAGCTCAGCGGTCCTGGTGCGGGCAAGGGTGCGCAGGCGACCGCCGGGTCGGGCAAGGTCACCGCGCTGGGCTCCCAGGGGAAGGCGCTCAAGTCCGGACCGGTCGTGGTCCGGGCCGGCGAGGAGGTCGCTCCGGGCCTGGTCGCCGGACGCTCGACGAGCAAGCCGCTCGCGGCGACCGGCTGCCTGCCTCCGCAGGCGGAGGCATGGTTCCCCGGCCTCGGCGCGGGCGCCACCCACAACTCGATCCTCGAGCTCACCAACCCCAACAGCGGTGCGGCCACGGTCGACGTCTCGCTCTTCGACGAGAAGGGCGTCGTGGCCGTCCCCGAGGACCTCCGCGGCGTCACGATCCCCGGCAACACGACGCGCACCTTCGACCTGCTGCACATGATCCCGCGCAAGGGCGATCTGTCGCTGCGCACCACCGTCGTACGCGGCCAGGCCGGGGTGATGGTCCGTGATCGCGCCGTCCAGCTCGAGACCCAGGCTGCGTCCGACGACTACTTCCCGGGCCAGTCGAAGCCGGCCGAGACCAACCTGCTGGTCGGCTACCCCAACAGCTCCGAGAGCCGCACGCTGACCGTCGTCAACCCCGGCGAGGCACAGGTGAGCGCGGAGCTCCGCCTGCTCACCCCGAAGAACGTGATCACCCCGGAGGGCGCCCCCGAGATCAGTGTGCCGCCCAACGGGCAGGCTCAGGTCGACCTGACCAAGCTGCTCGGCAAGGACAGCGCCGACGATGCGTACGGCGTCGAGCTCGTCGCCTCCGGCCCGGTCACCACCGCGATGCGCTCGGTCGACGACGGCGACGTGGCGATCACCACGCCCACCGAGGTCCTCTCGGAGGCCACGGCGGTCGTCGTGCCTGCCGGCCCCAGTGTCGACACCAAGCGGGTCGTGATCTCCGGCCCGGTCGCCACGAAGGGGAGCAGCGGCACGGTCAAGGTCGTTCCGCTGACCGCGAAGGGCAAGGCCTTGAAGGCGAAGAGCGTCAAGGTCGGTCCCGGTCAGGGTGCCGAGATCGACGTGCCCGAGGACGCCGCGCTGATCCAGCTCGTGCCCGAGGGTGTCGAGGTCCACGCGGCCGTGGTGATGAGCGGTGACGGCGACGCGGTGGTCCCGTTCCGTCCGTTGCGTTCAGAGGTACGCACCGCCGGCGTCGCACCGGGCCTTCCGCTGCCGCTCGAGCGCTGATCTCTCGGCTGGGCATCCGGGCGAGACCGGTCAGGGCTGATACCGGGGATCGACGTCCTGGGCGGCGATGCCGAGCAGGTCGGCGACCTGCTCGACGACGACCATGAGCACCATCGCCTCGACCTCGAAGCGGGTGCGGCAGCGGTGCTCGATGGGCCGCCGGTAGATCACCAGCCGGGACGGGGTCGCCCCGGTGCCGCGCTCGAGCGACCCGAGCGGGATGTGGTCCTCGACCGTCCAGTCCCTGGGGATGTCCGGTGACTCCTCGACGGCGTACTCGATCAGGCCCAGCCGCGACTGCCAGCGGGCGTCGATCTCGGTGACGATCTCGAGCGCTATGTCGTCGAAGCGCTCCCGGCGGGTGCGCCGCACCGGCACCGTCGGGTCGGTGGGGACGGCGATCGGGCCGCGTCGTCCGCGGCCGTGCCGGTCACGGGTCCGGGCCGCGTCCCGGACGTTGTCCCCGGCCCCGCTCGAACCCCGTGCGTCGGTCATGTAGCGAGCCTAACTGCGTGGCTCGTGCGAGGGGAGTACGGTTCACTCGTGACCGCTCGTCGTTGTTCGCGTACTGCCTGCCAGCGTCAAGCCGTCTGCACGCTCACCTATGTGTACGCCGACCAGACGGCCGTTCTCGGGCCGTTGGCGACCTATGCAGAACCGCACGCGTACGACCTCTGCGAGGAGCACGCCGAACGCCTCTCCGCGCCGCGCGGATGGGAGGTCGTGAGGCTGGCCCGCGAGCCCGTCGACCCGCAGCCGAAGGGCGATGACCTGCTCGCCCTGGCCGACGCGGTCCGAGAGGCCGCCCGCCCGCCGGCGCCTTCTCCCCGAGGCCCGTCAGCCACCCCCGCTCCGGCCGAGCCCGAGCCCGGGACGAACGACACCCAACCCCGGCAGAGCGGCACCCGCCGCGGCCACCTCCGCGTGCTGACGTCCGAGTAGGACGACTAGAGTTCCGGACATGCCGGAGAGCGAGCGCCAGCGAGCGCCAATAGAGGTCAGGCCGCCGCTTCCGTACCCTGGCGCTTGCGCTACGGAGGCGGCGGAATGAGAGTTGACCCCGACATCGCAAACGCCGTCTTCAAGGCGTACGACGTCCGTGGCACCGTCCCTGACCAGATCGACGAGAACCTCGCCCGTCTCGCCGGGCGGGCCTTCGTGCACGTCGTCGGCGCGCGTGGTGGATCGGTCGTCGTCGGTCACGACATGCGGCCCAGCTCCCCGGCGCTCTCGGGCGCCTTCGCCGACGGTGCGACCGAGGCCGGCGCCGACGTCACGCTGATCGGGCTGGCCTCCACGGACCAGCTCTACTTCGCCTCCGGTCATCTCGGCCTGCCGGGGGCGATGTTCACCGCCAGCCACAACCCGGCGCAGTACAACGGGATCAAGCTGTGCCGCGCCAACGCGGTCCCGGTCGGGGCCGAGACCGGGCTCGACGAGATCCGCGACCTCGTCATCTCCGGTGAGGCGCCGCTCGCGAACGTCTCCGGCGACATCAGCCAGACCGACGTGCTGGAGGCGTACGCCGCCCACCTGCTCGACCTGGCGCCGGTCAAGGGCCGCAAGCTCACGATCGTCGCCGACGCCGGCAACGGCATGGCCGGCCACACCGCGCCGGCGGTCTTCGGGCGGCTGGGCACGGAGGCGGTGGAGCTGATCCCGATGTACTTCGAGCTCGACGGCACCTTCCCCAACCACGAGGCCAACCCGCTCGACTCGACGACGCTGGTCGACCTGCAGGCCAAGGTCCGCGAGACGGGTGCGGACGCCGGGCTGGCCTTCGACGGCGACGCCGACCGCTGCTTCCTGGTCGACGAGCGGGGTGAGGTGGTCAGCCCGAGCACGATCACCGCGCTGATCGCCGCCCGCGCCCTGGTCCATGAGCCGGGCGCGACGATCATCCACAACCTGATCACCTCCCGCGCCGTTCCCGAGATCGTCACCGAGCTCGGCGGCACGCCGGTGCGTACGCGTGTCGGCCACTCCTACATCAAGGCCGTGATGGCCGAGTCCCAGGCGGCGTTCGGCGGCGAGCACAGCGGCCACTTCTACTTCCGTGACTTCTGGCGAGCCGACTCCGGCATGCTCGCCGCGCTGCACGTCCTCGGCGCGCTCGCCGAGGAGGACCGACCGCTGAGCGAGCTGCTGGCGGCGTACGCTCGATACCCGATGAGCGGCGAGATCAACTCCACCGTCCCCGACCAGGCAGCCAGCGTGGCCGAGATCGAGAAGGCGTACGCAGGCCGTGACGGCGTCACCCTCGACAAGCTCGACGGGCTGACCCTCTCCCACGCAGACTGGACCGTCAACGTCCGTGCCTCCAACACCGAGCCGCTGCTGCGGCTCAACGCCGAGGGCAAGGACGTTCCCACCATGGAGCGCGTGCGCGACGAGGCGCTCGCGATCATCCGAAAGGACAATGCTTGATGAACGGCGCATCGACCCCTCTGGGTCTCAGCGAGAAGCTGCTGGAGATCATCGTCTGCCCGCAGTGCCACGGCGATCTGCTGCCGGTCGAGGCGACTGTGCCCGACCAGGACGGCGAGCTGGTCTGCCAGGGGGAGTGCGGCCTGGCCTACCCGGTGCGCGACGGCATCCCCGTCCTGCTCATCGACGAGGCGCGCTCCACCAAGGCCCCCTCGACCGACGGGTGAGCCGATGACCTGGTTCGACGAGTCGAGGCTGGACGACGAGCGCGCCCTGGCCGGGATCGACCAGCTGCTGCGCTCGCTGGCCGATTCCGGTGCCCGGGTCCGCCGGGAGGCCGCTGGAGCCGCTGAGCCCCTGCAGGAGGCCGTACGCCGTGCGGCTGAGACCGGGCGACCACGCGCCGTCGTGGCGGCCGGCCCCGACTCGCGCCTGCTGCGCGCGGTCCTCGAACCGTTCTGCCCGGTGCCGTTCGTCGCCTGGCCGGCGCCAGGGCTGCCGGGTTGGGCAGGAAGCCTCGATCTCGTGGTCGTGCTGGCCCCGACCGGATCCGACCCGGGCGAGGCCTCGGCTGCCGCCGAGGCCGTGCGCCGCGGTGCCCAGCTCGTCGTGGCCGCCCCCGAGAAGTCGCTGGTCGCCCAGCACGCCGAGGGCCGCGACAGCACGCTGCTCCCGGTCGAGGGCGGTGACACGCTCGCGATGGCGATCCTGATGCTCACCTATCTCAACTCGGTCGGCCTGGGTCCGGAGGCCGACGCGGACACGGTGGCCGACGCGCTCGACGACGTCGCCACCTCCTGCTCCCCGCATCGCGACATCTCGGTCAACCCGGGCAAGATCCTGGCGCTCTCGCTGGCCGACTCGCTCCCGGTCGTGTGGGGCGGCTCCGTCCTGGCCGCCCGCGCAGCCCGCCGCGTCGCCGAGGGCCTGCGCCGCGCCAGCGGCCGCGGCGCCATCGCCGGCGACGCGGACGACCTGCTGCCCGTCCTGGAAGCAGCCGGACCGCGCAACGTCTTCGATGACCCCTTCGCCGAGGAGCAGGCGTCCGTACGTCCCGTCCTGGTCGTCCTCGACGACGGCGCGACCGACCCGATCATGGTCGAGCAGCGACGGTCCCTGACCGAAGCGGCGGACAACCGCGGCGTACGTGTCGAGGTCGTCGAGGCGACCGGGACCACGGAGGTCGCCCGCTACGCGTCCTTGCTGCTCCAGGGGACCTACTCCGCGGAATATCTTCGTCTGGGTCTGGTTGCTGACTACTAGTGGTCAGCGCCTCAAGTTCCTCCCCGGTCCGCCGCCATGGCACGCACTGGGCGGCGTTGCCCCCGCTCGAAAGACCCCGGTATGCCTTCGCGGGGAGGTCTGAACGAAGTGGCCTTTGCCCAGCACGCACCCTGACGACGGAC
>NZ_JBOHDN010000112.1:0-4423 GCF_050699375.1 Nocardioides sp. | reverse complement strand
GGCACGGAGGGCGCCGAGGAGATGGCGCTGGCGAGCCAGCGTGTCGAGCCGGTCGCTCTCGGGACGAGCCATGAGTTTCGCCACCCGACCCTGGAGGCGGCGCTGCGCCACGTACTCGGCCGATGAGCGAGCCTCAGACGTTCAACCAGACGAACGGAAGTTCGTTCGTCTGGTTGAAGTTCGGGTCTAGCCAACCAGCGGGAAGGCGGTGACTAGTCGGCGCACGTCGATGACTCCCGTGAGGGGGTCAACTGGTGTGGCAAGCCCTCGCGCACCAGTAGCACCCGTTGCTTTGTGGATACGTCGTTCTCGCCTCTGCCACAGCACTGACGCAGATGCGGTGGGTGCCGAGGTCGCGCCGATTATGGAAGTCGGGAAGCTTTGGGCAGCCGGCCGAGAGGTCATGGACCTCGTGGTCTCCGTTGGATTGGGCGATCTTGTTGACGCAGTACCGGGGCACAGAGTCCTCCTGGACGGGTAGGACGCACGCCACGTCCCGATTGCGAGAGGATTGTCCGGCGAAATGACTTGTTCAGAACGCATGTGCCTGGGCCGGGTTCACCGCGATTGGGTACGAGCTGGCTAAGCGTCCGCCTCTCGCAGCGCCTGTCGGATGCGGCCCCATTCGCGGCTCCCGTTCGTTGGTAGCCGGAGCAGGGGAACACCCACGTGCTTCAAGATTGCGTCCTTCAACCGGTCGCGGGCGAGCTGGCGCGCGTCGCTGTGGAAGCTGACGCCATCCACCTCAATGACGAGGACGGGCCGGCGAGTAACCCGGTTGTAGATGACGAAGTCGACGGACGAAGTGCGCCTCACGAAGGCGGCTTGGTCAGGCGTGAGACTCGATGGGTCGGGAACTAGGTTGCGGAGCAGGATCTGCGCCTCGAGGTCGAGGTGTGTGTTGCCGCCCTCCTTGAGGATGTCACCCAACGTGACGCGTGTGATCTCCTCGGACTTGTAGCGTGCGTCAGGTCGGAGTCGCGCTGCCAGGGACTCCAATCGTGTCGAGTATTCCTTGTAGAGGAGATCGAAGATGGAGATGACGGTGCTTTCTGGATTCGCCTCACCTGGACGCTGATACTTGATGTAGCCGATGAGGTCGCGCAGGTAGCGAGTCCGGGGCAGCTCGTCGTAGTTGGTGACGAGGACGAAGTGGTCGATCGCCCTGGAGACGGCGACATTGACCAAGCGCGGGTCGTCGACGAACTTCCTCGCAAATCCGCCGTTCCGGTTCTCCGAAAGCACCGTGGTGAGCACGACCATCGGCTTCTGCCGGCCCTGGAGCCGATGCACGGTATCGGCCATAGCGATCTCATCGTCAAGCTGGTCGGCTGCCATACCGACCTGCTGACGAAACGCCGCCGCAACGGCGATGTCCGCTGCGGCGACACCCGGGAGGTGCTCCTTGAGCACCTCTTCCTTGATGACATCGATCTCGCGCTGGTTCGAGCGCGCGCGCATGTGGTTGCCCGGCGGGGTGGGGTGGACGAGCATCGCGGGCTCTGCGCGGTCGTCGGACGTCGTGAAGGGGATTAGCTGCCCGTCGTAGAACGCACGGTTGCAGAACCCGATGATCATGGGATGGCACCGATAGTGCTCGCGCAGAAGCGTTCGGGGGAGTGTGGCCGGAAAAAGACTGAGTAGCGAGGAGAGAATGCTGTGCTTGGCGTAGTCGTACGCGTCCACCTCTGGAGGCGCGACGCCCTCGCCTGCCTTGCTGAACGGCGCCAATTGTTTCAGGTCGCCGACCACCACCAGGTTGCGGCACGAGGCCATCGCCAAGGTGGCGGTCAACAAGTCGGCTTGTGAGGCCTCATCGATGATCAGGTAGTCGAGCAGGTGGCCAGGGGCGAGGCTTGTGGGAATCGAGTGACAGGTGCTCAAGATCACCGGGTAGTCACGAAGGAAGTGGCTGAACCTGCTGGCGCTTCGATAGGTCTGAGGGGTATACGTCCTCGGCTCGCCTTCGCTCAGCTTCGCCACGGCAGCCGCGAAGCTCTCCTGGGAGACCTGCTGGTACTCACCGACAAGGTCGTCGAACCGCCTGCCTTCGAGCTGTCGCTCGATCGTTGCAATGCGGTCGGTGAGCTCGCTGATCCGCTTCTGGTAGAACTGCGACTGCAACGCCAACACGACCTCGCTGTCGCCAGGGTCCAGACCGTGGAGTCTGCCGAAGCGAAAGTAGCGCCGGACCCGGTTCAGCAGACCACGCCTTGGGGCGCCACGGGTCTCGAGGAGCAGGTCGATGATCGTCTCCGCCGAGCGCCGAAGCAACGGGAGCTTGCTGACGTCCGGAAGCGTGTCCACCTGCATGTGCTGGTCGAAGTGCTTCTGTTCGAGCTTGTACTCGATGAGGAGCGCGCGAGCCTGTGCCCGGTCGCGGTCGGCCTCCAGGAGCCGGTGCATCCGGCGTTCCAACTCGGCGAGCTGTTCCGGGTCGGGTGCGGCTGGGGCGGTACGTACAAAGTCTTGAGCGACCTCGTTGCGCTCCGACTGCGCCGCGAAGAAGGCTTCGCGCTTCTCCTTACGGCCGAGATTCGCGACGAGGTGACCGAACCCCTGTTCGCCCAGCTTGTCGCGTACGTTGTCGACGGCTGAGTTGTTGAAGGAGACGACACCGACGCTGCCGAGGCCGTAGGTGACGATGTTGGCGATGACATTGAGGATGGTCTCCGTCTTGCCGGTGCCTGGAGGCCCCTCGATCACAGAGATCGAGTGAGTGAGCGCCTTGTTCACCGCTTCTCGTTGGCTGAGGTTGCTCCGGAACGGGAAGACGAGGGGTTGGTCACGGCTGCGTGGCGGGCCGAACTCGCCGGCGAGGTAACGAGCCAGTGCGCTGTGGGGATGGACCGCCATCGACCTGTAGGGCCGGACGATTGGATCGTCTGCATCCATCGTCTCGGCGATCGCGCGCAGGTAGCGAAGGGCGTCGCCGGCTTGGCGAGATGTGGACGTGACATCGGCCGCCATGACAACGTCGGCGGCGGGGTAGCTATAACAGGTATCTTTGCTGCCCTGGGTGCGGAACACCTTGCGCAGCGAACCGGTCGGGCCACCGAACTCGAAGACGGTGTCGATGCCTGTCCACATCTCGCCGCGGATCAACAACTGGGAGTCTTCAGGAACGGGAATGACTGTCGGCTTCACGATGATCGCGTTCGCCTGCGAGTAGGGGTAGGTCTTGTCGCTCCGGTAAGTGATGCGAACCCGGTTACCGGTCACCTCGAACGAGCGCACCTCCGAGGTCTTGTCGCGCCATAAGGTGGTGCCTTTCTCGCGGGTCATCACGAGGAACTTTCGTGGGTCGATCATGTCCGAGCTCCCGAGCGGTCGGCGTCCCCAACCCAGTCATGGTCTCAGGAGTCAGGGTTGGCGAACGCCGTTTCTGACGACCTGGCGGGGCAGGTTCCTGCTTCGTTCACCTGGCCCTACGTCTGATGGCATGCCGGATCCACCTCTGCAGGTGCTGCCAGGACGTGACAGCACCCCGACGTAGCGCACTCTTCGTGGCAGCCTCCGCTAATGCGAGGCCGGGGACCATGACGGGTAGGGCTGCCGTGTTGAACACCCAAAGCAGAGCAAAAACGAGCAGATCCGAGCCGAAGCGCATGCAGGCAGCGAAGAGTGGGAGCGTCGATGCCATCCACGCTCGTGTGGTCCACGCATTGATCCGGCTCTGGATGGAGCCCGAGCGCAGTGGACTTGTCCACACCTCCACGAAGAAGTCCCCCGCGATGTCGAGGCGATCTTCTGTCCGGTCTTTGCCGATGTTGGAGGCAGCAAGATGTTCCTGAACGCGATTCGAGAGCATCGCGCCGCACACCATCATCATGAAGCCGCCGACGATCGGCGGGCCTAGATCCAGGAGCGTCGCTGATGTCGTGGGCGGACCCACCGCGGATCGGTGGTCGAGGCCGCGGAAGAAACCGGCGATGCCGAGGGCCCCCAGGGACCATGTGAGAGTGACCAGCCATGTCGGTTGGAGTCCTCGGCCGAGCGCTTCGACCCTGCGGTCGTAGAGGTCTGCAAGAGGCGCTCGCTGCTCGGCGTTCTCAAGGGACGTGATGAGCTCGCGAAGGGCGTTCAGGCGAGCAACCCGACGGTGAACCGGATCATGCCACCCGGCTGTCACCACGAGTGTCGCGGCCGCAGCGAGGACGGCCAAAGACGTGAGGACGAGGGTCGCGACATCGTTGAATCGGTCCCAGGACATCTGGTCGAGGATGGCGGTCACGCTCGTCATCCTTGCTGACTCGTGACTACATCGTGACCGCGCGGCGCGGCAGTCGGTCAGCTGGTCGGGAGCTCCGTCTTGGTGAGGCTCTCGGAGACCTCCCAGAGCCGGGCGGCGTCCTCGCGGGCGATCGGCCGGTAGAGCGACTGCGCCGCGGGCGCGCCGCCGAGGTGGCCCGGTCCGCTGGGG
>NZ_JBOHDN010000111.1:0-5378 GCF_050699375.1 Nocardioides sp. | reverse complement strand
TGGTGGACGATACTGGGTTTGAACCAGTGACCTCTTCCGTGTCAAGGAAGCGCGCTACCGCTGCGCCAATCGTCCGGGGTTTGTTCAGTTTACATCAGGGTGGTGCTTCGAGGTGGGTACGGGATTTGAACCCGTGTACACGGATTTGCAGTCCGTTGCCTCGCCTCTCGGCCAACCCACCGTTGGAGGCAATGCCTCCGGTGGAGACCTACTCCGAGCGGACGACGAGGCTCGAACTCGCGACCTCAACCTTGGCAAGGTTGCGCTCTACCAACTGAGCTACGTCCGCTTGTGCTTCGGACCGGTTTCCCGTGCCCTTGGCGACGAAGAGAACATTATCGGAGGCCCGGACGCCGGACAAATCGGGGGTCACCTGCGTGTCATTCGCCGGCAACCTTCGCGGTCACCCCGTCGGGCATTCCTGCCCCTGACCAGGGACGTCTTAGAGTTGCCGTATGCGCGCGTGGATCGATGGCCAGCTTCTCGACGACCCAGCGGCCCCGGCCGTCTCCATCCGCGACCATGGTCTGGTGGTCGGCGACGGCGTCTTCGAGACGCTCAAGGTGATCGATGACCAGCCGTTCGCGCTCGCTCGCCACCTCGACCGGCTCGAGCGGTCGGCTGCCGGTCTAGGTCTGCCCACGCTCGACCGTGCGCTCGTCACCAAGGGGATCGAGGCCGTGCTCGGTGCTGCGCCGACGGCGTACGGACGCCTTCGGGTCACCGTGACGGGCGGACCTGCTCCGTTCGGGTCTGGTCGTGCGGAGGTGGCACCGACGATCGTCGTTGGACTCGAGGACGCGGTGCCCAACCCGATCGAGACGAAGATCGTCAGCGTGCCGTGGCGCCGCAACGAGCGCGGTGCGACGACCGGGCTGAAGACGACGTCGTACGCCGAGAACGTCATCGCCCTCGCCGAGGCGCGCGAGCACGGGGCCACCGAGGCGATCTTCGCCAACACCGTGGGCGATCTGTGCGAGGGCACCGGGAGCAACGTGTTCTACGTGCTCGACGGTGTGCTCAAGACCCCGACCCTCAGCAGCGGCCCGCTGGCCGGGATCACCCGCGCCCTGGTGTTGGAGTGGTTCGGAGCCGTGGAGACCGACGAGCCGTTGGCCGACGTCGAGGAGTACGCGACGGAGGTCTTCCTCACCTCCAGCCTGCGCGACGTGCAGGCCGTGACGCAGTGGGGCATGCGCACGCTCCCGCACGGCCCGGTCACCCAGGCGGCGCGGGAGGCGTGGCGTACGAACGAGCCGAGCCTGCTCGGCCTCTGAGCTGTTCGAGCCTCTGAACGAGCTTCAGCCGGTGAAGAGCTGCGCCGCCCGGCGCAGCGTCTCGATCACGCCGTAGGCCAGCGGGATCCCGACCAGGGCCCAGGCACCTGCGATCTTGGGGTTCATGCCGCGCTCCTCTCGGTCTCGGAGGGATCCGAGGGCGTGGGCTCGTGATAGCGCTCGTGCACCCGGTGGACGAGAAGGTTCGCGACGAAGCCGACCGCCAGCAGTCCGACCATCGTCAGCAGCGCGGGCCGGTAGGCGGCCGCGGTGAGGGTGCCGGGCTCACCCTGGGCGTCGAGGAAGGCGTTGATGATGAGCGGCCCGGCGATCCCGGCGGCCGACCATGCGGTCAGCAGGCGGCCGTGGATGGCGCCGACCTGGAAGGTGCCGAACAGGTCGCGCAGATAGGCCGGGACTGTCGCGAAACCGCCACCGTAGAAGGACAGGATCACGACCGCGAGCAGCACGAACAGCACCATCGAGACGTGCCCGACGGTCGCGAGCAGTAGGTAGAGGACGAGCCCGACACCGAGGTACATCATGTAGATCGGCTTGCGGCCGATGATGTCGGAGGTGGAGGACCAGATGAAGCGGCCACCCATGTTGGCGATCGAGAGCAGCCCGACGAAGCCACCGGCGGCGACAGCACTGACCGACGACACCCCGTCGGAGCGGAAGAAGTCCTGGATCATCGGAGCCGCCTGCTCGAGGATCCCGATGCCGGCGGTCACGTTGCAGAAGAGCACGATCCACACCAGCCAGAACGACCGGGTCCTGATCGAGCTGTCGGCCGAGACGCTCGCCGTGGTGACGAGCTTCTTCTGCTTCACGCTGGCCGGGTCCCAGCCCGCGGGTGTCCAGCCCTCCGGTGGCACCCGGACGGTGGCGGCGCCGAAGGACATGAAGACGAGGTAGATCACCCCGAGGGTGAGGAAGAGCAGCATCACGGCGTGGCCGTCGGGGACGGTGGTGGCGTCGCCGGTGTAGTCGGGGTCGTAGAGGGACAGCAATCGCCCGCTCAGGGGGCTGGCGATCATCGCGCCGCCGCCGAAGCCCATGATCGCCATGCCGGTGGCGAGCCCCGGCCGGTCCGGGAACCACTTGATCAGGGTGGAGACCGGCGAGATGTAGCCGATCCCGAGGCCGATGCCGCCGATGAAGCCGTAGCCGAGGTAGACCAGCCACAGCTGGCCGGTGCCGATGCCGATGGCGCCGACGAAGAATCCGGATGCCCAGAAGATCGCGGCCGCGGTCATCGCCGCGCGGGGTCCGTTGCGGTCGACCCAGGTGCCCATGACCGCGGCGGAGAGCCCGAGCATCACGATCGCGATCGAGAAGATCACGCCGATCGCGGTCTGGCTCGTGTCGAAGTGTTCGACCAGGGCGGTCTTGTAGACGCTGGTGGCGTACACCTGGCCGATGCAGAGGTGGACGGCGAGCGCCGCCGGTGGGATGAGCCAGCGGCTGAAGCCGGGGCCGGCCACGGTTCGCTCGCGCGAGAGGAATGCGGGGAGCACAGGAACCTCCGAGAGGTGGGGTGACGCACATCACTACCACACCCGAAGCATCGACGGCGAGAGTTTCCTTCCGGCCAGCGAAATCACGAACCCTCTTGTACCCCGGGGATCCGGGGTACAAGAGGGTTCTGACGAAGGAGCAGGAGGGCGGCGGAATCCCTACTCGGCGTCGGAGGAGGAGCCCAGCAGGTCTGCGACCAGGGCGTCGAGGTCCAGGTGCTGGCTCTCGGTGCCGACCGCGACGGCGGAGAAGGACTTGCCGAGGAACATCTGCACCTCGCGGGAGTCGGCCGTGGCGATCAGGCGGCCGTCGGGGGAGCTGAAGTCGAAGACGGCGACCGCCTTCGCGTCCTCGTCGATGCTCGGGTAGATCTTCACGTCGCCCTCGCCGGCGGGGGCGGCCAGGCCCTGGAGCATCAGGGTGCGAGACACCACCCACTCGACGTCACCGGAACCGGAGTGGAAGGTCAGGCTGACGGCGTACGGGTCGTTCTCGCGGTAGCCCAGGGTCGTCGGCACGTCCACCGTGCGGCCCCACGGGTCGAGGCAGGAGATCTTGATGTCTTGCTGGACTGCCGGGTGCTTGATGTCGCTCATTGGTCCGCTCCCTTGTTCGAGGTCTTGCCAAGGAGACGGAGCCGGAAGGAAAGCCTGATGCGGTTTCAGCAAAGAATCTCGACCGAATCGACGAGACCCCGATCACAGTCGGAACGACGAGGCTCAGCGGCTACGACAGCCGCCCACCCAGAGCGGCCTCCAGGCGGGCGACCGGAGAGGAGAGGTTGTACGTCGCGGCGAGCTCGTGCAGGCGACCGGCGTCTGCCGGCGTGCTGGGCAGCGTTGTGCCATCACGGTCCAGCGGGATGTTCCGTGCGACCGCGACGACCTCCGGGGCGACGGCCAGATAGCCGGCCGCGTCGATGAACTTCTGCCGCTGCACCTTGGTGATCGCGGTGGCGGGATCGGCGACGGCGGCGATGATGCCCTCCAGGTCCCCGAACTGCTCGAGGAGCTTGGCCGCGGTCTTCTCGCCGACCCCCTTCACACCGGGGAGGCCGTCGGAGCTGTCGCCGCGCATCGTGGCGAAGTCGGCGTACTGGTCGGCACGCACACCATATTTGGCGAGCACCCACTTCTCATCGACCAGGTCGGGATCGCCCACGCCCCGCGTGGGGTAGAGGATGCGTACGCCGGCGGCGTCATCGACCAGCTGGAAGAGGTCACGGTCGCCGGTGACGACGTCGACCGGCATCCCCGCGTTCGTCGCGAGCGTGCCGATCACATCGTCCGCCTCGTAGCCGTCGGCACCGATGACACAGATCCCGGCCGCGGCCAGCACCTCACGGATGATCGGCACCTGCACCTGCAGGGGATCGGGCACCTCCTCGACGTCAGGAGCCGTCTCGACCTCCTCGACCACACGATGAGACTTGTAGGAGGGGATCAGGTCGACCCGCCACTGCGGGCGCCAGTCGTTGTCCCAGCAGCACACCAGGTCGGTGGGGGAGTAGTCGTTCACCAGCCTGGTGATGAACTCCAGCAGGCCGCGGACGGCGTTGACCGGCGTACCGTCGTCGGCCTTTATCTCGGGCACGCCGAAGAAGGCGCGGAAGTAGAGCGAAGCGGTGTCCAGCAGGAGCATTCGAGGTTCAGCCACGCTGTGCACATTATCCGCTGCACCGGTTGGCAAGGCTCACCCCCGGATATCTTCCGGCTTTGCGCCCGATTCTGGACGTCATGACGGAGATATTGCTGTTATGGGTACGCTGTTGCCGTGACCGCACCCGAGATCGAGGCTACAGACCGTAAAATCCTTCAGCTTCTGGCGGAGGACGGGCGGATGTCCTACACCGACCTCGGCAAGGCGACCGGCCTGTCGACGTCGGCGGTCCACCAGCGCGTCAAGCGGCTGGAGCAGCGCGATCTCATCACCGGCTACGGCGCCACTGTCAACTACGCCGCGATCGGCGTGCCGCTGACGGCCTTCATCGCGGTGCAGCCGATAGACCCGTCCCAGCCCGACGACACCCCCGAGCGGGTGGCCGATATTCACGAGGTCGAGTCCTGCTGGTCGATCGCGGGCGCGGAGTCCTACATGCTCAAGGTGCGGGTCGCCACGCCCGAGGCGCTCGAGGAGCTGCTCGGCCGGATCCGCTCGGTCGCCAACGTCTCCACCCGCACCACGATCGCGATGTACACCTACTACGAGAACCGGCCCACGCTGCGCCACTCGTGATCAAGCGTGGTCGCGCCACCACTGCTGCCCTGACTCCGGCAGCGTGTGGATCGGGTCGTAGTACTCGTACGTCCTGGTGAGTGCCTCGGGGTCGCTCGCCTCGATCGAGGTGCGGTAGTTCTTGGTCCAGTAGGAGATGCCGCGCTCGGTGTCGTAGTCGGCGATCTGGTGCACCCAGCGCTTGCCGACGAAAGGTACGTCGCACACGATCCGAGGGGTCGCGAACCCGGGCAGGTAGCCCATGATGTCGTGCTGCATCCGCTGCGCGTCGGCGACCGAGACCCGCCAGTGCTCGCTGAACGGGATCATGTCGCACATGTAGAAGTAGTAGGGCATGATCTGCGC
>NZ_JBOHDN010000110.1:0-5613 GCF_050699375.1 Nocardioides sp. | reverse complement strand
AGGGCGTGCACCTGCGCTTCGACGCCGTGGCGCGTGGTGGGCTGCGCTGGAGCGACCGGCGCGACGACTTCCGCACCGAGGTGCTCGGGCTGGCCAAGGCGCAGCAGGTCAAGAACACCGTGATCGTGCCGGGTGGCGCGAAGGGCGGCTTCGTGGCCAAGGGCATCGCCGGTCCGGACGCGTACGTCACGTTCCTGCGTGGCCTGCTCGACGTCACCGACAACCGGGTCGATGGCGAGATCGTGCCGCCGCCCGACGTGGTGCGCCACGACGCCGACGACTCCTACCTGGTCGTCGCCGCCGACAAGGGCACCGCGACGTTCTCCGACCTGGCCAACTCGGTCGCGGCGGAGTACGACTTCTGGCTCGGCGACGCGTTCGCCTCGGGCGGCTCGGCGGGCTACGACCACAAGGCGATGGGCATCACCTCGCGTGGCGCCTGGGTCTCGGTGCAGCACCACTTCAAGCGGCTCGGCATCGATCCGCAGACCGACGAGATCACCGCTGTCGGGGTCGGGGACATGTCCGGTGACGTGTTCGGCAACGGCATGCTGCGCTCGGATCGCATCCGGCTCGTGGCTGCCTTCGACCACCGGCACATCTTCATCGACCCCGACCCTGACGCGGCGGTGGGCTTCCGCGAGCGGAAGCGGCTCTTCGAGACGCCCCGGTCGAACTGGGAGACGTACGACACCTCGCTCATCTCGTCCGGTGGCGGAGTGTGGTCGCGCCAGCTGAAGTGGGTGCCGATCAATGCCGAGATCCGTGCTGCGCTCGGCCTGGCGGCCGACGTCAAGCGGCTGACGCCGCAGGGGCTGATCAGCGCGATCCTGCGCGCGCCGGTCGACCTCTTCTGGAACGGTGGGATCGGGACGTACGTCAAGGCTTCCGACGAGACCGACGACGATGCCGGTGACCACGCCAACGACGGGGTCCGGGTGGACGCCGCCGACCTGCGGGTGCGGGTCGTCGGTGAAGGCGGCAACCTGGGCATCACCCAGGCCGCGCGCGTCGAGTTCGCCCGCAAGGGCGGACTGATCAACACCGACGCGATCGACAACTCCGCCGGCGTCGACACCTCCGACCACGAGGTGAACCTCAAGATCCTGCTCGATCGAGAGGTACGCTCCGGATCGCTCACGCTGGCCGAGCGTGACGAGCTGCTCGAGGAGATGACCGACGAGGTCGCCGCGCTGGTACTCGCCGACAACGAGGCTCACAACGTGACCCTGACCCGGGCCGTCTCCCTGGCGCCGCAGCTGCTGGAGGCGCACGAGGCTCAGATCGCCGAGTGGGTCACCGACGGTCTCCTCGGCCGCGACGTCGAGGGCCTGCCGTCATCGACCGAGGTGGCTCGCCGTCTGGAGGCGGGGGAGGGTCTCACCGCCCCCGAGCTGGCCGTCGTGCTCGCCTGGACCAAGATCGAGCGCGGGCGCGAGCTGGTCGCCGAGGGTCTTCCGGACCCGGCCACGGATCCGGAGATGACGCAGCGGCTGGTGGCGTACTTCCCGACCGCCATCCGCAAGCGGTTCCCCGAGGCCATCGTGGAGCACCCGCTGCGGCGGGAGATCTGGGCGACCTCGGTGATCAACGACGAGGTCAACCGAGCTTTCGGTTCCCTCGACGCGCCTTCACGCTGAGCGCGGTCCCGGCGAGCATCAGCGCGGCTCCGACACCGGCGAAGACCCACGACGGGCCGCCGGTGTCGGGGACCGAGCTTTGACGAGAGGCGTCCGTCGGCTGCCCCCGGTCCGGGGTCGCCGGCGGGCGCTCGTCCTCGGCGGCGGAGGGTAGGCCGGCGGCGTCCGTGCTCTCGAAGGTCGCAGTCCAATGGGCCCACGAGTCGGTCCCTGCCTGAGCCGGTCCCGGCGACAGCACCGCGACGAACACTCCGGCCAGAAGCACCGACGCCAAAAAGGCCCGTCTGAACATGAGAGGGGTTCCCCTGCCTGGTCGACCTCATGGCCGACCGCTTCGATGAGCAGAATCTTGAAGTGGGGGAGATCAACACGCTAACCCAGCGGAACCTGCCTTTTGCGCTCTGATTCGGGCGTGTGGCCTCCGATTCCTGCGGTCGCGTGTGCCATCTGGAAGGACGAGTTCCGGGTGAGCGGGTTCGGACAGCCAAATGTTCAGCGTTAGGAAGCTGGTTCGTCGCGCGGTGGCCGGGGTGAAACCCGGGCTGCGGCGGGAGAGATCTGGGCGACCTCGGTGGTCGACGAGGAGGTCAACCTCGCTTTCGGGAGGCTCGACGCGCCGTCACGGTGAGCACTGTGCCGGCGAGCAGGAGCGAGGTGCCGAGCGCGGCGAACACCCACGACGGGCCGCCGGTCTCGGGGAGTGAGCTCTGAGGTGAGGTCTCCGTCGGCGGTCCCGGGTTCGGGGCTGCCGACGAGCTCTCGTCTCCGCCGGAGGTGGGTACGTCGGTGGGCGTCGGGGCGGGCGTCGGAGTTGGTGTCGGTGTGGGCGTCGGTGTCGGTGTGGGGGTCGGTGTGGGGGTCGGTGAGGCGACCTCGTCGACCTGGAAGTCCAGCCCGCCCACGATCTCGCCGGCCGAGGTGATCGTGGCGGTGCGTGTGGTCTCTCCGACCACGCGCGTGCCGTCGGGTGCGGTGACAGTGATCGTGTAGTCGCCCGCGGGCAGGTCGTCGACGAAGTAGGCGCCGGCCTCGTCGGTGGCCGCGGTGACCGGTCCGTCGGGACCGTCCACTGTGACGGTCACGCCGGCGACCGGGTCTCCGGTCGAGGCGTCGGTGACCCGGCCGCTGATCGAACCTGGGCGGGTGAGGTCGAAGTCGACCCCGGTCACGTCGCTCGCGGCGACCGTGACCTGCTGGGTGGTGGAGCCGGAGTAGCCCTCCGGGGCGTCGATCTCGGCGGTGTACTCGCCGGGAGGGACGCCGTCGAGCACGTAGGTGCCGTCGCCGTCGGTGACGGTGGTGATCGGGTCGCCGCCATCGGCGGGGACGAGGGTGACCTGGACCCCGCCGAGACCGTTGCCGCCGCCGGTCACCGTTCCTGAGACGCTGGCCAGCTGTTTCACCACGAAGTCCTGGTCGGTGACCGGGCCGTCGACGATCGTGATGTCCGTACGGGTCGTGCCGTCCGGGCCCGCGGTGTAGCCCTCGGGGACCGTCAAGGTCAGCGAGTAACCCGGGCCGACAGGATTGCCGTCGAAGATATAGCTGCCGTCGGGCTCGGTGGTCGTGGTCGCGGTGGTGCCGTCGGGACGGGTCAGGGTCACGGAAGCGCCCGGCACCGGGGCGCCGGCGTCGTCGCGTACCGTGCCGGTGATCTCGTGCGGGATCACCTGACGTACGTCGAACTCGGCTCGTGAAGCGGGATCGTCGTCGTCGCCGCGGTTGCTGACGGTCGCCTCGGTCTGGCCGACCGTCGCACACCCGTCGGGCTGGCTCAGCCGGACGGTATAGCCGTCCTGGGTCGCGAGCTCGCCGAAGGAGTAGGTGCCGTCGGTTGCCGGACTCGTGGTCGCCAGCGTCTCGCCCCACGGTGAGACCAGGGTGAGCACCGAGTCCTCGACCGGGCAGGATCCGGAGGTCGAAACGTCGGAGACGGTGCCGCCGATCGGCCGCGCCCGGCTCACGAACCAGGTCTGGTAGATCGGGAACCCGGCGCGCCGGGTGAAGACGAAGGACAGGCTGGTGATCCGGATGTCGGGCTCGTACCAGCCGCTCGCGCCGTTGGTGTCGGTGGCGGTGGGGTTCCCGGTCAGCGTCGAGGTGGCCGCATTCCAGATCGGCTGGTCGGTGCCGCCGGCGTAGTTGAACGACCCCTGGAACCACGAGGAGATCTCCACGGCCGAGACCGCTTCCCCGCTCTCGTCGGTCGCCCGGACCTCGACCTGGTCGGAGTCGATGTCACCGAGTACGAACGCCCAGCCGGTGTCGGGCGTGGGGTTGTCGAAGGTGTAGGTCGTCGTCGACGGGTCGTTGGCGTTGTCGGCCTTCGGCCGCAGGTTGATGTAGGCCGATCCACGGCTCGAGCCGTACTTCGCTCCCGGCGGCGTGGTCTGGTTGAGGAAGGTCGTCCCTCCGTTGGGAACTGCGACGTTCGCCCGGGAGTTGCTCGCCACCTGGGCCTGCGGGAACCCGGCCGACCGCTGGGTCATCGTCGTCGAGTAGTCGTTCGAAGCGCCCGAGATCGGCGCCCACCGTGCCCACGAGTTGGTCATGGCCTGAGCGGGTCCCGGAGACATCACCGCGACGAACGCTCCGGCCAGAAGTGCCATCGCCAAACAGGCCCGTCTGAACATGAGAGAGGATCCTTTGCCTCGATCGACCCCATGGTCGATCGCTTGGAAGAGCAAGACCTTGCGTGGGGGCTCCTGGAGATTAACCCAGCGGAACCGGACTTTTGCGCTCTGGATCGCGTGTATGGCCGCGGTTGCGGCTGAGGTGCCAGAGGCGCCTGTGCTGGTCATCTCGACAGGCTCGATTCAACGCTCGACAAGCTCGACCACCGAGATCGCGTACTCGCGAGTCACCGAGAGATTGGTTTACCGTCCCAATCGCGCCAGCCCAGGTCGCAGTTAGGGAGATACACAGACGATGAGCACGACCCAGATCGCCGAGAAGCGCGAAGTACGCGAAGCCAACCGAGTCGAAGGCCACAACGCCAGGTCCTGGCTGCTCGTCTCGGCGATGCGTACCGAACTCTTCGACGACGCCCAGCTGAGCCGGGCGGACCAGATCATCCTCGACATGGAGGACGCGATCGACTCCTCGCTCAAGACGCAGGCCCGTGAGAACGTGACCAGCTGGCTCCAGGGTGGCGGGCGAGCCTGGGTACGCATCAACGACTGGACCACCGAGGACTGGAGCGAGGACATCGCGGCGCTGGCCGGGATCGAGACGCTCGCCGGCGTGATGCTCGCGAAGGCTGAGTCGCCGGACCAGGTGACCGACACCTTCCAGCGGCTCGGCGGCAAGACCCCCGTGATCCCGCTGCTCGAGTCGGCGCTGGGGATCGAGGACGCTGCGACGATCGCACGCGCCCGCGGCGCCTACCGGCTCGCGTTCGGCTCCGGCGACTACCGCCGTGACACCGGCGCGGAGAACGACCCGCTCGCGATGGCCTACCCGAGGACCAAGCTCGTCCTCGCCTCGCGGATCGGCAATCTCTCCGGCCCGATCGACGGCCCGACGGTGGCCAGCAGCCACCCGGTGCTCCGCGAGCAGTCCAGCGACGGCGTCGCGATGGGCATGACCGGCAAGCTCTGCCTCGACATCGAGCAGCCCTCGGTGATCAACGAGTCCTTCAGCCCGACCCCGTCGGACGTGTCCTGGGCCTACGAGTTCCTGCACAAGTTCGAGGAGGGCGGCCGCGTCATCCGTGACGGCAGCGACAAGCCGCGCTTGGCCCGTGCCGAGACGATCAAGCGCCGCGCGGAGCTGTTCAAGATCAAGCCGGACACGTACGGCGACCCCGTCTCCGGACCCAGCGTCTACTGAAGGCGACGCCGACCCGGCGCAACTGCCCCAGATTCGCGCGTCGAGTCGGCGCGTCTGTCCCAAAAACTGATGCCGAGTCGGCGCGTCTGTCCCAGAAATTCGTGTCGAGTCGGCGCAACTGTCCCACCCTGTGGGGTAGTTG
>NZ_JBOHDN010000109.1:0-25051 GCF_050699375.1 Nocardioides sp. | reverse complement strand
CCGTGGCCGCAGAGATCATCGCCGGCCGTCCGCCCAGGAACGAGATGGCCACCGCCATCGTGAAGGAGGCGAACAGACCGACGCGCGGGTCGACCCCGGCGATGATGGAGAACGAGATCGCCTCGGGAATCAGCGCGAGCGCGACGACGAGACCGGCCAGCACCTCCGTACGCAGCAGCCGCGGCGAGCGCAGCGCGGCGAGAACCGTCGGCTCGCCCGGAGTGGACGCGGGCGGATTCGCAGGCACGAAAGGTGGTCCGATCGGTAGGGACGGGCAAGGTGCGACTTTAGCGGCGGCTCACCCGAGACCTGCTACCGACGGCGGTGTGAGATCGAGCATCGGGGACCGGCGACCCGGATGTTCCGGGGGATGGTCCGCCCGCCGTGTCGTACCTCTGAACGCCTTCGGAGTGACCGTCGACCGTCTAGGGTTTCAGGTATGGACAGGCGCATCTTCGGCATCGAGAACGAGTACGGCGTGACCTGCACGTTCCGTGGCCAGCGGCGGCTGAGCCCGGACGAGGTGGCCCGCTACCTCTTCCGCAAGGTGGTGAGCTGGGGCCGCAGCTCGAACGTGTTCCTGCGCAACGGCGCGAGGCTCTACCTCGACGTCGGCTCCCACCCGGAGTACGCCACACCCGAGTGTGACGACGTGACCTCGGTCGTCACCCACGACAAGGCGGGTGAGCGGATCCTGGAGGGCCTGCTCCTCGACGCCGAGCAGCGGCTGCACGACGAGGGCATCGCCGGCGACATCTATCTGTTCAAGAACAACACCGACTCGGCCGGCAACTCCTACGGGTGCCACGAGAACTACATGGTCGGCCGCGCCGGTGAGTTCAGCAAGCTCGCCGACGTACTCATCCCGTTCCTGGTCACCCGCCAGCTCATCGTCGGTGCCGGGAAGGTGACCCACACCCCGCGCGGCGCCGGGTTCTCGGTCTCCCAGCGCGCCGAGCACATCTGGGAGGGCGTCTCCTCGGCGACCACCCGCAGCAGGCCGATCATCAACACCCGCGACGAGCCGCACGCGGACGCCGAGAAGTACCGCCGCCTGCACGTCATCGTCGGCGACTCCAACATGTCCGAGACCACCACCATGCTCAAGGTCGCGAGCTGCCACCTGGTGCTGCGGATGATCGAGGAGGGCGTCGTCATGCGTGACATGACGATGGAGAACCCGATCCGCGCCATCCGCGAGATCGCCCATGACCTGACCGGGCGCCGCAAGGTGCGGCTGGCCAACGGCCGCGAGGCCAGCGCCCTCGACATCCAGAACGAGTACCTGAGCAAGGCGCGCGAGTTCGTCGACCGCCGCGAGATCACCGACCCGACCATGCTCGCCGCGCTCGACCTGTGGGAGCGCGGGCTGAAGGCGATCGAGTCCGATGACCTCTCCCTGGTCGACCGAGAGATCGACTGGGTGATCAAGTGGAAGCTGATCGAGCGCTACCGCGCCAAGCACGGCCTTCCGCTGGGCCACGCACGCGTCGCCCAGCTCGACCTCGCCTACCACGACATCCACCGCAACCGTGGCCTCTACTACCTGCTGGAGAAGAAGGGCGCGGTCAAGCGAGCCACTACCGACCTGAAGATCTTCGAGGCCAAGTCGGTGCCACCGCAGACCACGCGCGCGCGACTGCGCGGGGAGTTCATCAAGAAGGCGCAGGAGCGCCGCCGCGACTTCACGGTCGACTGGGTCCACCTCAAGCTCAACGACCAGGCTCAGCGCACCGTGCTGTGCAAGGACCCGCTCAAGGCGTACGACGAGCGCGTCCAGCGACTCATCGACGGCATGTGAGCGCAGGTCCGGATCCAGTCGTGAGTGGAGTCGCCGACAACGGCACGTACGGCATGTCCTGACGGTGTCGGCACGGCAGTCCAACCACTGGGCGGATATGGTGTGCTCCGCTGTCGTCAAATATTTCACGTCACGAAGGTTTCCACTGTGCCCACTGCTCCTCGGCCTCGTCTGCGCCACGCGCTGAGCGCGCTGGCCGTCACCATGCTCATCCCGGCTCTGGTCGCCTGCGGAGGCGAGGAGAAGAAGGGGTACGGCGACGAGACCGTCTCCGGCTTCGACGGCGTCACGGTCTCGGCCAAGGCCGACAAGGCGCCGACGCTGAAGTGGAAGTCGGCGATCGCCTACCCCAAGGACCCCAAGGTCAAGACCCTGACCGAGGGCGATGGTGAGGAGATCCCGAAGGATCGCGGCGTGATGGCCAAGATCTACATCGGCAACGCCACCACACTGGACAAGGAGTGGGCCTACGAGAGCCAGGCACCCGAGGGCGAGGAGCTGCCCGCGGAGAAGCCGTGGAGCTCGATCCTGAAGGGCGCGAAGGTCGGCGACCGGATCCAGGCGATCGTCGGCTCGGCCGACCTGCTCGGTGAGGGCGGCAACCCGCAGATGGGCATCGGCAACCACGACACGCTGGTCGTCGTCGTGGATGTGGTCAAGGCCGCCGCCGACAAGACCCCGCACGAGGTCGAGGCGAGCGAGCTCCCGAAGGTCGTGGAGAAGAAGGGCAAGCCGACCGGGTTCGACTTCTCCGGCATCGCCAAGCCGAAGGCCGACGACGTGCTCAAGCGGGCCATCGTGACCGAGGGCGACGGCGAGGAGATCACCGCCGACCAGACCGTCACGGCCAACTACCTCGGCATGACGTACGGCGCCAAGAAGCCATTCGACGAGAGCTTCAGCAAGGAGCCCGTGCCGTTCGCCCTCAACCAGGTCGTCGCGGGCTGGACCAACGGTCTGGAAGGCGTCAAGGTCGGCAGCCGCGTTCTGCTGCAGATCCCGCCGGAGCTGGGCTACGGTGCTGAGGAGAAGCCGGGCCAGGGCGGCACGCCGGGGATCCCGGCCAACAGCACGCTCTACTTCGTCATCGACGTCGTCAAGGCCGAAGCCACTCCGGCAACGCAGCAGTAGGGCTCTAGGGGGAGAACCACACCGTGGCGGCGGGTAAGACCGAGCGGTTGATGAACCTGCTCATCATGTTGCTCGTGCAGCGTGACAACGTGTCGAAGGAGCGGATCCGCGAGGTCCTCTACCCGTCGTCGGTCGGTGAGGCGTTCGAGAAGATGTTCGAGCGCGACAAGGAGGAGCTGCGCAGCCTCGGGGTGCCGATCGAGACCGGCGTGATCGACTCGTTCTTCGAGGACGAGGTCGGCTACCGGGTCAGCCCCGAGCAGTTCGCGCTGCCTCCGATCACCCTCGAGGCCGACGAGCTCGCGGTGGTCGGTCTGGCCACGAAGGTCTGGGAGAACGCCTCGATGGCGGAGGCGACCACGGACGCCGTACGCAAGCTCAACGCCGCCGGGCACGACACGGACGTCTCGGCGCTGGAGATCGTGCAGCCCCGCCTCGCCGCCGAGGAGGGCTCCTTCGACGTCTTCGTCGCCGCGACGCAGGACCGGCAGATCGTCGAGTTCGACTACCGCGGGTCACGGGCCACCGAGCCGTCCCACCGGCGGCTGCAGCCGTGGGGAGTGGTCCGCTACTCGGGCCGCTGGTACACCGTCGGCCACGACGTCGACCGCGACGACACCCGCATCTTCCGGCTCTCCCGCGTTCTGGGGGAGGCCAGGGCGGTCGGTGAGATCGATGCCTTCGAGGTGCCGGCGGAGGTCGACGTACGCGATATCGCACGAGACCTGGCACCGGCGCCGCCCACGGGCAAGGCCGTCCTGCTGCTGCGGCAGGGGAGCGGCCACTCGCTGCGCCGGGCCGCCGACTCGACCGAGGCGGATGTGACGGGGCCGGACGGTGGCCAGGGCTGGGACCGGGTGGTGCTCACCCGCGTGCCGGCCGACCTGGTCGGGGCGGTGCTGGGCCATGGACCCGACGCGTACGTCGAGGAGCCGGAGAATCTGCGCCGCGAGGTCGCCGACCGGCTCGAGCGACTGGTCGCACGCCTGGACGGGGCCGGCCGATGAACGCCTCCGCCAAGGGTTCGGGCAAGGCCACCGGCATCGACGCCGCCGGCGTCAAGGCTGCTGCTGCCAAGGCTGCCGGGGCGAAGGGCCAGGTCGGCCGGCTGCTGACGCTGGTGCCCTACCTCTACTCCCAAGAGGTCGACGTACGCCTCGACAAGGCCGCCGCCGACCTCGGTGTCGAGGAGAAGCAGCTGGTCAAGGACCTGCAGGTGCTCTTCATGTGCGGGTTGCCCGGCGGCTATCCCGACGACCTGATCGACGTCGACATCGACGCGCTGACCGCACCCGACGGCGACCGGGTCATCCGGATCTCCAACGCCGACTACCTCGACCGCCAGCTGCGGCTCACCCCGACCGAGGCCACCGCGGTGATCGTCGCGCTGCGCGCGCTTCGGGGTGGGGCGGTGAGCACGGCGACCAAGGAGGTCGTCGACCGCACCCTGGCCAAGCTCGAGCAGGCGGCCGCGGAAGGCGCCGCGGGCAGTGTCGACCCGGGTGAGGACTCGGTCGACACCACGCTCGTCCAGATCCACGCCGCGATCGCCACCGCGATCGACCAGGGCCGCCAGGTGCGCATCGACTACTGGGTCCCCGCGCGCGACGAGGAGTCGTCGCGGGTCATCGACCCCCGCGCACTGGTCTCGACCCGCGACATCGAGTATCTCGACGCCTGGTGTCACACCGCGGAGGCCCCGCGCAGCTTCCGCCTCGACCGGATCCGCGGTGCCGAGGTGCTCGACACGCCGGTGGCCACCGACCCCGAGGACGGTGCGAGCGCCGAGGACGCGGCGGGGCTGCTGCAGCGTACGGACTCCGGCACCGTCGTCCGGGTGCGACTGGCTCCCGAGGCCCGCTGGGTCAGCGAGTACTACTCGGTGATCGACCCGGCCGAGATGCCCGGGGGCGGCCTCGAGGTGGGCCTGCGGGTCTACGATCAGCGCTGGCTCGCCCGCTTGATCCTCCGCCTGGCTCCGTACGCTGAGGTCCTTGACGAGGAAACGTTCACCGAATCGTTTGCGGCGACCGCGCGGCAGGCACTCGGCCTGTACGGTACGGGCGCGTAGACTTCTGACGTTCCCCCTAGACGTAGATGAGGTAGTTCATGTTCACACCAATGATCGGTATGCCGCAGGGAGCCGAGTGGCTCATCATCCTGGCGATCGTGATCCTCGTCTTCGGTGCCGCCAAGCTTCCCGAGCTCGCCCGCGGTACCGGTCAGGCGCTGCGGATCTTCAAGAGCGAGACCAAGGGTCTGCGCGACGAGGACGAGACGGACAAGGGCGAGAAGGGTGAGAAGAGCGAGAAGCCCGCTGAGCTGACCGCCTCCGAGCAGGAGCGGATCACCGAGCTCGAGCGTCGTGAGGCCGAGATCAAGGCCGAGCGCGAGCGCCTCTCCGGCAACTGAGGCCGACATTGTCCATCGCCGGTGTTGTCGCGATCTTCCGCGGCACTCCCAAGCACGCCATCGGCGACGACGGCCGGATGGCGCTCTCCGACCACCTGCGTGAGCTTCGTGCGCGGGTGATCAAGGCGAGCCTTGCCCTCGTGGTCGGCTTCGCCGTCGCGCTGTTCTTCTTCGACCCGCTCTTCGATCTGGTCATGGATCCCTATCTCGACGCCTCGAAGATGCTCAAGGAGACCGGTGGCGCCGACACGCTCGGGACCACCAACGGTGCCGCGGGCGGCTTCATGCTCTACCTCAAGCTCTGCGGCCTGGCCGCGTTCATCGGCACCAGCCCGATCTGGCTCTACCAGATCTGGGGCTTCCTGATGCCCGGCCTGCATTCGCACGAGAAGAAGATGTCGCGCATCTTCGTGGCGGTGGCGGGCCCGCTCTTCCTGGTGGGTGTGGTGCTCGGCTATGTCACCTTGCCCAAGGGCCTGGAGATCCTGTTCACCTTCGTTCCCGACGGCCTGACCAACGTGGTCGAGTTCAACGACTACCTCAGCTTCCTGAGCCGTACGCTGCTGGTCTTCGGCATCGCCTTCGAGATCCCGGTCTTCGTGATCCTGCTCAACCGGATCGGTGTGCTTCCTGGTGCGGCGCTGGGCAAGTACCGGGCCTGGATCATCGTCGGCTCCTTCGTCTTCGCCGCCGTCGCGACCCCGTCGGGCGACCCGTTCACGATGACGATCATGGCCGGTCCGATGGTCATCCTCTTCGGTATCTCCGAGGTCATCGCCCGGGCGCACGACAGGCGTAAGGACGGCAAGCGCAAGGACAGGATCGGTGATCCCGACGTTCCGTCGGTGATCTGACCCAGCAGTCTGACTCAGCGGTCTTCGCCAGGTGCCACCGACCGGATGGGAGTCGGCGGTACCCCGTAGGCTCGGACGCATGGACGCCTCGCCAGCGGAGAAGTACGCCGCGTACCAGCGTGACAAGGGCCATCCCGTCTTCCGGGACTTTGCCTCGCTCTACGACTTCGGGCTCGACGACTTCCAGGTCGAGGCGTGCAGGGAGATCGAGGACGGCAAGGGTGTCCTGGTCGCCGCGCCGACCGGGTCGGGCAAGACGATCGTCGGCGAGTTCGCGATCCACCTGGCGCTGGCCACGGGGCGCAAGGCGTTCTACACCACGCCGATCAAGGCGCTCTCCAACCAGAAGTACAACGACCTGGTCAAGCGCTACGGCGCCGACAAGGTCGGCCTGCTGACCGGCGACAACGTCGTCAACGGCGAGGCGCCGATCGTGGTGATGACCACCGAGGTGCTGCGCAACATGCTCTACGCGGGCTCGCGGACCCTGATGGGCCTCGGGTTCGTCGTCATGGACGAGGTCCACTACCTCGCCGACCGCTCCCGCGGCGCGGTGTGGGAGGAGGTCATCATCCATCTGCCCGAGTCGGTGAGCCTGGTGTCCCTCTCGGCCACCGTCTCCAACGCCGAGGAGTTCGGCGAGTGGCTCACCACGGTGCGTGGCGAGACCGTCACCATCATCGAGGAGAAGCGGCCGGTGCCGCTCTACCAGCACGTGATGGCCGGGCGGCGGATCACGGACCTGTTCGCCTCCTCCGACGTCGACGCGGCTGCCGGCTTCGTCAAGGAGGGCGCTCCGGTCAACGGCGAGCTGATGAGGCTGGCCCGCGACGACTGGGCCGCCGGACGGATGACGGACCGGCGTAGGCCCAAGGACAAGCGCAAGGGTCGTGACTCCTCCGGCGGCAACCGGCGCGTGGGGAACGGGCGCCGGGTCTGGATCCCCAGCCGGGTCGAGGTGATCACCGCGCTGGAGCGCGACAACCTGCTGCCCGCGATCAACTTCGTCTTCTCCCGGGTCGGCTGTGACGCCGCGGTGCAGCAGTGCATCCAGGCCAACCTCCGGCTCACCACGCCGGACGAGCGCGAGGAGATCTTCGCGTACGTCGAGGAGGCGTGCGCCGACCTGCCCGACGAGGACCGGCACGTGCTCGGCTACCACGACTGGCTCGACGGTCTCACCCGCGGCGTCGCCGCCCACCACGCCGGGCTGCTGCCGGCGTTCAAGAAGGTCGTCGAGGAGCTGTTCCTGCGAGGACTGGTCAAAGCGGTCTTCGCCACCGAGACGCTCGCGCTGGGCATCAACATGCCCGCGCGCACGGTGGTCATCGAGAAGCTCTCGAAGTGGAACGGCGAGGCCCACGTCAACCTCTCGCCGGGCGAATACACCCAGCTCGTGGGCCGGGCCGGCCGCCGTGGCCTCGACGTGGAGGGCCACGGCGTCGTGCTGTGGCAGCAGGGGCTCAACCCGCGCGAGCTCGCCGGTCTCGCCTCGACGCGTACCTACCCGCTGCGCTCCAGCTTCAAGCCGTCCTACAACATGGCGGTCAACCTGGTGCACCAGTTCGGGCGGGCGCGGTCGCGTGAGCTCCTGGAGCAGTCCTTCGCCCAGTTCCAGGCCGACAAGGCCGTGGTCGGGCTGGCGCGGCAGGTGCGCAAGGCCGAGGACGCCATGGAGGGCTATCGCGAGGCGGCGACCTGCGAGAAGGGCGACTTCATGGCGTACGCCGCGATCCGTCGCAAGATCTCCGACATCGAGAGGTCGTCCTCGCGAGAGCGGCGGGCAGACCGGCGCGAGGAGATCATCGAGTCGCTCTCGAAGCTCAAGATCGGCGACGTGATCGACGTGCCGACCGGCAAGTTCGCCGGCTATGCGGTGGTCCTCGACCCGGGCTTCGACCCCGACGGGCCGCGCCCCTACGTGATCACCAAGGACCGGCAGGCCCGGCGCCTGGCGATGATGGACTTCAACGTGCCGATCGTCGCCCAGACCCGGCTGCGGGTCCCGAAGTCGTTCAACGGCCGCAACCCGCAGATGCGCCGCGACATGGCCTCGCGGCTGCGGGAGAAGACCCTCGACCTCCGGCCGGTGCCGTACGAGGGGTCGCCGAGCGCGCGCAAGGAGCGCAAGAGCTCGGTCGAGACCCAGGTCTCCGAGCTGCGGCGCGAGCTGAAGATGCATCCCTGCCACGACTGCCCCGACCGCGAGGACCACGCTCGCTGGGCCGAGCGCTGGTTCAAGCTCTCGCGTGACACCGACACGCTGCGGCGCCGGGTGGAGGCGCGTACGAACACCGTCGCGCGCACCTTCGACCGGGTCTGCGAGGTGCTGGTCGCGCTCGACTATCTCGAGGGGGAGCAGGTCACCGAGCGGGGCACGCACCTGATGCGGCTCTACTCCGAGATGGACCTGGTCGCCGCCGAGGCGCTCCGCGAGGGGCTCTGGGACGACCTCACCCCCTCCGAGCTCGCCGCCGCCCTCTCGGTGCTCGTCTACGAGGCCCGCAGGGCCGACGACGCGACCGCGCCCCGCCTCCCGGGCGGCCGGGTCAAGGACGTCATCGCCGAGACCGTACGCCTGTGGGGTCAGCTCGACGCCCTGGAGCGCGACCACAAGCTCGACTTCCTGCGCCAGCCCGATCTCGGCTTCGCCTGGGCCGCCTACCGCTGGGCCGAGGGCGACGACCTCGACGACGTCATCGGCGAGGTCGAGCTCGCCGCCGGCGACTTCGTCCGCTGGGTCAAGCAGCTCATCGATCTCTGCGGCCAGGTCGCCGACGCCGCCGGCGACGTCCCCCTGCGGCGTACGGCCCGCCAGACCGTGGACCTGATCAAGCGCGGCGTCGTGGCCTACTCCTCCGTCGTCGAGTAGCGCCGAGGCGTCAGATTTCGACTCTGCGGGGTTGGGAAATAGGATGGGGCGGTGGATGTCTCTCCCTACGATGCGCTGTTGTTCGTCTCCTTCGGGGGGCCGGAGAGGCCGGAGGACGTGGTGCCGTTCCTGGAGAACGTCACCAGGGGGCGGGGAATCCCGCGGGAGCGGCTGGTCGAGGTGGGGCAGCACTACTTCGACCGGGGTGGGAAGTCGCCCATCAACGACCAGAACCGGGCCTTCCTGGAGGCCTTGCGGGATGACCTGGCGGAGAACGGGATCGACCTGCCGGTCTACTGGGGCAACCGCAACTGGGAGCCCTACCTGAGCGACACGGTGGCGCAGATGCGGGCCGACGGGATCAAGCGCGCGGCCGTCTTCGCGACCAGCGCCTACTCGTCCTACTCCTCGTGCCGGCAGTACCGGGAGAACCTCTTCGAGGCGTGCGACACGACCGGTGGCGTCGAGGGTGCACCGGTGCTGGACAAGCTGCGGCACTACTACAACCACCCGGGCTTCGTGGACCCGGTCGTCGACGGAGTGCTCGCCTCGCTCGAGGACCTGCCCGAGGACGAGCGCGACAGTGCGCGGATCCTCTTCGTGACCCACTCGATCCCTACCTCGATGAACGACAACGCCGGCCCCGAGGGCAATGCGTACGTCGCCCAGCACCTCGACGTCGCCGACGTCATCGCCCAGCGGGTGGCGGCCGAGCGAGGGGTCACCCATGAGTGGGACCTGGTCTACTGCAGCCGCTCGGGGGCACCGCACATCCCATGGCTCGAACCGGACGTGAACGACCACCTCGAGGAGCTGGCGGAGAAACACGTACGTGCCGTGGTGATGTGTCCGGTCGGATTCGTCTCCGACCACATGGAGGTCGTCTACGACCTCGACACCGAGGCCCTGGCGACCGCCGAGAAGCTCGGCATCGAGGCGCGCCGGAGCCCGACGGCGGGGGAGGACCCGCGGTTCGTGGCCGCCGTACGCGACCTGCTCCTCGAGCGCGCCGCCGTCGAGCGCGGCGAGAGCACCGAGCGGGCCGTGGTCGGCGCCCGCGGCCCCGGTCCCGATCGCTGCCCCGCGGGCTGCTGCTTCAACCAGCGGTCCCAGCTGCAGACCCTGTCCGGCGAGGACTCGCCTCAGTACTCCGGGTGAGCGCTCACGTCGTAGGGTCGGCACCATGACAGACCACGGGGCGCCCAAGCCCGGAGACCTGCTCGCCCTCGCCGTGGCGACCGCCCGTGCGGCCGCCGACCTCGTCCGCGAGCGGGCGGCCGGCGTGGTCGAGGTGGCGGCCACCAAGTCCAGCGCCACCGACGTCGTCACCGAGGCCGACCGGGACACCGAGGCACTGATCCGGCGGCTGATCTCCCGGGAGCGCCCCGAGGACGGCTTCTTCGGTGAGGAGGGTGCCAGCGACGGGGAGAGCACCACGGGCACCAGCGGTGTGCGCTGGATCGTCGACCCCATCGACGGCACCGTCAACTTCCTCTACGGGCTGCCGAGCTACGCGGTCTCCATCGCCGCCGAGTACGACGGCGAGATCGTCGCCGGAGCGGTCGTCGACGTCCCTCGCGGCACCCTCTACGCCGCCTTCCGGCAGCCGGACGGCTCGGTGGCCGCGGTCAAGGACGGCGAGCCCGTGGGCGTACGTCCTCCGGCCGATCTCAGCCAGCGACTCGTCGCCACCGGGTTCTCCTACGACGCCGGTCTGCGCCGGATCCAGGGCGAGGCGCTGGTGCGGCTGCTCCCCGTCGTACGTGATGTTCGTCGCATCGGATCGGCGGCTCTGGACATCTGCGGAGTGGCCGAGGGCACCCTCGACGGCTACCTCGAGGAGGGCGTGCACCTGTGGGACCACGCCGCGGCGTGTCTGGTGGCCGAAGGGTCCGGTGCTCGCTGGGAGGCCACGACGGGCGCCGGAGGGCGGCGGTTCGTCCTCGTCGCGCCCGCGCACGGCTACGATTCGTTGCGGAAAGCGGCTGTTCAGGCCGGTTTTCTGCCAGTTGACTCCCTCCCGGGTGTCGTACCTGGCTGAATGCCGCCGTTTGATGTAGATCTATGACCGGCCAGCGGCCGGGAAGGTCCCGGGGCACCGCTGACCACAGCCGCGTTCACCTACCCGAAACTCGTTGCTCATCTTTTCCCGTGATAGGGAATACCGCCAGATGACAGTACGTTTCGGCGACGCGGATCCGATTGAGTGTGCGAAATGGGCCTTGATGGTGCACAATCACGGGCCGTGCCGCTGCCCTCGGGGGCGCGCGGGGGGTTTGAAGATGAGTGAGAAGGGGAGTGGCGCATATGGCGACGGACTACGACGCACCGCGTAAGAACGAAGAAGAACAGTCCGAGGAGAGCATCGAAGAGCTCAAGGCTCGGCGTCATGACAAGAACTCGGGCAAGGTTGACGAGGACGAGGCCGAGGCGGCCGAGTCTTTCGAGCTCCCCGGAGCCGACCTGAGCCACGAGGAGCTCGCGGTCGAGGTGAAGCCCAAGCAGGAGGACGAGTTCACCTGTATGAGCTGCTTCTTGGTCCACCACCGCAGTCAGTTGGCTGACGAGAAGAAGATGATCTGCTTTGACTGCGCGTAGCGCAGTCAAAAACAGCCGAGCCTGAGCCTGCGACCCTGTGAGCGAAGCGAGCAGGGTCGCAACGCGAAGGGATCGAGCGAGCGCAGCGGGTGAGCTTGCGAACCCGCGAAGCGGGTCGAGATCCCGCTTTGAGTAACAGAAGGCCGTACGACGAAATCGTACGGCCTTCTGTTCTTCTATCTCAGGACTCGTCCTTCTCCAGCTGCTTCGGCAGCCGACCGACCGACTTCACGTAGTAGTTGGCCGCACGACGCTGGGCGAACATCCGGGCGATCGCGATGGTCGCGCCAGTGGCAGCCGACCAGAGCACGGCCTCGACGAGGCGTACGTCCGGGTCGGCGGGGTTGGCCGGCGGCTTGCGCCCGGTGGACGCCTTCCAGCCGGAGGACAGGACCTTGTTGGTGATCTTCGCGGCGCCGATACCACTGACGAGGGCGAAGATCGCCCAGATCTTGTCGCCCTGCTGTTCTTTTTTAGCCTGGGACTTGGTGGACTTGGACATGCCTCGAGCCTAGGCCATCCGGGAGTCGTCGCGGATCACAGACTCGCTCGGAGCGCGTTGACCGTCTTGGCGAGCGCCACCGGATGCCGGGTGAACAGCAGCCAGTAGGGCGTCGGGTCGGCCGGGTCCTCGATGGCGACCCGCACAGCGCGCTTGAGGTAGGGACGCAGGAGCAGGTACGCCCTGGCGTTGGCGTCGCGGCCCGCCAGGTGGCGTGACTCGACCTCCTCGAGCGCGACCGCCTCCCCGAGGAACCTCGCCTCGATCCGGGCCGGTCCGGCACGCAGGACACCGTCGGCGACGGTGATCCTGGCGTTGCCGTAGACGATCATGGCCAGCGCGAACAGGCTGACGGTCGCGGCGGTGATGCCCCAGGCGAGGGCGGCGGGGACCCACAAGATGACCGCGATCCACAGGGTAGCCAGGAACATGACGCCCTGGACCCACCACCTCAGCGGCACGGTCAGTCGCTCGTCGTACGCCGGGGTGCTCACGACTCGGGAGTTTTTCACGCCGGTCAAGGGAGTCACGAATCGGGTGAGCCCAGGCAGCATCTAAGGTGCGGGGTGTGTCTGATCTCGAAGTAGCCCTGGTGCGGCTGGATGCGGAGCTTCCGGCACCTGCGTACGCCCATCCCGGAGATGCCGGAGCGGACCTGCGGACCACCGTGGACGTGACCCTGAAGCCGGGGGAGCGCGCCCTGGTGCCCACCGGCATCGCGATGGCGCTGCCGGAGGGCTATGTGGGGCTGGTGCACCCGCGGTCGGGACTGGCGGCCAAGCATGGGCTGTCCATCGTCAACGCTCCTGGCACGATCGACGCGGGCTACCGCGGCGAGGTCAAGGTGGCGCTGGTCAATCTCGACCCCGTCGAAGCCATCGAGCTGCGCCGGGGCGACCGGGTCGCCCAGCTGTTGATCCAGCGGGTCGAGCAGGCTCGATTCGTCGAGGTGAGCGACTTGGCAGAGTTACCGGGCTCGGTTCGAGGCGATGGGGGATACGGTTCTACAGGGGGCTTCTCCCACCGCTGAGCGATCAGTGTTAGATAAGTCACCCCGCAGACCCTCACCGCAACCTGAAAGCAGATGGTCGTGAAGTTCCGTCGCAAGTCCGCGCCCTCCCATCGAGGAGAGGCATCTGCACCGGTCGAGGACGCGTCTGTTGAGGGGGCTCCGGCTGCGTCCACGCGGGCCGAGCCGGCGGCGCCCCCCGTCGGGCCGTTCGACATCGCCTCCGCTCCCGACGGGTTGATCACCGACGACTGGGTCGACCTCGGCTCGATGATGCTCGCTCCGGCGCCGGGCAAGGAGCTTCGGCTGCAGGTCGACGAGAAGTCCGGCCAGATCGCGGCCGTGATGCTGACCGCCGATGACGGTGCCATGGAGCTGCGTGCCTTCGCCGCGCCGCGCAACGGCGACCTGTGGAACGAGTCGCTGCCGATGCTGCGCGACGACGTCCAGCAGCGCGGCGGCGCCACCGCCGACCTGGAAGGACCGTGGGGCACCGAGCTGATCACCCAGATGAAGGTCAAGCTCGACGACGGGCAGCCCGCCGTCCAGCAGACCCGCATCATCGGCGTCAACGGCCCCCGCTGGATGCTCCGCGCCACCCTGCTCGGCCGTCCGGCGATGGAGCCGAGCGCCGGCAAGGAGTGGGAGGGGCTCCTCGAGCAGGTCGTCGTGAACCGCGGTGAGGAGGCCAGGCCCAAGGGCGAGGCGCTCGAGGTGAAGCTGCCCCCCAACGCCCGCCGCGTCGAAAAGTAGGAAGGATCCATGTCCAAGGGCCGGTTGCGCGCGAAGATCAGCGAGTGGGCGAATACCGCTTCGATCGACGCGAGCGAGATCCGGGCGGCGTACGTCGCCAAGGATGTCGCCTCGATCGCCGACGCGCCCGACCGCGAGCCGGTGCGACTGCGAGGGACGTTGCGTACGATCACGCTGCGCCCTCGTGGAGGTGTCCCGGCGCTGGAGGCCGAGCTCTTCGACGGCACCGGTACGCTCACGCTGATCTGGCTGGGACGCCGGCGCATCGCCGGCATCAGCCCGGGACGGTCCCTGCAGGTGCAGGGCCGCATCGGCCGCAATGACGGCCAGCGCATCATGTTCAACCCCCGCTACGAGCTGATACCGGACCCCAACGAGTGAGCCAACCACACGTGACCCCCAGCAGCGCAGACAACTCCAGCGCCGACAACTCCAGCGCCGACAACGGCGGCGGCGAGACCGAGCACGACCACAACCATCCGACGGTAGACACCGTCGAGGCGGTCGTACGCCGCCAGATGTCCGCCGGGCTCGGCGGCGTACGCGGGATGCTCGAGGCCGGCGTGCCGGGGCTGGTCTTCACCATCGCCTGGCTCGTCGTCAAGGACCTCAAGGTCGCGCTGATCGCCTCCGCGGCGACGGCGGCCCTCTTCCTGCTGGTGCGGCTGGTGCAACGCTCGAGCCTGCAGTACGTCGGCAACGCCATCTTCGGCATCCTCATCGGCTTCGCGGTGGTGCGGCTGGCCCAGTCGATGGGCGGCACGGCCGAGGAGCAGGCCCTGGCCTACTTCCTGCCCGGCATCCTGATCAGCATCGGCTACACGGTCCTGGTCGGCGGCCTTTGCCTGGTCGGCTGGCCGATCTTCGGCTTCTTCATCGGGGTCGCCAGCGGTGACCCCCTCGAATGGCACCAGGACAAGCAGATCGTGAAGCTGTGCTCGCGACTGACCTGGCTCTTCCTGGCACCCGGCGCGATCGGTGCGGCCATCCAGGGCCCGATCTGGTTCCTGGCCTGGAGCGGCGCGATCGATCGTGACTGGGCGATCCTCGCCCTCGGCATCCTCCGCACCGCGCTCGGCTGGGCGCTGCGGATCGCCTGCTACGGCACCATGATCTGGCTCCTCGCGCGCAACCACACGCCGGTCGAGCGACCCCAGGAAGCCTGAGCCCGATGGAGCTGCGAGTGGTGAGGCCGACACGCGGAAGCGTGTGGCTCTCCCTGCTCGCCACCCTCGAGATCACCACCGGCGCGACCCTGGCCCACCTGGCCGCGGGCGGCTCTCTGCCCAGCGCCGGCTGGATCGCCGCGGCGGCGTTGGCCGTCTTCGGCACCGGGATCGTGGTGCTGCAGCGCCGGGTCGGCATCGTCGGCGGTGCGGCCGCGGCGGGACTCTCGCAGCTGGGACTGCACGAGGTGTTCGCCGCCCTCGCCACGCCGCCGGCCGCCCACCACCACATGGGCGACGGACCCTCGATGCTGCTCGCACACGCCGCCGCCGCCGTCCTCGCGGTGCTGGTCTGGGTCCTGCACCGGCGCTCGTTCGAGGTCGTCACCCGCTGTCTGGAGATCGTGCGCGTCGCGGTCCTCGACAGGCAGCCGGTCAAGGCACGGCACATCGTGCCGCGCCCCGCTCTGTGGGCGTACGCCCCACCGCGAAGGGGTCCACCGGCGCTGCCCTGCGCCTGACCCATTCATCGCACGAGACGACCGCCGGCTGCGTACCGGTGGTGCTCTCGTGCACCCACATTCGCGAGAGAGCACATGTCCCTACCTACCGACGTCTCGACACGTGTCGACGTCTCCACCGCACCACTCCTGGCGCCACCCCACGAGGCGCCCCCGAACCACATCCAGCGACGCGATCGGGGCTGGTGGCCGCTGGTCCGGCCGCTGGTGCTGAGAATGCACTTCTACGCCGGCCTCCTGGTCGCTCCGTTCATCCTGATCGCCTCGGTGACCGGGCTGCTCTACACGATCGCCCCGCAGGTCGAGCAGGTCGCCTACCAGGATCTGACCCATGTCACCGCGACGGGCACCAGGGTGACGTACGCCGAGCAGGTCGCCGCGGCCCGGGCGAGCCATCCCGACGGCGAGATCATCCGCGTCGATGTGCCCACGGCCGCCGACCGCAGCACCCGGGTGGTCTTCACCGACAGGACTGTCCCGGCCGACTACGACATATCGGTGTTCGTCAACCCCTACACCGGCACCGTCGAGGGGCAGGTACGCAGCAGCGGGCAGTGGCTCGGATTCCGGGCGTGGCTCAGCGAGCTGCACAGCAATCTCCACCTGGGTGCCTTCGGGCGCCACTACAGCGAGCTGGCCGCGAGCTGGCTGTGGGTCGTCGCCCTGGGCGGGCTGCTGTTGTGGGTCGGTCGGCAGACCCGTATCCGCCGGGATCGGGGTGGCGGTCGCGCCCGGTTCGTGCGGCGGCTCGTGACGCCGGATCCGGCGGCAACCGGCCGCCGCTCGAGGGTGGTGTCGTGTCATGCGGTCATCGGGGTCTGGGTCCTACTGGGCGTGCTGGCCCTCTCGGTCTCCGGCCTCACCTGGTCGCGCTTCGCCGGCGAGAACATCGGCGACGTGCGTACGGCACTGTCATGGCGCGAGCCGACCCCGGCCACCTCGCTGCACACCGGTGGCGCGGCCGCAGAGCACAGCCATCACGGGGCGCACGGCGGGACGGCCGCCGCGACCGACCCGGACGCCGTCATCACCGAAGGTGCCGGGGTCGACGGCGTCGTCGCCGCCGCGCGCGAGGCAGGCCTGGGCGACCCGCTCTATCTGGTGCCACCCGTCGATGCGACCAGTGCCTGGACGGCCGCGGAGAACAAGCGCGACTGGCCGACCCGCTATGACGCCGTCAGCGTCGACCCGGCCACCGGTGACGTCATGGACCGAGTCGACTTCGCCGACTGGCCACTGATGGCGAAGGTGACCGACTGGGTCATCGGCGCCCATATGGGGATCCTCTTCGGCATCGTCAACCAGATCGCGTTGGCGATGCTCGCGATCGGCCTGATCGTGGTCACGCTCTACGGCTATCGGATGTGGTGGCTGCGCCGGCCCCGTGGCGCCCGCGGCCTCCGGTTCGGCAGAACCGCACCCCGTGGTGGTCTGCGATGGCTGCCTTGGCCGGCGCTGGTCGCCGTCGTCGCGGTCGTCGCCGTGGTCGGCTGGTTCGTCCCGATGCTGGCGGTGAGCCTGGTCGGGTTCGTGCTCATCGACACCACGGTCGGCGCGGTGCGTGGCCGTCGTAGGCGGGGGACCCGGACGGGCTGAGCCGGGCTTGCTCAGGCGGCGCAGGCGGTGCAGAGGCCGAAGATCTCCACGGTGTGGTTGACGTCGGTGAAGCCGTTCTGCGCCGCCACCTTGTCGGCCCAGGTCTCCACGGCCGGGCCCTCGATCTCCACGGCCTTGCCGCAGCCGCGGCAGACCAGGTGGTGGTGATGGGTCGTGGAGGCGTCGCCGCAAAGCCGGTAGGTGGACTCACCGTCGGGCTTGTGGATCACGTCGGCGAGCCCGTCGTCGACGAAGATCTGCAGGTGCCGGTAGACGGTGGAGAGGCCGATCTTCTCGCCGCTGGCCCGCAGTGTGGCGTAGACGTCCTGCGCGCTTCGGAAGGTGTCCTCCGCGGCGAGAGCCTCCTTCACCGCGGCGCCCTGGTTGGTTGCGCGCCGCTTGACCTGCTGGGTTGGTGCCATGGGCACATGTTAGTCGGTATCGGTATGGATTCCGTGCCCAGCATGGCCGTCGATGACAGGCCGCGGGACGTCTGTATCATAATGGGAACTATTCCCGATAACTCGAAAGGCTGTCATGTCTCGTACGTGTCAGGTCACCGGTGCCCGCCCCGGCTTCGGCAACAACCGCCCCTGGTCCAAGAAGGCGACCCGGCGACGCTGGGAGGTGAATCTGCAGAAGAAGACCTACTACGTGCCCAGCCTGGGACGGAAGGTCACGCTGCGGCTCAGCACCAACGCGATCAAGCAGATCGACGTACGCGGCATCGACGCCGTCGTCGCCGAGATGCGCGCCCGAGGGGGATGCGTCTGATGGCCACCAAGTCCAGCTGGTGACTTCCTAACGAGAATCGTTCCGAATCGGCGAGGCGCATTCCGCCCGCCATCGGGCTGTGCTAGACACACGCCTCGTGAGCACGAAGACGAAGGCGCCGGTCGTGCCCGAGCGCACCGGTTTCCGGCTGGGGCAGACCGAGGTGGTGGCGATCGTCCTGCTCGCCATCCTGCTCTCCCAGCGCTGGTTGCTGCCGCTGCTGGACCACGACCTGTTCAACACCTGGGGGACGATCTTCGTCGCCATCGTGGTGCAGTCGGCGCCGTTCCTCCTCGGCGGTGTGCTGCTCAGCGCGGTCATCTCGACGTTTCTGTCCGAGAAGGCGCTGAGCAGGATCGTGCCCAAGAACGCGGCCCTCGGCGTTCCGGTCGCCGGTCTGGCCGGGATCGGTCTGCCGGGCTGCGAGTGTGCCGCGGTTCCGGTGACCAACTCGCTGATCCGCCGCGGCGTCGCGCCGGCAGTCGCGCTCACGTTCCTGCTGGCCGCGCCCGCGGTCAACCCGGCCGTGCTCGTCTCGACCGCGGTCGCCTTCCCCGGCCAGCCGATGATGGTGCTGGCCCGGTTCCTGGCATCGCTGATCACCGCGGTCGCGGTCGGCTGGATCATGCTGGCCCGCGGCAAGCTGCTGCTCGAGCGGCTCACCAAGCTGGGGCGCGCCGAGCACGCCCATGAGCGGTCGTTCCTCGGCAACGTCAGCCACGACTTCCTGCACGCCTCCGGCTTCCTGGTGCTGGGCGCCATGCTGGCCGCGGCGGTCAACACCTTCGTACCCCGCTCGGTGGTCAACACCGTCGCCGGCCAGGCGGTGCTCGGGATCGCCACACTGGCGCTGTTCGCGTTCATCGTGGCGCTCTGCTCCGAGTCCGACGCCTTCGTCGCCGCGTCGTTCACCGCCTTCTCCGACACCGCGAAGCTGGTCTTCCTCGTCGTCGGGCCGGCGATGGACATCAAGCTCGCCTCGATGGAGGCCGGCCAGTTCGGCATGGGCTTCGCGCTTCGCTTCGTACCCTTGGTGATCATCACGGCGGTCGCCTCCGCCGTCGGCATCGGGTGGTGGCTGCTGTGAGCGAGCGCCGGCGAGTGATCCATCTAATCGACACGCGGCTGCGTCCGTACGATGGCGCTTGCGCTATGGAGGTGGCCGCTGTGAGCGAGCGTCAGCGAGTGATCCATCTAATCGACACGCCGCTGCGTCCGTACGATGGCGCTTGCGCTACGGAGGTGGCCGCATGACTCGTACTACTCAGGCCCTGGTGGTCGGCTTCCTCGGAGCCGTCCTGCTGCGACTCTCGCTCGGCGACGGCTATCTGAGGTACGTCACCGGCTGGATGAAGTGGCCTCTGGTCGCCACCGGCGTGGTGCTGCTCGGGCTGACCGTGTGGTTGCTGCTGCGCCCCGCGCCGGACGAGGACGACGGGGACCACCACGATCATGAGCACAAGGTGCCGGCGATGACCTGGCTGGCGATCGTGCCCGGCGTGATCGTCTTCGTCGCCAGCCCGCCGTCCCTGGGCGCCTACCTCGCCGAGCGCCGCGCTGGCGACCCGGTCGCGGCCGCTCCCGACGCCGAGATCCTGCCGCTGCCCGCCTCGGACGGGCCGGTCGACGTCGAGGTCGCCGAGTTCATGTGGCGTGCCGGGGCCGAGGACGGCTCGACGATCAAGGACCGCGACGTACGCCTGACCGGTTTCGTCAGCACCGACGAGAACGGCAACTGGTACGTCACCCGCATCGCCATCGCCTGCTGCGCCGCCGACGCCAGCGCCTCGCGGGTGCGTGTCGAGGACTACCAGGACACCCCGGCACGCGACTCGTGGGTCGCGGTCACCGGCCGCTGGGTAGAGGGGACCGCACCGGGCGGCAAGTCCGAGACGGCCATCGAGGCCGCCTCCGTCGAGCCGCGCGAGGCGCCGGCCAACACCTACCAGTGAGTGGACGTCCGATGAGTGGGCCCGCGGGCGACCCGAGACGGTCCGGCAACCCGGCCCGGCGAGCCGAGGTGCGGACTGAGCCGACCTGGCGCGACCGCTTTCCGCACCCGCCCCGGGTCCTCGTCGTGGGTGCACTGATCGCGGTCGCGATCGGTGCGGTGGTGCTCACCCGGGACCTCGGCGCCGGCGACGCCCCGGCAGCGTCCGGCCGGCTCGGTCCATCAGGCCCCGCGTCGTCCGCTGCCCCGGTGGCATCAGGGCCGGTCGCGTCCCTGGAGGAGTTCTGCGGCGCCGTGCAGACCATGGCGAACGCCCACGCCGCCCAGATGTCCACCCCGAACGACGAGAACGAGACCACGCTCGGTCTCGCGGCGACGGATCTGCAGTCGATGGGCGTCCCGGAAGGTACGCCGGCGGCTGCCGTCGAGGGCGTCCGGATGATGATCGAGGACGCCCTGCGTACCGGCCGGGGCCAGGACCCCCTGACCCGAGGCGAGGCCGAGAACCTCGCGTACGAGCGGCTGGGCGAGTTCCTCACCGAGAGCTGCGGAGTGGCGTAGCTGACGTCTCGTCTCCGACTGACGGCGGGCAGAATCCCGCCATGGTGGGGTTCTGCCGGGGTCGGGCCCGACTTGGGGCGGCATTTTCCCGCCATGGCGGGAAGACGCACCCGGCGATCGTCGGTCGAGTCAGCGGCGACGGAGCAGGACGACCGAGTCCTCGAGGGTGGCGGGGTCGCCGGACGGGCTGGTGACCGGGCGATGCCGATGCTCGAGGATGACCGTCTCCCAGCTCTCCTCCGGTAGGTCGAGCGCCGCCAGCTCCTCCTTGGCGTCGAGGAAACGGTGGTCGCGCGCGGCGGCCTCGGCCCAAGACGGCGGGGCGGCGTGGGAGGTGATGAGGAGGTGTCCGCCGGGATTCACCAGCTCCGCCGCCTTGCGCATGATGTCTGCCCGGGGCAGCTCGACGGGGGACTGGAAGAAGCTGGCGGTGACCAGGTCGTAGCCGGCCGTGCCGTCGTCCGGGCCGGAGAGGTCGGAGACGTCGGTGAGATCAGGGACCTTGGACAGGTCGGCGGCGATGAACCGCGCTCGGTCCTCGGTGAGCCCGGCCGAACGCGCCGCCTCGCCGGCATGAGCGGCGGCGTTGCTGGAGATGTCGACGCCCGTTGCCCGCCATCCCTTCTGCGCTAGCCAGATCACGTCGCCGCCCTCGCCGGAGCCGAGGTCGAGCGCGGTACCCGGCTCGAGGCCAGCGGCGACGTCACCCAGGACCGCGTTGACCTTCCCCGACCAGACCCTGTCGTTGCCGGCATACCTCTCCTCCCAGAACCGGACCGGGTCGACCGGCTCGTCCGAGCTGTCCGAGCTGTCCGAGCTGTCCGAGCTTTCCGAGTTGTCGGAGTCGTGCGAGTGGGCATGCCCGGCGGCCGGACCGGCTTCGGCCACGGCGAGGTCGAACTCTTCGGTGACCAGGGTCATGTTCACCACGCTGCCGGCCATGGTGCCGGCGCTCATGCTGATCGGCACGTTGGCCATCGGGTTGGAGACGTTGCCGACCGCCCAGATCCGGTCGCTGCTGGTCTTCCCGGTCGCGTCGACGGCGAGGAAGCTACCGACGGGGGAGTCGCTGCGCTCGAGACCGAGGTGGGCCAGGAACCCGTCGTGCGGTCGCAGGGTGCCGGCGGTGAAGATCGCGCCCACCTCGACCAGCTGCCCGCCCGCGGTGCGGACCGCGGTGACCTGGTCGCCCTCGCCGAGCACCTCGATGACGGGCTCGGGGACGAGAGTGATCCCGCGCGCGAGCAGCCGCTCCTCCTCGGCGCTTTCCAGCGGGCCGAGCCCGGCGGTGAAGACGACGACGTCATCGCTCCACTGCCGCAGGAGCTGTGCCTGGTGCATCCCGAGCGGCGAGGTGGTCAGGATGCCGATACGCCGGTCACGTACCTCCCAGCCGTGGCAGTAGGGGCAGTGCAGCACGGTGACGCCCCAGCGCTCGGCCAGGCCGGGAATCTCGGGAAGGTCGTCGGCGACCCCGGTGGCCACGATCGCGGTGCGAGCGGTGAGGATCTCGCCGTCCTCCAGGACGACGCTGACGCCGTCGCCGGTCTCGTCGAGGCGGGCGACGCGCCCCTCGAGCGTCCCCACGCCGTACGCAGCCAGCTCCTCGCGTCCCTTGCGCACGAGCTCGGCGGGGTCGATGCCGTCGTGGCCGAGGACGCCGTTCATGTGCGCCGCGAACCGGTTGCGCGGCAGGCCGGAGTCGACCACGAGGGTCCTGCGGCGGGAGCGGCCCAGCATGAGGGCCGCGGAGAGTCCGGCGGCGCTGCCGCCGATGACGATCGTGTCGAAGTGCTCTGTGTGTTCGCTCATGCACCCAGTTCAGTGGCATAATGAGGATATCGCAAGGATTCTTGCGGAAATGGCAAATGCGAGGTGGAGCACATGATCGACGAGCTGAAGCAGGTCGGCCCGCGGATCCGGGCGATCCGGCACAGCAAGGGATGGACCCTGGACCAGCTGGCCGCGATGGCGGAGATGTCGCCGAGCACGCTCTCGCGGCTCGAGTCGGGAAAGCGGCAGGCGAGCCTGGAGCTGCTCATCCCGCTGACCCGCCACCTCGGGGTGGGTCTGGACAGTCTGGTGACCCCGTCGGTCCCCGACCCGCGGGTGCGTCGGCCGGTGATCCAACGCGACGGCATGGTGATCGCGCCGCTGACGCCCGAGGGCTCGCCGGTGAACACCTTCAAGATCACCTACGAGCCGACCACGGAGGTGCCGGAGCCCCGGGTCCATGACGGCTACGAGTGGCTCTACGTCATCTCGGGCAGGCTGCGCCTGATCCTGGGTGACCGAGACCTGGTCCTGACCCGGGGCGAGGCAGCCGAGTTCGACACCCGGGTGCCGCACGCGCTCTTCGCGACCGGGTCACGTCCGGCGCAGGTGCTGAGCATCTTCAACAGCGATGGCGTGCGCATGCACACCCACACCGCCGAGGAGTGAGACCGCCGGGGAGATGAGCGGGGGGACACCGGACGTGTGTAGAATGAGAACCGTTATCATTAACTACAACGGGAGGCCCCCATGAAACAAGGCATCCACCCCGTCTCCGGGCCGGTCGTCTTCCGCGACCGCTCGGCGGACAAGCTCTTCCTGATGCGGTCGACGATCCTCGAGCGCCTGGCGGCCGACGATGAGCGCGTCACCTGGGAGGACGGCGAGACCTACCCGGTCGTCGACGTCGACGTCTCCAGCGCCAGCCATCCGTTCTGGACCGGGCGCGGTCGTGTCGTCGACACCGAGGGACGGGTCGAGCGGTTCAAGCGCCGCTACGGGCGCGGCCGATGAGCGCCCCGCGTCCCCAGTCCCGTCTGGTCCGTCAGAAGGTGCCGGTCGTCCTGGTCAGCGGCGTGGGGGAGAGCTCGATGCTCTCGGCGACCGTCTCGCTCCAGTTCGGCCTCCCAGACACGGTCGTGGTCCGCCACTCCATCGACCCCGAGCGCCACCTCCTCACTCGCATCGTCAGCGACATGACCGGCGTGATCGAGCACGAGGAGATCGGTCTCGCCCATGCCTGCGTCGCCTGCGCGATCCGCGAGGACATCGTGCCCACCCTCGAGCGCCTGGCCGCCCAGGATCGATGGAGCAGTGTCGTCGCCTGCCTGCCGGTCGCCGCGGAGGCGATCCAGGTGTGCCGGGTGCTCGCCTGGGCTCCGCGGATGGCGCCGCACATCACCATCGCCGCCGTCGTCGCGGCCCTCGACGGCACGACCGTCGCCGAGGACCTGCTGGGTCCCGACCTCCTCGACGAGCGCGACCTGGCGACCTCCGAGGACGACCGCCGCGGTGTCGCCGAGGTGGCCAGCGCGATCCTGGAGTACGCCGACGTCGTCTGCGTCACCGAGCCTCCCGAGCCCGAGGAGCAGTCGCTGATCGCGACCCTGGCCCGGCCGCGTACGCCGGTGGTGACCGATCCCTCCCTCCTCGATGCCACCGGCCTGGTCGCCGGTGTGCACCGCCACCACGCGGTGGAGGCCTGGGTCGCCGAGGTGCGTCGCGACCCGCTGCCACCACTGCCGGAGGGCGGCGCCTGGCGGCTCGACCTGCGCTCCGAGCGACCCATCCACCCGGTGCGCTTCCAGGACGAGCTGGCGATCCTCGGCGGCGGCCCGCGCCGCTCGCGCGGCTGCTTCTGGGTGCCGACCCGCCCCGACGACATCTGCGTCTGGGACGGGGCCGGCGGTCAGGCGAGCGTCGGCTCGACCACGAAGTGGGGCCGCACCGAGCGGCTCACCCGCATCGTGGTGATGGGCATCGGCGAGGAGGCCGCCGAGATTCCGCGGGCCTTCGAGCGGTCCCTGCTCACCGACAACGAGATCGCCCAGCGCGGCCAGATCTGGGAGGAGTCCTGGGACGGGCTCGAGGCCTGGCTCGGTCCCATCGGCCGCGCCGCCTGACCCAGACGTTCCAGCATCACCCACTCCGAAGGAGGCCGCCATGGCCGTACCCAAGCGCAAGATGTCGCGCAGCAACACCCGTCACCGCCGCTCGAGCTGGAAGGCGACCCCGGTCGCGCTCGTGCCCGTGACCGTCGACGGCCAGAGCTACGAGGTGCCTCGTCGCCTGGTCCGGGCGGTCGAACGTGGCTACGTCGACCCCGCCAAGCTCCGCTGAGCGGCTCTGTTGAAAGGCTCTGCTGAAAGGAAGCCGATCGCATGCCCAAACGACTGTCGTCTCCCGTCCGCAAGCGGCGCATGCCGCGGCTGGCGCCGGACGTGACCTACGTCGACTACAAGGACGTGCAGCTGCTGCGTACGTTCATCTCCGACCGCGGCAAGATCCGCTCGCGTCGCGTCACCGGTCTCACCCCGCAACAGCAGCGCGCCGTGACCAAGGCGATCAAGAACGCCCGCGAGCTCGCCCTGCTGCCCTACACGAGTACGAAGGGATAACCCATGAAGGTCGTCAACTCGATCCGGTCCCTGATGACCCAGCCCGGCTCTCAGGTCGTACGCCGCCGCGGCCGCGTCTACGTCATCAACAAGCGCAACCCCCGCCTCAAAGCCCGCCAAGGCTGACCACCGACCCGGCGCGTCTGTCCCACTGAATCC
>NZ_JBOHDN010000108.1:0-8121 GCF_050699375.1 Nocardioides sp. | reverse complement strand
TGGGGACCGGTGCCCGCGCTCGACCTGATGCGGCGCGTGAAGAACGAGTTCGACCCCGACCACCGGCTCAGCCCGGGCCGCTTCGTAGGAGGAATCTGATGACGGACTCGTTGCCGGCGAGGGACATCCGAGACCTGGGTGCCTTTGACGAGAACCACCCGCCCGACCAGGAGCTGCTCGACGACTGCGTGCACTGCGGCTTCTGCCTGCCTACCTGCCCCACCTACCTGCTGTGGGGCGAGGAGATGGACTCCCCGCGCGGGCGGCTCTACCTGATGAAGGAGGGCCTCGAGGGCGAGCCGATGTCGGACTCGATGGTGCAGCACTGGGACAGCTGCCTGGGCTGCATGTCGTGCATGACGGCCTGCCCCTCGGGCGTCCAGTACGACACCCTCATCGAGCAGACCCGCGCCCAGGTCGAGCGCAACCACACGCGTACGCCGAAGGAGAAGGCGCTGCGTACGTTGATCTTCTCGATCTTCCCGCACCCCAAACGCCTCCGGGCGATGCGTGGACCGCTCAGGCTGCTGCAGCGCACCGGCCTGGACCGCAGGCTCCGAAACACCGGTCTGCTCGACCGGATGGCGCCGCACCTGGCCGCGCTCGAGCGGCTCACCCCTACCATCACGGATACCGAGCCGCTGCCCGAAAACGTGCCCGCGGTGGGGGCGCGGCGCGCGGTGGTCGGCATGATCACCGGCTGCGTACAGGGCGCTTTCTTCCCCGGCGTCAACGCGGCCACGGCACGGGTGCTCGCCGCCGAGGGCTGCGACGTGCTCATCCCGCCCGGCCAGGGCTGCTGCGGTGCGCTCTCGGTGCACAACGGCCGTGAGGAGGAGGCCCAGGCGTACGCACGCCGGATCATCGACGCGTTCGAGGACGCCGGTGTGGAGTACGTCGTGATCAACGCGGCGGGCTGTGGTTCGACGCTCAAGGACTACGCCCGGCTGCTCGCCGACGACTCCGGGAAGAACCAGGGGTACGCCGCCAGGGCCGAGGCGTTCGAGGCCAAGGTCCGCGACATCTCCGAGATCCTCGACGAGCTCGGCCCGGTCGCCCAGCGTCACCCGCTCGACCTCACCGTCGCCTACCACGATGCCTGTCACCTCGCCCACGCCCAGGGCGTACGTGCCCAGCCGCGGGCGCTGCTGAAGGGCATCCCCGGGATCGAGCTGCGCGAGATCGCCGAAGGGGAGATCTGCTGCGGCTCGGCCGGCATCTACAACATCCTCAACCCAGAGCCCGCCCGCGAGCTGGGCGAGCGCAAGGCGCGCAACATCGTCGCCACCGGCGCCGATGTGCTCGTCACCGCCAACCCGGGCTGTCTGCTCCAGGTCGCCTCGTCGATCGCCGAGCAGGGACACCAGCTCGGGATGGCCCATCTGATCGAGGTGCTCGATGCCTCGATCAGCGGCTCCTCACCCGAGGAGCTGCGAAGCCGCACCATCTGATCCTCCTCCGACAACACACCCACCACATCTCGGGGCAGCCTCTCCGTCCATCTCCCACACACGACCCCTCGGAGTCATCATGTTTGAGCCAGTAGCCGACCAGGTCGGCGGATCGCTCGTCCTGAGCGCCCTGTGCGGCGCGTTACCTCTGATCTCGATGTTCGTCCTGCTCGGCGGACTCAAGATGAAGGCCTGGCAGGCCGGCCTCATCTCGCTGGGCATCGCCCTGATCGTCGCGGTCGCCCTCTTCAAGATGCCGGCCGACGACGCGATCCTCTCCGCTGCCCAGGGAGCGCTGCTCTCGGGCTTCTTCCCGATCATGTGGATCGTCATCAACGCGGTCTTCGTCTACAACCTGACCGTGCACACCGGCCACTTCGACGTGCTGCGCCGGGCGTTCAGCAAGGTCAGCGACGACCAGCGGATCCAGGCCCTGATCATCGCCTTCTCCTTCGGCGCGCTGCTGGAGGCACTGGCCGGGTTCGGTACGCCGGTGGCGATCACCGTGGTGATGCTGATGGCGATGGGGTTCAAGCCGGTCAAGGCGGCCGCGGTCGCGCTGATCGCCAACACCGCCCCGGTGGCGTACGGCGCGATGGCCTCGCCCATCAACGCGCTCTCGGACCAGACCGGTTTCAGCGTCGAGACCCTGGGTGCGATGGTGGGTCGCCAGACCCCGATCCTGGCGGTCATCGTGCCGCTCATCCTGGTCTTCGTGGTCGACGGCAAGCGCGGTCTCAAGCAGACCTGGGTCCCGGCCCTTCTCTGCGGTGTCGGCTTCGGTATCGCTCAGTTCGTGGCCTCGAACTACATCTCCGTCCCCCTGGCCGACATCATCGCCTCGCTCTTCTCGGTCGTGGTCGTCGTGGGCCTGCTGCGGGTCTGGCAGCCGCGGGAGAAGGTCCTCGCCGAGTCGCTGGTCGGCGCCACCGCGGGTACGTCCACGGGCTCCCGGGTGGGCAGCTCGGCGGATAGCTCGGTCGGCAGCTCGGTCGGCAAGGGCGGCAACGGCGACGAGGTGCGCGACAGCAACAGCGAGGTCTTCAAGGCCTTCCTGCCGTACGTGATCATCGTCGTGGTCTTCGTGATCGTCAGCATCCCCGCGATCAAGGACGTGCTGGCCCACCGGCCGTTCACCCTCTCCGGGACCGACTACACCCCGACGGCGATCTTCCCGGGGCTCAGCGACGTCGCCGGTGCCCAGGGCGGCTTCAAGTTCGACTGGTTCCCGGCCGCCGGCACCATGCTGCTGCTCTCGGGCATCCTGACCGCGATCTGCCTGAAGATCCGCCCCGGCGCGGTCGTGACGACGTACGTGGCGACCTACAAGCAGCTCGCCACAGCCATCATCACCGTGATGGCGGTGCTCGGCCTGGCGTACGTCATGAACTTCTCCGGTCAGACCGGCTCGATCGGCGCCTGGCTCGCCGGCACCGGCAGCGCGTTCGCGATCCTGTCGCCGATCCTCGGCTGGCTCGGGGTGGCGGTGACCGGCTCGGACACCTCCTCGAACGCCCTCTTCGGCCTCCTCCAGGTGACCACGGCGAAGGAGGCGGGGCTCGACCAGGTGCTGATGGCCGCCGCGAACTCCTCCGGCGGTGTGCTCGGCAAGATGGTCAGCCCGCAGAATCTCGCCATCGCCGCGGCAGCGGTCGGCATGGCCGGCAAGGAGGGCGAGATCTTCCGCAAGGTATTCGGCTGGAGCATCGCGATGCTGGCCTTCATGTGCGTCCTGGTCGCGCTGCAGTCGACCGCCGTGCTCGGCTGGATGGTGCCCTGAGCCCAGATCGATCGCGGCCCGGGCCGTCTCGTCGATCGTCGGGGCGTCCCGGGCGTACGGGGAGCTCGGGACGAGGGCACCTACCGGTTGAACATTCAGCAACTGTTACGGTGCTTGACGTCTACAGCCTTACCTCGGCTGGGCCGGACCCCGGCGAGTTGACTCTCGACCGAGAGGGACCGGTTTCCCCTGATCGATCGGTCGATCGACACCCGGCGCCCTCCTGCGGGGGCGCAGATGACGGCTGCGCAGACGCGTGTGTCTCCGGGGTGCCCTGCAAGGAATGACAAGGAGCAATTCACGTGGACGGATTCGAGTCCGCCCAGTTCAGCGTGCCGGTGATCGTCGCACTGCTGTTGTTCTTCTACGGAGGAACGTTCTGGATCTCACTGAGGATCGGCAAGAAGCAGGAGAACGCCGACGGTTACATGACCGCCGGCAACAACATCGGCTTCGGTATCTCTGCCGGCAGCATGACGGCCACCTGGATCTGGGCCTCGTCGATGTACGCCGCGGCGACCTCCGGCTACACCTACGGCATCTCCGGGCCGATCCACTACGGGCTCTGGGGTGCCCTGATGATCCTGTTCATCTACCCCTTCGGCAAGAGGATCAGGGCGGTGGCGCCGCGCGCCCACACCCTCGCCGAGGTGATGTACGCCCGGCACGGTCGCTCGAGCCAGCTGCTGCTCGCCGGGTCCAACCTCGTCGGCAGCCTGATCAGCCTGATGTCCAACTTCATCGCCGGCGGCGTACTGGTCGCCCTGCTCTCGCCGTTCAACTTCACTCAGGGCGTCGTCACGATCGCTTGCGGCGTACTGCTCTACACCTTGTGGTCCGGCTTCCGTGCCTCGGTGCTGACCGACTTCGTGCAGGTGCTGGCCATGCTCGGCGCCGTGGTGATCATCGTCCCGTTCATCTTCTTCGCCGCCGGGTTCCCGGCCGCGTTCGAGACCGGGGCGGCGAACCTGACCGCGCAGCAGGGGAACTTCTTCTCCAGCGAAGCGTTCCTCAACCAGGGTGCGCCCTACATCGCCGCGGTGCTGGCCTACGCGATCGGCAACCAGACCATCGCTCAGCGACTGTTCGCGGTCCGTGAGGACCTGATCAAGCCGACCTTCGTCACCGCCACCGTCGGCTACGGCTCCATGGTGATCGGTGTCGGCATGCTCGGAGTGCTGGCGCTCTACCTGGGCGTGGAGCCCAGCGGCGGCGACATCAACAACCTGATCCCGCAGATGGCGGCCGAATACCTGCCCGCCGCACTGCTGGCGGTCTTCTTCGTGATGATCATCGGTGCTCTGTCCTCCACCGCCGACTCCGACCTCGCCGCGATGGCGTCGATCGCGATGGCCGACGTCTACGGCCAGAACGTGGCCGGCAAGGGGGAGGCCGACCCGAAGGTGATGTTGCTGGTCGGGCGCGGCACCATGGTCGTGGCCACTGCCCTGGCGGTGGTCTTCGCGAGCTTCCAGCTCAACATCCTGGACCTGCTCGTCTTCGTGGGTGCGCTCTGGGGAGCGTTGGTCTTCCCGGTGATCGCCAGCTTCTACTGGAAGAAGGTGACGAACACGGCGTTCACCACCTCGGTCCTGGCGGCGCTGGCGGTGTTCCTGCCGGTGCGCTTCGGCTGGGTCCCGCTCACCGGAGTCACCGGCCTGGGTGTCGAGCTCCTCTCGGTGATCGGGATCGGCGTGGTGCTCGGCCTGATGGTCTTCGGCTTCTTCGGCCTGCGGCCGGCGGTGGCGATCGGTGCGGTGGCAGCCGTGGTCTCGGCGCCCTTCGTGCTCGGCTTCCTGCGCGACTACGCCACGCTGAGCGGCTCGCTGGTCGCCTACGCGGTCAGCACGCTCGTGTGCTGGGCGATGTCGCGCGGATCGAAGGTGGACTTCGACTTCGCCGACATCGACCGCAAGGTCGGCGACTTCGACGACTCGGGTGCGACCGGAGCGAGCGTGGCGGCGTCCGAGCCGCCGCGGCACTCCGACGACGACCTCGATCCGACCCCGTGAAACAGGAGGAACCATGGAAAGCATGCTGTTGACCGCGTACGTCCTCGTGTGGCCCCTCGTGACCGGGATCGTGCTGTACGTGATCTCGTCCGCCTTCATCAAGGAGTGGCGCCAGGCCAAGCGTGACGGGCGCGACATCATCTGATCCCGGCACGCGAGGATGCGCTGCGCCCCAGTCCAAGGACCGGGGCGCAGCGCATCTCAGGCGGGAGTCCGGGGTCGAGTCAGCGGCCCTCGACGGGCTCCGCGCCGTCCGTGGTCAGGACCTCGATCTCTCCGAGGCAGCAGGATGCGTCGGGATCGGCGGCAAGCAGCTCGCCCGGCCAGTCCAGCGCGCCGAGACGGTCCCTGGCCGCCAGGGCGGTGACGAAGAGCTGTATGTCGGAGAGCGTCGCGCCCGCCCCCTCGCGGCGCAACGCATCGACCAACGGCTGCACCTCGTGCTGCCACCAGGCGGCACCGAGCTCGTGTGCGGAGAGTCCCGTCTCGCTCGCGTCGTGGTGGGCGTAGCCCCAGGCCAGCGCCGCGTCCGCCAGCCGGGCCCAGTCCGCCGGTCGGGTCAGCCACAACCCACGGCTCACCTCGTCGGGGAGCGGCACCTTCTCGAGGAACCGGCGCTCGGCAGCCTTCGTCGGCAGGTCCGAGATGCGCAGGCAGCACAGGGCGAAGGCGACCGTGCAGACCCGCCGCACTCGGGCGGGCAGGGAGTCCCAGCCCAAGGACTTGGCCACGGAGACCCGATGATGGCCGTCGTTCACGAACAGCAGGTTGTCGCCGAGGCGGACCACGTCGATCGGAGGCGGGTGCGACCCGTTGCGGAACAGCTCCTCCGTACGTCGCCATCGTTCGTCGCGCCTGCGCGGGGAGAAGTCGGCGTCGAAGTCGGCCGTGCGGGCCACGGTGCCGACGACATCGGCGAGCACGATCTCGTCGTCGTACCGCTCCATGACTCCGTCGTTGCCGAGCGCCGCCAGCACGTCGTCAAGACGCATCAAGCCCGTGTCGTCACCCACGCCACCAGTGTGCCAGAGGCGTACGCCTGGATCTCGGCTTCCGTCCGCCCCTTGCACGGTCTCCACGTCGCGTCCATGGTGGATACAACGCTGGATCATCTGGGGCCCTGGAGGCCGTCGACCACCAAGAGAGGCAACACCATGTCTTCACACACCTACCGCGTCACCGAGATCGTCGGAACCTCCGAGGTCGGGCTCGAGGACGCGATCCGCAGCGGCCTCGGCCGCGCGAGCCAGACGCTGCGCCACGTGGACTGGTTCGAGGTCACCCAGATCCGCGGGCATGTCGAGGAGGGCGACATCCAGCACTTCCAGGTCGGGCTCAAGGTCGGCTTCCGGATGGAGGACAGCTGAGGCTCGTCAACGCTCGTTCGTGATCGCCTCGACCGGCGGCAGGTTCTTCGACTGGGTCGCACCCAGCCGCCATCCGCCGACCGGCAGCTCGAGCGCCGGCTCCGGCCCCCAGGACCCCTGCGGATAGCTCTGCACGGCCGGCCGGTGCTCGAGGACCGGCTGGCAGATCTCCCACAGCCGCTCGACCTCGCGCGCGCTGGTGAACAGGGTCCGGTCGCCGTTCATGACGTCGAGGATCAGCCGCTCGTACGCCTCCAGCGGCCCTGCGTCCGGTACGTCACCGGCGAGGTCGAGGCGGAAGACGCCCTCGGTCAACGCCATCCCGGGGCCGGGCCGCTTGGCCCGGACGTCGATCTCGATCCGGGCCTCGTCGCTGAGCTCGATCACCAGCTCGTTGGGCTCGGCCGAACCAGGGTCCACCGGCTGCAGCCACTGGTGCCGCGGCTCGATGAACCGGATCGTGATCGTCCGCCGTCCGGCGGCGAGGGCCTTGCCGGTGCGTAGGTAGAACGGCACCCCGCGCCACCGGTCGTTGTCGATCCACGCCTCGATCGCGACGTACGTCTCCACGTCGGAGTCGGCGGCGACGTCGGGCTCCTCGCGATAGCCGTCGTACTGGCCGAAGACCACCCGCTCGGGGTCCAGCGGCCGGACGGCGGCGAAGGCGGCGGCCTTCGCGGCGCGGATCGCGCCCTCGCGGAAGGCGTGCGGATCCTCCATCGCCACGAACCCGAGCAGCTGGCACAGGTGGGTGGTGACCATGTCGCGCAGGCAGCCGGTGCCCTCGTAGAAGCTGCCGCGTCCCTTGGCGGTGAGCTCCTCCGGTACGTCGATCTGCACCGACTCGATGCTGTGCCGGTTCCAGGCGGGCTCGAAGAGACCGTTGGCGAAGCGCAGCGCCAGCAGGTTCTGCACGGCCTCCTTCGCGATGAAATGGTCGATCCGGAAGATCTGCACCTCGTCGAACGCCTCGCTGAGCACGGCGTCGAGCTCGCGCGCCGAGGCGAGGTCGGTGCCGAACGGCTTCTCGGCGACCAGCCGGCTGCGGACGTTCAGCCCCTCGCGGGAGAGCATCCCGACCATCGGCTCCACGGCCTGCGGTGGCACTGAGAGATAGAGCAGGCGTTGTACGTCGCCGACCGTCTGTCCACTGTCCAGCGCCAGCCGGTCCTCGGCCTCGTGCACCGCCTCGGCCAGCGCCGTACCGTCCTCGGAGGAGGAGGCGACGAAGCGGATCCGCTCCACCAGCGGCTCCGCGACGCTCTCGTCGATCTCGCTGACGAACTCCTTCAGGGACTGGCGCACCCGGTCCCGAAACTCCTCGTCGCTGCCGGGCGAGCGCCGCCCGCTGCCGATGATCGCGAGCTGGTCGGGAAGCCGCTTGGCGAGGGCGAGCCGATACAGCCCGGGGAACAGCTTGCGCGCGGCGAGGTCACCGGTCGCGCCGAAGAGGACGAGTACGTGTGGAGCTGGCTTGGAGGACACCTGCTCAGTCTCAGCCAATCTCGGTC
>NZ_JBOHDN010000107.1:0-12212 GCF_050699375.1 Nocardioides sp. | reverse complement strand
GACTCCAGTGGGTCGCGGGTGCCGCCGATCCCGATCACATGACGGACGTACGCCTCGCCGTTCTCCCTGGTCAGGCCACCGTTCTCCTTGAACCACGCCACCGTGTCGGCGTCGAGGACCTCGGACCTGATGTAGGAGTAGTAGGCGGAGGCGTTGCCGCCGAAGATGTGCTTGAAGTACGCGGTGTAGTAGCGCGCCCGCACGGCCGGATTGTCCAGCCCGGCGGCCGCGAGCGCGGCCGCCTCGAAGTCCCCCACCGCGTCCGGCGAGGTCGGCACATCATCGGGAGCCAGCTCGTGCCAGGCCAGGTCGATGAGCGCGGCCGCGAGGTATTCCGAGGTCGCGAACCCCTCGTTGAAGGTGGCGGAGGCCTCGAGCTTGCCGAGCACGTCGGCCGGGATCGGATCGCCGGTCTCGTGATGGACCGCGTAGTTGGCCAGCACCTCGGGCCACAGCATCCACATCTCGTTGACCTGGGACGGGTACTCGACGAAGTCGCGGTAGACCGAGGTCGCCGCGAACCGCGGATAGGTCGCCCGCGCGAGCAGCCCGTGAAGCGCGTGCCCGAACTCGTGGAAGAGCGTGTTGACCTGGTCGAACGTGAGCAGCGTCGGCTCCCCCGGCGCGGGCCTGGGCACGTTGAGGTTGTTGGTCACGATCGCCGACGACTCGCCCAGGAGCGTGTTGGCGGTGACGTAGGAGTTCATCCAGGCACCGCCCTTCTTCGAGTCACGGGTGTAGAGGTCGAGCAGGAAGAGCCCGATCGGCTCGCCGTCGCGGGAGACCTCGAAGACACGGACCTCGGGGTGATAGCCCCGCAGGTCGGGCCGCTCCACGAAGGTCAGCCCATAGAGCCGCTCGGCGGCGTAGAAGACCCCGTCGTGGAGCACCCGGTCGGCCTCGAACCACGGCCGCAGCACGGCCAGATCGACGTCGTACTCGGAGACCCTGACCTTCTCGGCGTAGTAGGGCCAGTCCCAGGCCTCGATCGGGCCCTGTCCGATCTCTGGGGCGGCCGAGGCCTGGAGAGCGTCCTGCTCGGCCCTCGCGTTGCGGGCCGCCGGCGCGGCGAGCCGCTCCAGCATGTCGCGCACCGCCTTCGGCGTACCGGCGGTGTTGTCGGCCGTCACGAGCCCGGCATAGCTGTCGAACCCGAGCAGCCGTGCCTTCTCCGCGCGCAGCCGCAGCGCGTCGAGGGCGATCGCACGGGTGTCGTTCTCGTTGCCGCGCGAGCCGCGGGCGATCTGCGCCTCGAAGAGCCGCTTGCGCAGGTCGCGGTTCTCCAGCACCGAGAGGTAGGGGTGGGCGGTGAACAGGGTCAGCGTGATCAGGAACTTGCCCTCGAGCCCCCGCCCTTCAGCGGCAGCGGAGGCCGCCGATATCTCGCCCGGGGTCAGGCCGGCGAGCTCCTCGACGGTGTCGACAACGACGGCGAGATCGTTGGAGTCCGCCTGCGAGGCCTGCCCGAAGGCGGCCTCCAGCCCGGAGATCTCCTGGTTGAGCTCGCGCAACCGCGCCTTCTCCACCGGACCGAGCGCCGCACCCGCGAGCACGAAGTCGTGGTGGTAGCGCTCGACCAGATAGCGGTCCTCCCCCTCCAGATCCGCCCGCTTGTCGAAGACCGCGTTCACGCGCGCGAAGAGAGCGTCGTCGAGCAGGAGTGCGTCCTGGTGGGCGGCAAGCCTGGGAGCGTACGCAGCATGGAGATCGTCCAAGGCATCGGACGAGTCCGCGGAGAGCAGCGAGAAGAAGACCCTCAGGACCCGGTCCAAGCGCTCACCGGAGCGTTCCAGGGCGACGAGGGTGTTCTCGAGCGTCGGCTCCTGCGGCGAGGATGTGATGGCGGCCAACGCCTCCAGCTGCTCGGTCATCCCCTGCTCGATCGCCGGGCCGTAGTCCTCGATCGCGATGTCCGCGAAGCGGGGCAGACGGTGGGGCAGGTCGCTGGGCTCGAGTAGGGCGTTGATCACATCGCGCACGCTATCTGACACACCTCGGATCGAGCCCGTGGATATCGGCTACCTTGGCATCATGTCGGACTTCGATGACCTCCTCGCCGCGAACCAGACCTACGCCGAGACCTTCACCGAGACCGGCTTCGACGGTGTCGCCCATGCCGGGGTCGCGATCGTGACCTGCATGGACTCGCGCATCGACCCGCTCGCGATGTTGGGCCTCGCCCACGGTGACGCCAAGATCTTCCGCAACCCCGGTGGCCGGATCACGCCGCAGGCGATGGAGGCGCTGGTGCTCGGCGTGCACCTCCTCAACGTCCAGCGCATCCTGGTCGTCCCGCACACCCGCTGCGCGGTCGCGTCCCAGACCGAGGCCGAGCTGCGTGCCAAGCTCGCCGAGTCCGCGGGCCAAGACGCCTCCTGGCTCCACCTGCACGTCGTCGACGACCAGGTCCGCGCGCTGGCCGAGGACGTCGCCAAGGTCCGCTCGCACCCGTTCGTCCCCGACGAGGTCAAGGTCGGCGGGTTCATCTACGACGTCGACACGGGGCTCCTCAACCAGAAGATCTGAGTCCGAGCCTACGACCGTGCGAGCGAAGCGAGCAGGGTCGTAACGCGAGGAGATCGAGCCAGCGCAGCGGGTGAGCCTGCGAACCCGCGAAGCGGGTCGAGATCCACGCCGAGAAACACATGCGCCCCAACCCGCTGAGAAAACACATGCGCCCCAACCACCCGTAGGCAACAGTTGAGCCGTGACCCTCACCGACCCGGCACAGCAGGACCCGGCAATCCGTGACATCGCCGCGCAGGCGATCGACCTTCACAAGACCTACGGCAAGGGTGATGCCGAGGTCCGCGCACTCGACGGCGTGAGCCTCGATCTGTACGCAGGTCAGTTCACCGCCATCATGGGCCCGTCGGGCTCGGGCAAGTCGACGCTGATGCACTGCCTGGCCGCGCTCGACAAGCCCACCACGGGCGAGGCGGTGGTCAACGGCCGCCGGCTGAGCAAGCTGCGCGACCGTCGTCTCACCGCGCTGAGGCGCGACAACATCGGGTTCGTCTTCCAGGCGTTCAACCTGGTCCCGACCCTGACCGCGCAGGAGAACATCCTGCTGCCGCTCTCCTTGGCCCGGAAGAGGCCTGACCCGGAGTGGTTCGACAAGGTCATCGACACCCTCGACCTGCGTCCGCGACTCGAGCACAAGCCGAGCGAGCTCTCCGGCGGGCAGCAGCAGCGGGTGGCGTGTGCCCGGGCGCTCGTCTCCAAACCCGACATCGTCTTCGCCGACGAGCCGACCGGCAACCTCGACTCCACCTCGGCCGCCCAGGTTCTCGACTTCCTGCGCCACAGCGTCGACGATCTCGGCCAGACCATCGTCATGGTCTCCCACGACCCGGTCGCCGCCTCCTACTGCGACCGGGTGATCTTCCTGGCCGACGGGCGCGTCGTCGACGAGCTGGCCCGGCCGAACCGGGAGCAGATCCTGGCCCACATGGCCGACCTGCAGGCGCGGGCGATGGGACTGATCGGCGAGGGCGCCTGAGGGTGAACGAGCGTCAGCGAGTGAACCAGACAATCGGCACGCCGCCACGTCCGTACTCTGGCGCCTGCGCAACGGCGACGACCGGAGCGAGGTCGAGCGGCGAGCTTGCTCGTCCGCTCGTGCCGAGCGAGGGAGTGACCCCGCGAAGCGGGGAGGTGGCGGCGTGCTCCGGCTGACGCTGCGCAACCTCGCCGCGCACAAGGTGCGCCTGCTCATGTCGACGCTCGCGATCGTGCTGGGCGTGGCCTTCCTGGCCGGCGTACTCACCTTCTCCCACGGCCTGGACCGCACCTTCTCCGGGATCATCAACGGCTCCACGCCCGATGCCCAGGTCCGCCCGACCAACAGCGGCACGGCAGCCGAGAGCGCCGCCCGCCCCGGCGGTGGCGGCGCTGCGTCGCTGAAACCAGGAGCCATCGAGAGGCTGCGTACGCTGCCGGAGGTGGCCCGCGCCGACGGCCAGGTCCAGGGGTCCGGGGTCTTCGTGCTCAACACCGATGGGCAGCTGGTCAGCAGCTCGGGCGCTCCGACGCTCGCCTTCAACCACACCGGCTCGCCCAACCTGCTCGGCGAGCCGATGCTCGAGCTCGACGAGGGACGTTGGGCGCGTACGACGAAGGAGATCGTCCTCGACGAGGCGACCGCCGAGAAGGCCGGCTACCGGGTCGACGACACCGTCACCCTGATCGCTCCGCAGGGCGAGACCCGCCGCAAGGTCACCCTCACCGGGATCGCCTCGTTCAACGGCGGCGGCACCGCCGGCGCCCAGCTGCTCCTCTTCAGCACCGAGGGTGCCCAGAGCCTGTTCACCGAGGGCGAGGACACCTACTCCGGGGTGTCGCTGACGGCCGCGCCGGGTGTCACGCAGAAGGAGCTGGTCGAGGCCGCGAGCACCGTCGTCCCCGACGGCTTCGAGGCAGTCACCGGTGACCGGGTCGTCTCCGAGTCCGAGGACGCCATCGGCGACTTCCTCGACGTGATCTCGGTCTTCCTGATCGTCTTCGCGGTGATCGCGGTGATCGTCGGAGGGTTCATCATCGTCAACACCTTCTCGATCCTGATCGCGCAGCGCTCCCGGCAGCTGGCACTGCTCCGGGCTCTGGGCGCCTCGCGCGGCCAGGTGACCGTCTCGGTGCTCTTCGAGGCGCTGGTGATGGCGCTGGTCGCGGCCACCCTCGGGATCCTCGCGGGCTGGGCGCTCGCCCACGGCCTGGCCTCCGCGTTCCGCCAGGCCGGGCTCGAGATCGCCTCCGACGTCCTGGTCCTCACCCCACGCACGATCTGGGTCTCCTACGCCGTGGGCGTGCTCGTCACGCTCGCGGCGGCACTCCTTCCGTCCCGCCGGGCGGCGAAGGTCCCGCCGGTCGCCGCCATGCGCGAGGACACCCAGCCTCCGGCGAGATCCACCATCCTGCGTACGTCGGTGGGGCTCGTGCTCCTGGCCGGCGGGCTCGCCCTCGCCGCGGTGCCACGGATCGGGGTCCCGGACATCGACCTGCCCGGAGGGATCCAGGTGCCGACGAGCCCGGCGCTGTGGGTGGGCGTCGGGGCCGGGGTCTCGATCCTCTCGGTCGCCTGGATCAGCGCGTTCCTCGGCCGCCCGGTGCTGGCGGCGCTGCGTACGGTCAGCGGCCTGGTCTTCGGGATGACCGGCAAGCTGGCCGGGCAGAACGCGATGCGGGATCCGCGGCGTACGGGCGCAACCGCGTCGGCGCTGATGATCGGCCTGGCCCTGGTCTCGCTGATCGGGGTGCTCGCGGCGTCGATGAACGCCTCGATCTCCGACGTGGTCGAGGAGCAGTTCAAGCCCGACCTGGTCGTGCAGAGCCCGACCTTCACTCCGTTCCCGGCCTCGATCGGAGACGAGATGGAGAAGGTCGAGGGTGTCGCCACCGTCTCCCGCTCCCGGATCGCGCAGGCCGTCGTCGGCAAGGTCGACCTGCGCAACCCGAAGAAGAACGACGCCGAGCTCCTCTTCGGCGTCGACGAGCACCTGCCGCGGATCTACGACCTGGAGGTGCTCGAGGGCAGCGAGGACGTCAAGCCCGGCCAGGTGCTGGTGACCGACGAGGCCGCGAAGGAGCACAAGTGGCAGCTCGGTGACCGCATCGACCTCACCTTCCGCAGCGGCCGCCAGCAGCACCCGCAGATCAGCGGGATCATCGCGCCGACCCAGGTGACCGGTGACATCACGATGCGCATCGAGGATCTCGTCGAGGCGAAGGCACCTCGGGAGGACTCCGCACTCAGCATCGTGCTGGCGCGCGGCGCCGACCCGGCCACCGTCCACGACCGCCTCGACAAGCTGATCGAGGACCGTCCGATCGTCGCGGTGCAGGACAAGGACGAGTTCGCTGCCTCGATCAAGGGCCAGGTCAACCAGCTGCTCTACATGATCTACGGCCTGCTCGCCCTGGCGATCGTCATAGCCGTGATCGGGATCGTGAACACCCTCGGCCTCAGTGTCATCGAGCGCACCCGCGAGATCGGCCTGCTGCGTGCCATCGGGCTCTCCCGTGGCCAGCTCCGCCGGATGATCACCCTGGAGTCCGTCACGATCGCGGTGCTCGGGGCGGTCCTCGGGCTCGGGCTCGGGGTCCTCTTCGGCGTACTCCTGCGCGACGCCCTGCGCGAGGATCTCTCCAGCCTCTGGGTGCCGTTCGACCAGCTGGCCGCCTTCATGGGGGTCGCTGTGGTCGTCGGCGTCCTGGCCGCGGTCGTCCCCGCTGTCCGCGCCGGGCGCGAAGACGTCCTCAAGGCCATCGCCACGGAGTAGCCTGCTGGGGGTGAGCACCGAGCACCCGACAGACCTGCCCGAACCCTCCCTCCGCGTCGGCGAGCCGGAGACGGCCGCGGTCGGGATTCCGGGGGTGGCGCACTCGATGGAGTACGCCCTGCGCGAGATGGGTCCCAAGCGCAGCCTGCAGACGCTGCTGAAGGTCAACCAGGTCGGCGGCTTCGACTGTCCCTCGTGCGCGTGGCCGGACCCCGACCACCGCAAGGCGGCCGAGTTCTGCGAGAACGGCGCCAAGGCGGTCGCCTGGGAGGCGACCCGCAAGCGGGTCGACCGCGGCTTCTTCGAGACGCACTCGGTGGCCTCGCTCCGCGAGCGCGACGACCACTGGTTGGAGTCGCAGGGCCGGCTGACCGAGCCGATGTACCTCGCCCCTGGTGCGACCCACTACTCCCCCATCCCCTGGGCCGAGGCGATCGATCTGGTCGCGGACAGGATGCGCCGGACCGACCCGGACCGCTCCGTCTTCTACACCTCCGGCCGTGCGTCCAACGAGGCCGCCTTCGCCTATCAGCTGCTCGCCCGGCGACTGGGCACCAACAACCTGCCGGACTGCTCCAACATGTGCCACGAGTCCAGCGGCGCCGCGCTGGGCGAAGTCCTCGGGATCGGCAAGGGCACCGTCACGTACGACGACATCGCCGAGCATTCCGACCTGATCCTCGTGGTCGGCCAGAACCCTGGCACCAACCACCCGCGGATGCTGACCGCGCTCGAGTCGGCCAAGCAGCACGGCGCCGCCGTGGTGTCGGTCAACCCGCTCGAGGAAGCCGGCCTCGGACGCTTCCGCAACCCCCAGACGCTGCGCGGCGTCTCGGGCGTCGGCACCAAGCTGGCCGACCTGCACGTGCCCGTTCAGGTCAACGGCGACCTGGCCCTGTTCGCCGGGATCAACAAGGCGCTCGTCTCCCGCGATGCCGTCGACCATCCGTTCCTGGAGGAGCACACCGACGGGTTCGAGGTCGCCGCCGAGGCGTGGGCCGCGATGGAGTGGGACGAGATCTCACGACTGAGCGGGATCTCCCGGCAGGAGATCGAGGACCTCGCCGATCTGGTGGAGGGCCGCGAGCGCATCATCGTGTGCTGGGCCATGGGCCTGACCCAGCACAAGAACGCCGTCGCGACGATCCGCGAGATCGCCTCCTTCCTGCTGCTGCGCGGCAACATCGGCAAGCCCGGCGCTGGTGCCTCGCCGATCCGCGGTCACTCCAACGTTCAGGGCGACCGGACGATGGGTGTGTGGGAGAAGCCGCCGTCATGGTTCCTCGACGCGCTCCGGGACGAGTTCGGCATCACCCCGCCCCTCGAGGACGGCTTCGACACGGTCGCGACGATCGAGGCGATGCGCGACGGTGCGGTCGACGTCTTCGTCGCCCTCGGTGGCAACTTCGCCGCGGCGACCCCCGACACGGCGGTCACCACCGCCGCGCTGGCCAACGTGGGTCTCACCGTCCAGATCTCGACCAAGCTCAACCGCAGCCACGTCCATCACGGCCGTGAAGCGCTGATCCTGCCCTGCCTGGGCCGCACCGAGAGGGACGAGACCGGTGGCCGGGAGCAGTACGTCACCGTCGAGGACTCGATGGGCATGGTCCACACCTCGCACGGCCGGCTGCTGCCGGGTTCGAAGAAGCTTCGCAGCGAGGTCGCCATCATCTGCGCTCTCGGCGACGCGATGTTCGGCTCCAGCGAAGGCATCGACTGGGTCTCGATGGGCCTTGACTACTCCCGGATCCGCTGGCACATCTCCGCGGTGATCCCCGGCTTCGAGGACTTCGAGACCCGGCTGAAGGCGCCCGGCGGCTTCGCCCTGCCCAACGGCCCCCGCGACTCGCGTACGTTCAACACGGCCACCGGGCGCGCCCGGGTCACCGCCAACCCGCTGAGCGCCGTCTCGACTCCCCCAGGACACCTGCTGCTGCAGACCCTGCGCTCGCACGACCAGTTCAACACCACCGTCTACGGCTACGACGACCGCTACCGCGGCATCAAGGGCGGGCGTCACGTGGTCTTCGTCAACCCCGAGGATCTCCTCGAGCTCGGCATCGACGACGGCCAGACGGTCGACATCATCTCGGTCTGGACCGACGGCGAGCGCCGCGCCGAGGGCTTCCGTGTCGTCGCCTATGCCACGCCTCGCGGCAGCGCCGCGGCCTACTTCCCGGAGACGAACGTCCTCATCCCCCTCGACTCCTACGCCGACGGCAGCCGCACCCCGACCTCGAAGTCGATCGTCGTACGCCTCGACCACAACCCCCGCCGAGTCGGCTCGTCCTGACCACAACCCCCGCCGAGTCGGCTCGTCCTAACGCGCCGACTCGGCGATGAGTCACGTCAGTCCGCGGCGAGTCGGCAGGTTGCGGGGAGTCACCCGCCGGGATGCCTCGGCCGTCCGGAATTACTTTGCCGGGGCCGCTGTTGACACCTATCGTGATGCGCATGTTCCGCGTGGTTTCCGAGATCGACCTGTCAGGCAAGAGCCTGACGGGCGCTCCCACGTGGGCACCGTCAGTCGATTGCACCGGCGCTCGAAGCTGACCCTCCTCCTGCCCAGCAGGACCCGCGGAGGAGGGTGGCCCGAACCGGCCCCCTCTACGCGGTGACAGCGCTGTGGAGGCTCGCCGGAGGGTCCTGGCTCACCCCGAAATCTTCTGACGGAAAAAGGATCTCTCATGGCCAAGAGCCAGTTCGTGCGGACCAAGCCGCACCTCAACATCGGGACGATGGGTCACGTCGACCACGGCAAGACCACCCTGACCGCGGCGATCACCAAGGTGCTCGCCGAGCGCGACCCGAGCGTGAACGACTTCGTCGCCTTCGACGGCATCGACCGTGCTCCGGAGGAGCTGCAGCGCGGGATCACGATCAACATCTCCCACGTGCAGTACGAGACCGCGACCCGGCACTACGCACACGTGGACATGCCCGGGCACGCCGACTACGTGAAGAACATGATCACCGGCGCGGCCCAGGTCGACGCGGCGATCCTGGTCGTCTCCGCCCAGGACGGCGCGATGCCTCAGACGCGCGAGCACGTCCTGCTCGCGCACCGGGTGGGCGTGCCGTACCTGGTGGTCGCCCTGAACAAGGCGGACATGGTCGACGACCCGGAGCTGCTCGACCTGGTCGAGCTGGAGGTCCGTGACCTCCTCTCCGAGTACGGGTTCCCCGGCGAGGACGTACCGGTCGTTCGCGTGTCCGGACTGAAGGCGCTGGAGGGCGACCCGACGTGGACCACGGCGATCGGTGAGCTGCTGGACGCGGTCGACGGCTACGTACCGGTGCCGGAGCGTGAGCTCGGTGAGCCGTTCCTGATGCCGATCGAGAACGTGGTCACCATCACCGGCCGCGGCACGGTGGTCACCGGTGCCGTCGAGCGCGGGTCGCTGAAGGTCGGCGACGCGGTCGAGGTCGTCGGCCTCGGCGCGACGCTCACCAGCACGGCGATCGGGCTCGAGACGTTCGGCAAGTCGCTGGAGTCCGCGGACGCGGGCGACAACGCGGCGGTGCTGCTGCGCGGCGTCAAGCGCGACGAGGTCCGTCGCGGCCAGGTGGTGGCCCTGCCCGGCAGCGTACGGCCGCACCGGAGGTTCCGGGCGAACCTGCACGCGCTGTCCACGGCCGAGGGTGGTCGGCACACTCCGTTCGCCGCGGACTACCGCCCGCAGTTCTACTTCCGTACGACGGACGTGCCCGGCGGGATCGACCTGGGTGAGATCGCCATGGTCATGCCCGGCGACACGATCGAGCTCGGAGTGGAGCTGGAGAAGCCGATCGCGATGGACGTCGGCCTCGGCTTCGCCGTCCGCGAGGGCGGTCACACCGTCGCGGCCGGCACCGTGACCGAGCTGCTCGACTGAGCTGGTCGACTGAGCTGCTCGATCACGATGTTCGACTGAGAAGGGAACGGCCCTCACCTGGTGGGGGCCGTTCCTCCTTGTCTCAGTCGCGGGGACGCCAGCGCTTCCACAGCGCCTCGCCCTCGGCGCGGACCTTCCCGTCCCACTCCATCCGCACCACCGCGGTGATCTGGTCCTCGCTGGCGTCCTTGGCGGAGGCGACGAGCGTGACGGGCTCCTTCAGCGGCGCCGGCCGGCGATAGCGTACGTCGATCCCGGCCGTCACATAGGCCAGCGACTGACCCTCGGCAGGCATCCAGCCGCTCAGGAAGGCCTCCTGGTGCACCGCCGCGGCGCTGTGGCAGTCGAGGAGGGTCGCGATGATCCCGCCGTTGAGGAAACCGCCGCCGTTGTCGTGCTGCGGCCACGGCTGGAAGGTCGCGGTCACGCTCCCGTCCAGCTGGGGGTAGCTCTTCAGCCTGAGCCCGTCCGCGTTCGCAGGCCCGCACCCGAAGCAGGTCATCGTCGGCCACCACTCGTCCTGCAACGCGATCATCTTCACCGCGTCACCATAACCACTCGTGGGTGCCGTCAGCCGATCCCGGTCCGGAACCCCTCGCGCCAGGTGGCGTAGGACGGTGCCCATCCGAGCTCCCGCCTGGCCTTGGCGTTGGAGGATCCGCGCACCGAGATCATCAGCGCGACCCCGAACTCGCCGATCAGCGGCCGGGCCACCCACGCGGGGAGCCGCATCGGGTTCCGCCCGCCGACCTGCTCGGCCAGGAACGGGATCCACTGGTTCACCGGCGCGGGCTCGTCGTCGACGATGTTGTAGACGCCGGGGGCGCCTCGGTCGAGCGCCGCGACGGTCGCTGCGGCCACGTCGTCGATGTGGACGAACGACCACACTCCGGTCCCACCGCCGACCACCGGCATCTTGCCCTTGCGCAACATCTCGCCGAGGGCTCCCTCGCGGGAGGTCGCGTTGCCGGGCCCGTAGAAGTTGCCGTAGCGGAGCACGATCCCCTCGAGGTCCGTCGCGGAGGTCACGGTCTCCTCCAGGTGCCGGATCGCGGCCAGGGTGCCGCGCGCCTCCTTGCCCGGGTCGGCGATGAGCGGGGTCGTCTCGTCCTTGACCCAGCCACCTGTGCGCTCGTTGGCCCAGCCACCACCGAAGCTCTGCGCGACGAACCGGCGCACGCCGCTGGCCCGGGCGGCCGCCAGCAGGTGGTCGGTGCCCTCGATGCGCAGCCGGTTGGTCAGCGCGAACTCCTGGTCCCACTTCTTCAGGTTTCCGCTGAGCCCGCCGAGCGCGGTGAGCTGGTGCACGATGACATCAGGCCCGGCCTTCGCGACGGCGTCCTGGACGCTCGGCGCACTCAGCGGGTCCATCACGATCCCGGTCGCGCCCATGGCGGCGAGGGCGTCGCACCCCGCGTCGTGGCGGGTCGAGCCGTAGACCTCGTGTCCGGCGGCCACCAGCAGCGGCACCATCCGGCTGCCGACCGCCCCGGTTCCCCCTGCGATGAAGATTCGCATTGCCTGTTCCTCTCGTCGATGTTCGATCCCACCGACGAAACACCCTGCGCCGGTGTGACAGCCGGCGTAAGGTTCTTCGGTCGTGGACCTCGCAACCGCCCACGACGGGCTCCGACCGCTGATGTTCTCGATCGCCTACCGGATGCTCGGGAGCGTCGCCGAAGCCGAGGACATCGTGCAGGAAGCGTTCCTGAGGATGCATCGCAGCACCGAGAAGGTCGACAACCTCGACGCCTACGCCACCACGGTCACGACCCGGATCGCCATCGACACCCTGCGATCGGCCCGCCACCGCCGCGAGCAGTACGTCGGGCCGTGGCTCCCCGAGCCGATCCTGGTCGACGACGCCGACCCCGCGCACCGGATCGACCTCGACGAGACGGTGAGCACCGCTTTCCTGGTCCTGCTCGAGTCGCTCACGGCCGTGGAGCGTGCGGTGTTCGTGCTGCGCGAGGTGATGGGCTATGACTACGAAGACATCGCGACCGTGGTCGACAAGAGCGCGACCAACTGTCGCCAGATCTTCACCCGGGCCCGC
>NZ_JBOHDN010000106.1:0-10765 GCF_050699375.1 Nocardioides sp. | reverse complement strand
CCTTCGACTCTCCTTTGGCTACGGTGCTTGGAGCCTATGGCATCTCTCGGCATCTGCTCGGTCAAGAGGTCCGGCCTCGATCGTCGGGGTTGGCTCGATCTGTTGTCTCCGGTGGTCGAGCTTGTCTTGACCTGTCGAGGTTCCGGTGGTCGGGCTTGTCGAGACGTCGCTAGGTTCCGGTGGTCGGGCTTGTCGAGACGTCGCTAGGTTCCGGTGGTCGAGCTTGTCGAGACCTCCCCGGGTTCCGGTGACCCCGTACTCGGTGGTCGAGCTTGTCGAGACCCCCACGCCCCGGTGGTCGAGCTTGTCGAGACCTCCCTGCCGGAACGCTCGCTTCGACGGGTTGGTGTGGGCCGCCGACCCTTTCTGGAGGGTGTTCTCGATAGACCCCGGAGTCAAGGACGGGCCTCCGGCCCGCCGGCTACGCCGGCCGCTGCGCGGTCCTGGACACCGGGTCCCATCGAGAAAAGACCTGGCTGATTATCGGGGCGGCGGCCCGGGTGTGGCGCGGAGTTTCGTTGCTTGTTTCTGCTGGGGTTGACGGGGCGGAAGGTGTGGCCCTACGGGCCACTTACCATCCACAAGAACGATCTTGTTCGCTGACCGCGAAAACCTCGGTTGACCTGCGCAAATAGATAGCGCCAGGGTCCATGCGGAGGTAGAATCAGAGGCACTACGAGACACCTTGAAAGGAGGGCAGCAGGCATGCTGGAACACGGCACCAACTACTGGGGCACCAGCCCCGGCGACCCGATTGGCACCGAGCTTGCTGCCATCGACTCCTCCTTCGAGAAGGTACTCGCTGCCGATCCGCTGTACTGGAGTGCTGCGCAGAAGAAGATGGTCTTGGCCTGGTTGGAGAGGTACGACGCCCGACAGGCCGCATTGAGACTCCGAGTGCTCGCCGTCGCTGGTGATCTCGCGGAAGAGAGTGGCGCCAAGGACGCCTCCACGTGGATGCGTGCCGAGCTGCGGGTCGACAAAGGGGCCGCTCGGGCACAGATCAAACTCGCGGCCCAGGTCGCGAAACACGACCTTGTTGCTGCTGGGCTTGCTGCAGGTGAGATCTCCCAGGACAAGGCCCGGGTGGTCACCAAGACCCTCGCCGACATCGAAGCCAACCCGATCGCCACCACCGAGGACCTGATCCTGGCCGAGAAGCTGCTGGTCGACTACGCCACCCGGCTCACCGCGAAAGAGCTCCAGGTCGTGGGTCGGAGGATCCTGGCCGAGATCGACCCCGCCCGGTTCGAGGACGCCGAAGCGAAGGCGCTGCTCGCCGAGGAGGAACGGGCCCTGCAGAAGACCGCACTCCGGGTCTGGAACAACGGCGACGGAACCATCGGGTTCGACGGCGTCCTCCCGGTCTCCATCGGTGCCCGGTTCAAGACCCAGGTCGAGGCCTGGGCCCAACCCCGCAAGCAGAGGTTGGTTGCCAAGGGGGCTCCGTTGCCGCCGTGGGAACGGCTCATGGGCCAAGGGTTCGCGCGGTTGTTGGAGACCATCGACCCCGACGCCCTACCCCACCACGGCGGGGACGCGACCGTGGTCAACGTGGTGATCTCCCTCGAGGAGCTCCGCAAAGAGCTCGGGACCGCGATGTTGGGGTTCGACGAGGTCAACGGGCACACGATCTCGGCCGCTGAGGCCCGGAAGATGGCGTGCAACGCCACCATCATCCCCTGGGTCCTCGGCAGCGACGGTCAGGTTCTTGATGCCGGACGCTCCAGCAGATTCTTCCAACCGATCCAACGCAAGGCACTCCGGCTCCAGCAGAAATGCTGCCAAGCCGAAGGCTGTGACATGCCACCAGAGTGGTGCGACGCCCACCACCTGACGGCGTGGGCACTCGGCGGAAAGACAGACCTCAAAGACGGCGTCTTGCTCTGCCCCCACCATCACCGACTGGCCCATGCCCCGGGTTACACCCACGAGCGGCTACCCGACGGCACGATCAGGTTCACCCGCCGCCCTTAGGCCGGCCTCGTCGAGATCAACCCCGCCGACTCCGGCCTATCGACGGCCGGTGCCTCTGCCGCCACGCGTGGACAGTGTGTCCTCGGGGCAGCACGGGGCGCCCCGGCCGGATACCGGCACTGCGCTCGTCTAGAACCGCATGCGGCATGCTGCGTGCCCGCGTGCCCGGTGACGGGGCACGATGGTCGCCTGGTTCTCGGTCAGGAGCGGGCCGAGCGCGCATGCTTGGTGCCCGGAGCCTGGTGCCGTTCACCTGGTGCCGTTCAGCGGTGGACGGTGGGAGGCTTCAGGGCCGGCGTGTCACCAGCGCCCAGCCTGCCCCACTGGGCGGACATCTCCCCACGCCGGCAGAACGCCCCCGTGCTCCGGAGGACGGCGAGATCCGTCGGCGTGGCGACTTTCCGGTGTGTGGGGCGAACTTGGTACCTGGCCGTACCTGGCCGTCTTGGTACCTGGCCGTCTTGGTACCTGGCCGTCTTGGTACCTGGCCGTCTTGGTACCTGGCCACCTCGCACCCGGCCGCCCACATCCCTCGGATGGAGGGTCCCGAAGACTGGCCACCGTCGCCAGGTCACCTCGCCGCCTTCAAGGCGGGGGCGACCGGGACGCCCTGGCTGCCTGATGCTCCCGGGGAGGTCTCGATGGACGGCGCGATCCTCGTGGTCGTCGCCTCTGACAGAGTTCAACCACCGGAGCGGGGAATCTTGTGAACGCTTCACAAGCTGTCCTCGGCTTGTGCAGGCGCCCACGACACCCTCCTGCAGGACACACCGACCACCACCCCAAGTCCGTGCCCAAGCAAAGAACGCTGCGCCAGACCCTGCCTGGACACAGGGGACCGGCAGAGCGCCCTCCAGGAGAGGGCCGGCGGCCAACAGCCACTTCGGGCAGGCCTAGAGACCCAGCTTGTCCATCCAGCTGCCCAGGACCGGGGTCCACTCGAAGACCCGTCGCTCCGCGATCAGCCCGACGGCCCGGAACGGGTCGTCGTCGACCGTGGCCTCGACGGTGGCTAGGTCGCCGTCGAAGACCAGGAGGCCGGAGCCGTCGGAGGTGGGGCCGGAGAGGACCAGGTTGGGTTGGCTCGCCAGGAACTCCCGGTGGGCGCCCAGGTGCTTGGCGCGCAGCTCGGGGACGTCGTCGTAGGTGTAGAGGACCGCGATGAGCGCCATCAGAGGTCGGCTCCGTCGGCGAGACGTACGTAGCCGTGCTCAGCGGGGATCAGCGCGCCCGCCTGGGTGTCGAAGATGCCTGACCCCGCCTCGGAGTAGACCCGGTCGTGGATCGCGACGGTGCGCGCGGCGCCGACCTCGCGGGCGAAGTCGATCAGCTCGGCGGAGCGCGCCCATGGGGCGGAGACGGGCAGGCAGAGTACGTCCACGGGCCGGCCCGGTCCGTCGAGTGCGTCGCCCGGGTGGAAGACGGTCTGCTCGCCGGCGGTGATCAGGAAGCCCGAGTTGTCGAAGTGCGGCAGGTCGGCGTGGATCACCGCGTGCTTCTCGTTGACCGCGGTGACCGGAAGCCCGGCGTCGAACGACTCGCCCGGCTTCACCACCGTGGTCCGCTCGTGGACCGCGGGGGCGCCCTTCAGGATCTGCGCGGCGACCGCACCGATGGTGTAGACGGGGGCGTCGCTGCCCTCCAGGAGCGCGGGGTTGTAGTGGTCAGGATGCTCGTGGGTGATCAGCACCGCCGTCGCGCCGTCCAGCGCCTCGGGCTGGGTGAAGACGCCCGGGTCGACGACCACCACGGCGCCGTCGTGCTCGATCCGGACACAGGCATGGCCGAACTTCGTGAACCTCATGGCGCCGAATCTATCGCGCGGACCGAAGCTCAGGAGAGGGCGCGGCTCAGGAGAGGGCGCGGCTCAGGAGAGGGCGTCGCGGATGGGGACGAACTTGGCCTGGGTCTCGGCCAGCTCGGTCTCCGGATCCGAGCCCGCCACGATGCCGCAGCCGGCGAACAGGCGGGCGGTGCGATCGTCGATCATCTCGGCCGTACGCAGCGCGATGCCCCACTCGCCGTCACCGGAGGCGTCCATCCAGCCGACCGGCCCGGCGTAGCGGGCCCGCTCCATCGACTCGATCTCGGCGATGAGGGCGACGGCGTCCCCGCGCGGAGTGCCGCCGACGGCGGCCGAGGGGTGCAGCGCGGCGGCCAGATCGAGCGAGCTCACCCCGTCGCTGGCGACACCGGTGATGTCGGTGGCCAGGTGCATCACGTTCGGGAGCTTGAGCACGAAGGGTGCCTCGGGCACGTTCATCGAGGAGCAGTGCGGATCCAGGGCGTCGGCGACCGACCTGGCTGCGTACTCGTGCTCCTCGAGGTTCTTCGACGACTTCGAGAGCGACGCGGCGAGGGCGTGGTCCAGGTTCTCCTCGCCGGTGGGCCAGATCGTGCCGGCCAGCACGCGCGAGGTGACCAGGCCGCGCTCGCGGCGTACGAGGAGCTCCGGGGTCGCGCCGAAGAGGTCGTCGACGTGGAACGTCCAGCAGGTCGGGTACGCGGAAGCCAACCGCCGCAGCACGGCCCGGATGTCGATCGGGGCGCTGGCAGCGGCCAGCAGGTCGCGGGCGAGGACGACCTTGTCGAGATCTCCGTCCCGGAGCCGGGAGACGGCGTCGGCGACGATCCGCATCCAGTGCTCGCCGTCGACGTACGCATCGGCGAAGACGACGTCCTGAGGTGCCTCCGGCGGTGGGGTCGGCGTCAGCGCCGGCGGGGGCGCGGCGGCCGGTCCGACGGTGGTCACCCAGGCCACGTCGCCGCGTTTGCCGACGATGACCGAGGGCACCTTGAGCACCGAGAATCCCGGCAGGTCGGCGAAGGCGAACGACCCGAATCCGACCAAGCCGGTGCCGGGCTCGCCGACCGCGTCGGAGACGGTCGAGACGGCGGCCAGCTCCTCGAACCACTTGGCGGCATGTGCGAACCGCTCCGGCCCGGACGTACGGATCTCTGCCGCGGTGCCCCAGCCGACCAGGCCCTCGCCGTGGCGGACCCAGGAGAGGACTCGCCGGCGAGCGGGAAGGAGTGCGAGGAGGTCCTCCAGCGTCTCCGACCCGGCGTCGAGCGCCACGGTCGTGGCGACCAGGGACCTCTGCTCCGACTCACTCACGTGCACAGGATATCGGCGTGGTGTCGGCGATGACGACCCGATGTGATCAGGCCGGATGTGATCTCAGCCATCTCCGCCCCCGTTTCCCTTCCTCACCACCCGGGTTGTAGCGTGCCGAGGCGTGAGTACCAACAAAGAGCAGTCGTTCATCGCAGAGAACGGCATCACCCTCGGCATCATCGGCCTCGCCCTGCTTGTCGTCCTGGGCGTGGGCCTGCCGCGGTGGGTTGGCGACTCCGATTCACATTCCGGCGCGAAGATCACGCTGCCGGAGACGCTTTCCGGAGAGCTGAACCCCGCCGACAAGAAGTCGTCCTACGACCTCGCGGTGATCAAGAAGCAGGGCGCCTCCGAGGGCGACCTGGACACGTTCATCAAGCAGAACGCGGCCAGCTCGAAGACCGAGGACCGCAACGTGTCCGACGCCCTCGGCTTCTCGATGGCCTCGCGCACCTACATCACCAAGGACATGAAGAAGTCGGTCCTGATCCGCGCCTTCGCCGGTGACGGCAGTGCCTACTACGGCGGCGGCGAGGTCTCCAAGGTGCGCGACAACATCTGCTACTCCAGCTCCGACCAGCAGACCGGTCAGACCCAGGCGACCTGCTCGCACGCGTCCGAGGACGTCACCGTCCAGGCGACCGCCATGTCGAAGAAGGACGCGGCGAAGTACGCCGACGAGATCTTCGAGAAGCTGGCCTGAGTTAGCTCCCGGACACAGATCCGAGACAGAATCAGCCCGTGACCCGAGCAGATCTGGACAAGCAGCCTGGCGAGGTCCGTCGGATGTTCGACGCCGTGGCCAAGCGCTACGACGTCACCAACGACGTGCTCTCGCTGGGCCAGGACCGCCGCTGGCGGCGCGAGGTCATCAAGGCCGTCGACCCGAAACCGGGCGAGCTCGTCCTCGACCTCGCGGCCGGCACCGGCACCTCCTCCGAGCCCTTCCTGGACGCCGGCGCCGAGGTCGTCCCGACCGACTTCTCGATCGGGATGCTCCAGGTCGGCAAGGAGGCCAGGCCGCACCTGCCGTTCACCGCCGGCGACGGCACCAAGCTGCCCTACCGCGACGGCACCTTCGACGCGGTCACCATCTCGTTCGGGCTGCGCAACATCGTCGACCCGGCGGCGGGCCTTCGGGAGCTGCGCCGAGTCACCCGCCCCGGCGGCCGGATCGTGGTCTGCGAGTTCTCGCACCCGACCTGGAAGCCGTTCCGCACCGTCTACGTGGAATACCTGATGAGGGCTCTTCCGCCGGTCGCCCGGGCGGTATCCTCATCCCCTGACGCCTACGTCTACCTCGCCGAGTCCATCCGGGCATGGCCCGACCAGGCCGGACTCGCCGCCCTGCTCTCCTCAGCGGGTTGGCAGACCCCGACCTGGACGAACCTGTCCGGCGGAATCGTCGCACTTCATCACGCAATCGCCTGATCTCTGCGAAAGTTCGAATATGACCACCACGTTGCCATGGGACGGCATCCTGATGCCCCGCGAGGCCTACGGCCCCGCCGCGGTCAAGGCCAGGGACTCGCTCACCGACGCGGCCGCACAGGGCGATTGGCGCCGGGCGCTCTCGCAGGTGCGCAACGACTACACCGTCGGCGTCAACACCTGGAAGCTCGGCGGCGAGTCCATGTTCACGCCGCTCCACCACGCCGCCTACCTCGGTGCGCCGCGGGAGACCGTGCAGGAGCTGCTGGCCCTGGGTGGCGTGCGCTCCCTGCCCACCGCTCACGGCGAGACGCCCTACCAGCTCGCCAAGCGGAGGGGGAACGAGCACCTGCTCGACATGCTCGACCCCTACTTCCGCCCCGGCACGCCCCTCGGTGACAACCTCGAGGGCGTCAACCAGCACGTGAACACCACGCTCGCGGAGCTGACCGACGAGTTCCGTGACGACCACCAGCTGCGTACGTTCGACATCCGGCTCATCTCCGAGGAGGGCGGCCCCGACGAGGCCTGGTTCACCGCTCCGGGGATGTACGGCGGCATCCGCATCGGCATGTTCTGGGGCCGTGCCCACCTGGAGTACAACTCCCGACTGGGCGACTCCTACGCCGTAGTCGGGCCCGAGGGCGCGGCGTACGTGACCCGCTCGAAGCGCGCGCTGCCCGCCCGCTGACCGGCGCCGAGGAAGTCGCTTTCTCAAGCCGTACGCAGCATGCGAAGGTCGTCCCATGGACGACGCTGCCGACCTGATCACCGACCTGAACCCGCTCCCGGACGAGATCGGCGGGAGGCTGCGAGCGCAGCTGGCCTTCATCGCGGAGGCCGACAAGCTCAAGACGATCCTGCGTGCCTCGCCGCTGGCGGCGGCCGATCGGCGTGAGAACGACGCCGAGCACTCCTGGCACCTGGCGCTGATGGTGCTGCTGCTGGCCGAGTACGCCGACGAGCCGATCGACGTCGGGCACGCGATGAAGCTCGTGATCATCCACGACATGATCGAGATCTACGCCGGGGACAGCCCGGTCTTCGACCCGGCCGCGGTCCTCGACCAGCGTGAGCGCGAGGTCGCGGCGGCCGACCGGCTCTTCACGATGCTGCCGGAGGACCAGGCGAGCGAGATCCGCGCGCTGTGGGACGAGTTCGAGGCGGCCGAGACCGCCGAGGCGCGCTTCTGCAAGGGCATGGACCGCCTCGAGCCGATGCTGCTCAACTGGCTCAACCGCGGCGGCACGTGGCAGATGCCCGGCGCCACCGAGTCCAAGGTCCGCGCCCGCGAGGCCGGCGTGGTCGCGGCGAGCACGACCCTGGGCGAGGCGACCGACGCCATCGTCAGGAGCGGCGTCGCCAACGGCTGGATCCGCCCCGACCCCGAAGCCTGACGCGCCACAGTCCCGTCATGGCGTGAATGTGCGGGCGTTTGCCGTCGGATGGATCACGCATCTCCCCGCCTCCCGCGAAAGTGCCGAGGTTGCGATTCAGCAAGCCGCTTGCAATCCCCTACAGGAGTGGCAAGATGTGACCCGGCGCACATTGTGATTCGATTCACAAAGTCACGAAGTGGGCGCTCACTGCTGGAAGCCAGCAGCGCAACAAGCGTGTGTATGGAGGCGAGATGGAGCTGTACGTACCGGTCCTCGCCTTGGCGGGACTGGCGACGCTCTTCGCGGTCGGTTCGGTGGTCATGAGCTCGGTCGTAGGACCGAGCCGAGCCAACCAGGCCAAGGCCGACCCCTACGAGTGCGGGATCGAGGCCACGCCGCAGGCGCTGGGCGGCCGATTCCCGGTGAAGTACTACATCACCGCGATGCTCTTCATCATCTTCGACATCGAGATCATCTTCCTCTACCCGTGGGCCGTCAGGTTCGACTCGATGGGGTGGTTCGGTCTCGCGGAGATGGGCCTCTTCCTGCTGACCGTCTTTGTTGCGTACGCCTATGTGTGGCGTCGCGGTGGATTGGATTGGGACTAGATCATGGGTCTTGAAGAAAAGCTTCCCTCCGGCGTACTGCTGACCACGGTCGAGGGCATGGCGGGCTACTTCCGCAAGGCGAGCCTGTGGCCGGCGACGTTCGGGCTGGCCTGCTGCGCCATCGAGATGATGACGTCGGGCGGGCCGAAGTACGACCTGGCCAGATATGGCATGGAGGTCTTCCGGGCCTCCCCGCGACAGGCCGACCTGATGATCGTGGCGGGCCGGGTGAGCCAGAAGATGGCGCCGGTGCTGCGCCAGATCTATGACCAGATGCCCGAGCCGAAGTGGGTGCTCGCGATGGGTGTCTGCGCGAGCAGCGGCGGCATGTTCAACAACTACGCGATCGTCCAGGGCGTCGACCACATCGTCCCCGTGGACATGTATCTTCCCGGCTGCCCACCGCGTCCCGAGATGCTGATCGACGCGATCGTGAAGCTCCACGAGAAGATCCAGGGCGGCTCGCTCGGCGTCAACGCCGAGGCCGAGGAGGTCGCCGGCGAGACCGCCGCGCTGCGCCAGCTGCCGCTGATCGACCAGACGGGACTCCTGCGATGAGCGAGCAGAACACCGGCATGTTCGGCGTGCAGGACACCGGCGACACCAGCGGCTACGGCGGTCTCACCCGCCAGCACGCGATGCCGAGCCGCACCAGCGACGTCGGCGTACAGCCGTACGGCGGCTGGTTCAAGGAGGTCGCCGACGCGCTCGCCTTCGCGGACGCGGAAGCCGTCATCCACCGCGGTGAGCTGACCTTCCACGTACGCCGCGAGCGGCTGCTCGACGCGCTGAAGGTGCTTCGCGACGAGCTGCGCTTCGAGCTGTGCTCCGGGGTCTCCGGCGTGCACTACCCCTCCGACCAGGGCCTGACCGAGCACGGTGAGCACGGCGGCGACCTGCACGCGGTCTACCACCTGCTCTCGATGACCTACAACCGCCGGGTGCGGATCGAGACCTCGGCTCCCAGCGAGGACCCGCACGTGCCGAGCGGGGTGAGCGTCTACCCCACCCTCGACTGGCACGAGCGGGAGACCTACGACATGTTCGGGATCGTCTTCGACGGCCACCCGGGCCTGACCCGGATCCTGATGCCCGACGACTGGCCCGGGCATCCCCAGCGCAAGGACTACCCGCTCGGCGGCATCCCCGTGGAGTACAAGGGCGCGACGATCCCGCCGCCGGACCAGAGGAGGTCCTACTCATGACCCAGACCGCTGAGCCAACCGGGGACGAGCGCACGTTCACCGTCACCGGGCAGGACTGGGACGACCTGACCGACGCCCTCAAGGACGTCAAGGACGAGCGGATCATCGTCAACATGGGTCCGCAGCACCCCTCGACCCACGGGGTGCTCCGGCTGATCCTCGAGCTCGAGGGTGAGACGGTCACCGAGGCGCGTGCCGGGATCGGCTACCTGCACACGGGCATCGAGAAGAACATGGAGTTCCGCTCCTGGACCCAGGGGACAACCTTCGTCACCCGGATGGACTACCTCTCCCCGATCTTCAACGAGACGGCGTACGTCCTCGGGGTCGAGAAGCTGCTCGGCATCGGTGCCGAGGTGCCGGAGAAGGCCAACGTGCTCCGGGTCCTGCTCATGGAGCTCAACCGGATCTCCTCCCACCTGGTCGCGATCGCGACCGGCGGCATGGAGCTCGGGGCGCTGACCGTGATGACGATCGGGTTCCGCGAGCGCGAGCTGTGCCTGGACCTGTTCGAGTTCATCACCGGGCTCCGGATGAACCACGCCTACATCCGGCCCGGCGGGATCGCCCAGGACGTGCCGGAGGGCACCGTCGCGCGCGTGAACGAGTTCATCGAGCTGATGAAGAAGCGGCTGGAGGAGTACGCCGCGCTGTGCAACGCCAACCCGGTCTTCAAGGGTCGCCTGGAGCAGGTCGGCCACCTCGACCTGGAGGGCTGTCTCGCGCTCGGGCTCACCGGCCCGATCCTGCGGGCGACCGGCTACCCGTGGGACCTGCGCAAGACGCAGCCCTACTGCGGCTATGAGGAGTACGAGTTCGAGGTGATCACCTGGGACACCTCCGACTCCTACGGTCGCTTCCGGATCCGGCTCGCCGAGATGTGGGAGTCGCTGCGGCTGATGGAGCAGGCCACCAAGCGACTGGCCGACCTCGAGGGAGCGCCCGTCATGGTCGCCGACAAGAAGATCGCCTGGCCCTCGCAGCTCTCCGTCGGCGCCGACGGCCAGGGCAACTCGCTCGACCACATCCGCCACATCATGGGCGAGT
>NZ_JBOHDN010000105.1:0-24243 GCF_050699375.1 Nocardioides sp. | reverse complement strand
CGCCGGCCGCTGCGCGGTCCTGGACACCGGGACCCATCGAGAAAAGACGCTTCTATGTTTGTCAAGCTGTGTTGAGGGTGCGGTAGAGCTGTCGGGTGGTGTAGCGCTTGAGGATGCGGCGGATCTCGCGGGTTGTTTTGCCTTCGGCTCGGCGTCGTTCGGTGTAGGAGCGGGTGGCGGGGTCGCAGCGCATGCGGGTCATGACGATGGTGTGCAGGGCGCGGTTGAGGCGGCGGTCGCCGCCGCGGTTGAGGCGGTGGCGTTGGGTGTTGCCGGAGGAGGCGGGCAGTGGGGCGGTGCCGGCGATCTGGGCGAAGGCGGCCTCGCTGCGGACGCGGCCGGGGTGGGACCAGGCGGTGAGGATGATCGCGGCGGTGACCGGGCCGATGCCGGGCTGGTCGAGCAGGACGGGTGCTTGATCGTGGACAAGTGCCTTGATCTGGTCGGTGTTCTCGCTGATCTGGGCATCGAGGTCGGCGATGCGGACAGCAAGGCGTGTTGCCTGACTCCGGGCGGCGGCGAGGTCGATGGGTTCCTGGCGGCGTCGCCAGCGGGAGATGGTCTTGATCTGGGTGTTGGTCAGCGCACGGCGGGTGTCGAGGTCGAGGTCGTGGGTCCGCGCCAGCGCGGTGAGCGCATTGACTGCGCGGGTACGTTCCCCATTGGCCTGTTCCCGGGCGGTGAGGAGGACCTGCAGGGCTGAGCGCACGCTGGCGGTGTGCTGGTCCCCGCCACCGCGACGGTCGCGGAGCCGGTCGGTCCGCATCATCAGGGTTGAGCGAGCCGCGGCGAGGGAGTCCATGGCGTCGTTCTTGCCCGCGGCCGGGTCACGACGTGGGGTGGGTGCTTCCACGACCCGGTACCCGGATGCGGCCAGACGATCGGCCAGCACGGCGCCGTAGGTGCCGGTGCCCTCTGCTGCGACCAGGGTGGCGTCGAGGTCGCCCTCGGTGCGGCGAGCGATCCAGTCGATTGCTCGGGCCAGTCCGGCGGGGCTGGTGGGGAACTGCTGTTGGTCGATCAGCCGACCAGAGGACTCGAGGATGGTGTAGGTGTGGGTCGCCGCATGGGTATCGACTCCCACGACGAATCTGAACAGGTCTGCCACGATGGTCATCGGCGATGGACTCCTCTTGCTTCGGGATGGACGTCGTCACCGGCGTCGGCCCGGGAGTGAAGTCACCACGAGGCATCACTGTGATGAGCCACGACCACGGCTGCTACCGGGTCGGACATGCTTCTGATCAAGCCATCGAGGTGGGCCAGGGTCGGCGCCGGACCCCATCGAGACGGACACGTCTTTTCGAAGACACCACGAACACGGTCGCGGGCCAACTTGGCTGCGAGTCACATCCCGACAGGACCGGCCCCGACCCTGCCAGCCAGCCCCAGGCCGGCCGTCATCAACACTCACAGACCTGGCTGATTATCGGGGCGGCGGCCCGGGTGTGGCGCGGAGTTTCGTTGCTTGTTCCTGGTGGGGTTGGCGGGGCGGAGGTGTGGCCCTTCGGGCCACTTATCATCCACAGGACCGATCTTGTTCGCTGACCGCGAAAACCTCGGTTGAACTGCACAAATAGATAGCTTCAGAGTCCTTGTGGAGGTAGAATCAGAGGCACTACGAGACATCTTGAGGGGAGGGCAGCGGTCATGAGTTTGGAACGCGGCACCAACCACTGGGGTGCTAACCCCGGCGACCCGATCGGCACCGAATTTGCTGCCATCGACTCCTCCTTCGACAAGGTGCTCGCCACCGACCCGCTCTACTGGACCACCGCGCAGAAGAAGGCGGCCTTGGCCTGGTTGGAGAAGTACGACGCCCGACAGGCCGCATTGAGACTCCGAGTGCTCGCCGTCGCCGGTGATATCGCGGAGGAGAGTGGTGACAAGGACGCCTCCGCATGGATCCGTGCCGAGCTCCTGGTCGACAAAGGGGCCGCTCGAGCACAGATCAAACTCGCAGCCCAGGTCGCGAAACACGACCTCGTTGCTGCTGGGCTTGCTGCAGGTGAGATCTCCCAGGACAAAGCCCGGGTGATCACCAAGACCCTCGCCAACATCGAGACCAACCCCATCGCCACCGCCGAGGACCTGACCCTCGCAGAGAAACTGCTGGTCGACTACGCCACCCGCCTCACCGCCAAAGAGCTCCAGATCGTCGGGAGACGGATCCTGGCCGAGATCGACCCCGCCCGGTTCGAGGACGCCGAAGCCAAAGCCCTCCTCGCTGAAGAAGAACGGGCACTGCAGAAGACCGCGCTCCGGGTCTGGGACAACGGCGATGGGACCATCGGGTTCGACGGGGTCCTCCCTGTCTCGATCGGGGCCCGGTTCAAGACCCAGGTCGAGGCCTGGGCCCAACCCCGCAAGCAGCGACTGGTGGCCAAGGGTGCACCGTTGCCGCCGTGGGAACGACTCATGGGCCAAGGGTTCGCCCGGTTGATCGAGACCATCGACCCCGACGCCCTACCCCGACATGGTGGCGATGCGACCGTGGTCAACGTCGTGATCTCCCTCGAGGAGCTCCGCAAAGAGCTCGGCACCGCCACCCTGGGGTTCGACGAGACCAACGGGCACACGATCTCGGCCGCGGAGGCCCGGAAGATGGCGTGCAACGCGACCATCATCCCCTGGGTCCTCGGCGGTGACGGGCAGGTTCTTGATGCCGGCCGCTTCAGCAGGTTCTTCCAGCCGATCCAACGCAAGGCGCTGCGGTTGCAGCAGAAGTGCTGCCAAGCCGAGGGCTGTGACATGCCACCTGAGTGGTGCGACGTCCACCACCTGACCGCGTGGGCACTCGGCGGGAAGACAGATTTGAAGGACGGGGTGCTGTTGTGCCCTCATCATCACCGGCTGGCGCACGCTCCCGGCTATACGCATGAGCGACTGCCCGACGGTACGGTCAGGTTCACCCGACGTCCTTAGACCGGCACCGGTCGAGAACAATCCTCACCACGGTTCCCACAAACACCCGACGCCTACGCCCGCCACGCGCGGGCCAGGCTCACTCGCGTCCACGTCGGCATGCCCTCACAGCAGCGCGTGCGGAAACTCCCGTCGATGGGCTCCCTTTTCTGCGCCATGACGTGGTGGATGGAACCGGGGCCAAGGCGATGTATCGAGCTTGTCGAGATGACGGCCTTCGGACGCCGGCTACTGCTGGACACCGGGATTCGCGGTGCCCCAACTCTGCCCCCAGTCCGGTACTCCGACTCGGTGCGTCGCCGCAGTGCGTTCAACGCGGTGCGTCGATCTGCCCGAGTACCTCGTCCGGGTGCGTCGGCCCGGTGCCTCGGCCCGGCTTCTCAGCCGGTCTGGATCTCTGCGCGTTTGTCCATGGCTCGTCGCGGTACGTCACCGCGTTGGGGCAGTTGCGCCGGCTCGGCCTGATTTCCTGGGACAGACGCGCCGGATCGGGCTGAAATGTTGGAGCAGTTGCGCCGGGTCGGCGTCAGGTGCCGTTCTCGGGGACGTGTTGGTACCCCGAGCCCATGTTCGACCAGAGGAGCTGCGCCATCCCCGATAGACGACGGGGACGCAGCGCTGAGGCCAGCGCTACAGATGAGCCCGCAATCTCTGCCGGCTCGCCGGGCAGGGCGAGAGGACTTGACGTGGGCGGGGAGGATGGGGGTGTGAGCGAGATCAAGTATGCAGAGAATCCGGACGCGCATCGGTACGAGATCCTCGACGGGGAGACCGTTGCGGGGTTCGCGAAATACCGGCTGCCCGACGACGTGCATGTGGACTTCGTGCATACCGAGGTCGGCGAGGCTTACAACGGGCAGGGGCTGGCCTCGAAGCTGGTGGCCTTCGCGCTGGCCGACGTGCGGGAGAGGGGGAAGCGGATCATTCCGCATTGCCCGTACGTCGTGGGGTGGCTGCGGAGGCACGGCGAGGAGTACGCCGACATCACCGACTGGCCGGCCTGACCGCCAGACTGACGCCGATGCGCGATCAGTCTTCCAGCGATCAGTCTTCCGGCGGTCAGTCCTCGCGCGGCGACTTCCGCGGGGCGAGGCCGAGGTTGGCCAGGGGCGTACGCGTCATGTGCGTCGAGGGCCAGGTCTGGCCTCGGGACGACGAGCCGCGGGCGTGGGGGCGGGCGCCGGACTGGTAGGTCACGAAGAACTGGTCGTCGACCTCGGCGATGCCCTCGGCCAGGTTGGGCAGCCATTGGAGCGACCGGCGCCGGAGCGTCACTCGATCTTGCACGATCAGCTGGCTGCGCTTGGCGGGTCCTCGGTTGACGCTGAAGACGTACTCCTCGTCCCGAACCGAGACGCCCTGGGTGCCGACCGGGGTGCGTACGCCGATCGGGGTCTTGATCTGCCAGGTGTCGCCCTTGCGGACGTACTTGTAGAGGCGGTTGTTCGCGTGGGATCCGACGTAGAGCAGGTCCTTCGACGCGGCCAGGTAGGAGCCGGCGGCCATCGCGACGAGCGGTGAGACGGTGAAGACGGTCGTGAGCGGCTCGGCGTGGATGATCTGGGTCAGCGAGTAGCGGTAGAGGCGGGGCGGGTTGCCCTCCCGGCACACGAAGACCTCGTCGCCGATGACCCCGACGCCACCTGCGTCGACCGGGCCGCTGACGTTGCGCTTGGGCCCACCGAGGTAGACGGCGTTGATGAGCTCGCCGGACGGTTCGTCGATCAGCGCCAGCGCGGAGCCGAGCTTGTCGCCGTGGTAGCCCTGCAGGAGCAGCTTGGCCTCGGGCGAATAGGCCAGGCCCTGCGGGACCCAGCCGTGGTCCTCGATCCCGGTGAGCACCGCCGACGCGGCGATGTGCGGGATCATCGGGCCCAGACTCCCGCCGCTGCGGGCCAGCCAGGTCTCGGTGCGGTTGGCGCCCCGTTGGACCCACCTCTGGCGCCGCTTCGCAATCAGCTTGGGGTTGGTGCGGACGGTGACGGCGCGTTGGATCTGCCTTCGCCGGCGCTTCGCACTCATTCTGGGCTCGCTCACGACCAAAAAATCTATCGGCTCTGACCGGAAACAGACGTCCCTTCGGGGCGCGAGTCCGGCAACTGTCCATCAGGCGGAACGGTCAGGTGCCCGGCTGGCTGGTCTCGACCTGCTGTCGACCTGGGCGACCATCGAGGTTCCTCTTACCCGCCGGTAGAGAAGGTGGCAGGATCTGCCGACATGACGAAGCACGCCGACGTGATCGTGGTGGGAGCCGGCCTCGCCGGACTGGCAGCAGCGGCCGAGGCCGCGGACGCGGGAAAGAGCGTGCTCCTGGTCGACCAGGAGCCCGAGCAGTCGTTGGGTGGCCAGGCGTTCTGGAGTCTTGGCGGGCTCTTTCTCGTCGACAGCCCCGAACAGCGCCGGATGGGCATCAAGGACTCACCCGAGCTGGCTCTGCAGGACTGGATGGGCTCGGCGCAGTTCGATCGTGACGAGGACCTGTGGCCGCGGCGCTGGGCCGAGGCGTACCTCGACTTCGCCGCCGGCGAGAAGCGGTCCTGGCTGCACCAGATGGGCCACCGGTTCTTCCCCGTCGTCGGCTGGGCCGAGCGGGGCGACGGCCGCGCCGACGGCCACGGCAACTCGGTGCCGCGCTTCCACATCACCTGGGGGACAGGTCCGGGTGTGGTCGAGCCGTTCGAGAAGCGGGTGCGCGCACACGTCGACTCCGGACGGATCACCTTCGCCTTCCGGCACCGCGTGGACCAGATCCTGATCGAGGACGGAGCGGCCGTCGGCGTACGCGGCAAGGTGCTCGAGCCGAGCGACATCGAGCGGGGCCGGGCCTCCTCGCGCACCGAGGTCGAGGACTTCGAGCTGCGTGGTCAGGCGGTGATCGTCACCTCCGGCGGCATCGGCGGCGACCACGACCTCGTACGCAAGCACTGGCCCGCACGCCTCGGCACCCCGCCGAAGTCGATGGTCTCCGGCGTGCCCGCGCACGTGGACGGCCGGATGCTCGCGATCACCGGCGCGACCGGCGCCAAGATCATCAACGACGACCGGATGTGGCACTACGTCGAGGGCATCCGCAACTGGGACTCGATCTGGGCCAACCACGGCATCCGGATCCTCCCCGGCCCCTCCTCGCTGTGGCTGGACGCGACCGGCAAGCGCCTCCCGGCGCCGTACTTTCCCGGCTTCGACACCCTCGGCACGCTCAAGCACCTGCGCGAGACCGGCCACGACTACTCCTGGTTCGTGCTCACCGAGAAGATCATCAAGAAGGAGTTCGCGCTCTCGGGCTCGGAGCAGAACCCCGACCTGACCGGCAAGGACCTCAAGCTGCTCGCCGAGCGGGCGCGGAAGGGGCCCGGCCCGGTGAAGAGCTTCATGGAGCACGGCGAGGACTTCGTGGTCGCCGAGAACCTCACCGCGCTGGTCCACGGCATGAACGGCCTCGCCGAGAAGGACCCGACCGGACCGCAGATCGAGGAGGCCTCGCTGCGGCGGATCATCGAGGCGCGGGACCGCGAGATCGCCAACAACTTCACCAAGGACGCGCAGGTCACGGCGCTGTACGCCGCCCGCCACTATCGCGGCGACAAGCTGCAGCGCACCGCCAAGCCGCACCGGATTCTCGACCCCGAGGCCGGCCCGCTGATCGCGGTCAAGCTGCACATCCTCTCCCGCAAGACCCTCGGCGGGCTCGAGACGGACCTCTCGGGTCGCTGCCTGACGTCCGCCGGTACGCCCCTGCCCGGTCTCTATGCGGCCGGCGAGGTCTCCGGCTTCGGCGGTGGCGGGATGATGGGCTACAACGCGCTCGAAGGAACCTTCCTCGGCGGCTGCCTCTTCTCGGGACGTACGGCGGGCAGGGCCGCGGCCGCGGCCATCTGACCTCCGGTGGTCGAGCGGGGTCAGTGCGCGCCGGAGAGGTTCAGCCCGACCACGCCGACGACGATCATCGCCAGGAAGCCGGCCTTCGCGGCACTCAGGCCCTCACCGAGGAACATCACCCCGATGGCCGCGACCAGGGCGGTGCCGAGGCCTGACCAGATGGCGTACGCCACCGAGACCGGCATCCGCTCCACGACGATGGACAGCAGCCAGATCGAGGCGCCGTAGCCGGCCAGGACGGCGGCCGACCAGCCAAGGTTGCGGAAGCCCTCGGTCCGGGGCAGCAGAGCAGTGCTGACGACCTCGATCGCGATCGCGACGACGAGCAGGGTGGCGGCGTACATCTTCGAGGTCCTCCTGAGGCGTATGTAGCGACTGCTACACCGCAGCAAATGTAGCAGTCGCTACATGTTGGGCATAATGCTTTTCATGGACCGCAAGGAAGAGCTGCTCGAGCAGGTCGTCGAGCACGTGCTGAAGCAGGGGCTGATCGGGCTCACCCTGCGCCCGCTGGCGGCCGCGATCGGCACCAGCGACCGGATGCTGATCTATCACTTCGGTGGCCGTGACGAGCTGGTCGCCGCGGTGGTGGCTCGCGCCAACGAGCTCTCGGTCGCGGCGGTCGGCGCCCTGGAGCCTGCCGAGGACGTACGCGCGGGCGTCGAGGCGCTGTGGCGGTCCTACCGCGACGACCCGCTGCACGGCTGTCTGCACATCTACCTGCAGGCGGCGGCGACCGGACTGATCGGGATGGAGCCCTACCGCTCGGTCGTCCGGGAGACCAACGAGCTGTGGTACGCCGCGCTGCGCGACTACCTCACCGCCTGTGGTGCGCCGCCCGATCGTGCCGGCCGGATCGTCACGCTCGTCGACTCGTCGCTGTTCGGCTTCCACCTCGACCTGGCCACCGATCGGCCCGACGAGCTCGCCGCCGGCGTGGCCGATCTCGCCGCGGCCGCGGGAGCGATCGCCGAAGGGTGAAGCGGCTCAGCCCGAGACCAGCCGCAGCCTCCGCTCCGCGCGGCGAAGGGTGACCCGCTGGCCCCACGACAGCGAGAGGGTGTCGGACTCGATGCCGTCGCCGAAGGCGACCAGGCGGTCCGACTCCACATCGATCGTGAGGCAGCTGGCGGGCTGCTCGGCGCCGGCCAGCGTGCCCTCGGTCTGCGTGGTCCCGGTCGCCGGTGAGGGCCAGGCCTCCCGCACGAACCAGGCCAGCTCCGCGGCCGTCGGTGCGGGAAGGGTGAGCGTGCTGTGCCGCTCGACCCACGCCGACCGCGCCCAGCCGGTGGCACCGGTGCCGGTCGCGACGATGAGGCCGGAAGAGGCCTGGGACTCCGCCCGGCCGGCGACGGTGAGCCGGTAGCGCGCGGTCTGGTGGGTGGCCTGGCCGACGTACACCTCGTTCAGTGCCACCAGGGACTGGCCGTCGTCGGCGACCGCCTCGACCATGGTCCGCTCCTCGCAGGTTCCGGTCGAGCGGATGAGGTCGGCGGCCGCCCGCGGCGCGTACCGGACGAGGACGCCGGCGTTGCGCCCCGGCTCCGGGTCGATCCCGATCACGGGCTGGCCGTCGAGATACTTCGCGACGTTGGCGACCAGCCCGTCCTGGCCGACCACGACGACGATGTCCTCGGGGGCGAAGAGGAACCGGTCGAGGTCGCCCCGCTCGACCGACCCCTGTCGCCAGTCGAGCGGGATCGCCGCGCTGACCTGCGACATCGCGGTCTTCTGGGCCTCGTGTCGCCCCTGTGTCCCGGCCAGGTCGCGGCCCCTCGTGGAGAGGAAGAAGCCGACCTGCCCGAGGGTGCCGTGACGCGCGACGAGCTCCTCCAGCTCGGTGGCTCGGTGCACCAGCACCACCCGCGGCGCAACGCTCATGCCGCCGCCTCCGTAGGGCAGGGCGAAGAGTACGGACACGGCGGCCTGAGGCTTATGGTCGCTCGCTGGCGCTCGCTCATGCCTCGCTCCTGGCACCCAGCTTGGCGAGGACCGGCGTGAGCAGGTCGGGGGTGAGTGCCAGGTGCTCGATCTGGGGAAGGTTGGCGGCCAGCTCCTTGAGTGCGAGGCCGAGCAGGACGGCTTCCGGCAGGTCGCGGTAGGCGGCCAGCGAGGCGGCCTCGGCGTCGGCCTTCGCGAGCCCGGTCACCCGCGTGGCCTGGGCGGAGGCCTCGGCCAGCACCTGGGTGCGCTCGCCCTCGGCGGCCGTCGCGACCCGGGCCGCGGCGGCGTTCTCCTCGGCCTCGCGGCGGGCGTTGGTGCCGCGCTGGGCGACGTACTGCTCCTCGCGGCGGGCCAGCTCGATCTTGTTCTGCAGCTCGTTCTCGGAGATGGCCCGCTCGCGCTCGACGGCCGTCGCCCGGCGCTCGTACGTGGCCTTGTCGGCGTCGGCCTGGACGCGCTCGCGGGTCGGGGTGAGGAGCGCCTTCTCGACCTCGGGCTCGGGGCGCAGCGCGACCACCCGCACGCCCAGGATCGCCAGCCCGGTCGCGGTCAGTCGCTCGTCACCGGCCAGGCCGGCGGCGATCGCGTCGCGGATCGGACCGACCCCGCCGGCGAGCACGTCGGCAAGGCCCTGGGCGGCGATCAGGTCGAGGGCGTACTGCTGGGCCGTCTCGGTCAGCAGCCCGGCGACCTGGTCCAGCGGGCTGCCGCGCCAGCGACCGTTCTCGGGGTCGATGGAGAAGTCGATACGGCCGGCGACCGCGGCCGGGTCGACGATCCGGAAGCTGACCGTGGCCTGCGTGGTCAGGTCCTGGAAGTCTGACGTACGCGCGTGGAAGAGCAGCGGCAGCTCCCGGTCGTCGACGGGCACCTCGGAGAGGACCGCGGAGAGCGGGCGGTACCAGAACGAGGCGCCGACGCCGCTGTGGCGAACCCTGCCGTTGTGCAGGTGCTGGACGTGGGTGGTCGTGCTTCCGCGCAGGTGGCGGAGGAAGGGGTAGCGGGCGATATCGGCCATCTTGGGGGCTCCTCGTCTAGGATTGTTAGCGTCAAAATGACGATAAGGCGTGGCGCGCTTGTCGTCAAGATGACGATTGGTGCAAGGTTGGGGCATGGAGCACCTCAAGTTCGCCGTGACCGTCGACCTCGTCGTGCTCACCGTCCGTGACGAGGCGCTCTGCGCCCTGGTCGTACGCCGCGGCATCGAGCCCTATCGAGGCACGTGGGCGCTCCCTGGCGGATTCGTCCTCGACGAGGAGGGCCTCGAGCAGGCGGCAGCCCGCGAGCTCGCCGAGGAGACCGGCATGCGGCCCGGCAGCGTGCACGTCGAGCAGCTGGCGACGTACGGCGCTCCTGGGAGGGACCCACGGGCGAGGGTCGTCACGGTCGCCTATCTCGCGCTCGCGCCGGACCTTCCGGTGCCCGCCGCGGGGTCGGACGCCGCGGACGCGCAGTGGTGCCCGACCTCGTCGCTGCTGGCCGATGACCGCCTCGCGTTCGACCACGCCGCCATCCTTCGCGACGGCGTCGAGCGGGCCCGCTCGAAGCTGGAGTACTCGCCGCTCGGCGCGGCCTTCTGTGCCGCTGAGTTCACCGTCGCCGAGCTGCGCCGGGTCTACGAGATCGTGTGGGGCGAGCGTCTCGACCCCCGCAACTTCCACCGCAAGGTCACCAAGACCGAGGCCTTCCTCGAGCCCACCGGTGCCACGACCACCAGGGACGGTGGCCGGCCCGCCCAGCTCTTCCGCCGGGGCTCCGCCGAGCACCTGCACCCACCGCTGTTGCGGCGCACGACCTGATCATCGATGCCGTGGATGGTCTCGGGGTGATCGTGAGACGTTCACGGTGTCGCAACGCGGGTGCCGGAGACCGGCAACCTGGGCTCGTTAGAGGTCCCTAGACCTGTGTGTGAAGCTCCTCGAAGGGAACCGTCTCGATGTCTACCTCCGTCTCCCGGACCCCGCGAGGCAAGTCCGTGCGGCTCCGGGCCGCTGCGGCCCTGCTCTCGATGGTCGCGGCGACCTCTCTCGCCGCCTGTGGCTCCGAGTCTGAGGGCAGCCGGACCAAGGAGGGCTTCGGCACCATCTCGGTGCAGTACCCCTCGATCAAGGACGAAGGCTTCGCCGGCGATTTCTACGCCGCCGACAAGGGCTACTACGAAGAAGCGGGCTTCGAGGAGGTCAACGGCGTCTCGGGGCCGGACACCGGCGTCGCCACACTGCTCTCCGGCAAGGTCGAGGTCGCGATCAGCGATGCGATCTCGGTGGGGTCTGCGATCGCCGAGCAGGAGGCACCGCTGAAGATCATCGGCGCGACCCTCCAGAAGAACCCGTTCACGATCCTCTCCCTCGCGGGCCGCGGCGACATCGCGTCGCCTGCGGATCTGAAGGGCAAGAAGATCGGCGTCCAGGACTCCAACGTGAACGTCTTCAAGGCGATCCTCGCGGCCAACGGCCTGGAGGAGAAGAAGGACAAGATCACCGTCGTGCCGGTCGAGCTCGACCCGACGCCGCTGATGAAGGGCCAGGTCGACGGGTTCATGGCCGACCTGACCAACGAGGCGATCACCGTCGAGCTGGCCGGCCACGAGGTCACCAGCCTTCCCTACGCCGACCACGGTGTGCCGTACGTCGCCGGGACCTACACGGTCACCGACCAGTACCTCGCCGAGAACCGCGAACTCCTCAAAGCGCTGCTGACCGCCGAGATCAAGGGCTGGACCGACGCCTTCAAGGCCACTCCCGACGACGTGGCCGAGGTCGTCAGCACCCACTTCGAGGAGGCCGCCCGCGACTCCGACGGCCTCGAGGCCAGCTTCGGCGAGCTCGACCCAGCGAGGACCAAGCGTGGTCTCGAGGAGTCGCAGAAGCTCATCTCGACCCCGGAGACCGAGAAGAACGGTCTCTTCACGATCTCCGACACCCTCGAGCAGCAGACCGTCGAGTCCCTCGCCGCCGCCGGGTGGGAGGTCTCGGTCGAGGAACTCTTCGACACCTCGATCATCGAGGAGATCTACGAGGAGAACCCGGAGCTGAAGGCCTACCAGAAGTAGGCCGGAAAGTGGATCAGAAGTAGGTCAGTAGTCGGTGCGGTCCCGCTTCGAGAGCCAGGCGTCGAACGGGTCGTACGACTGGGGGATCCGCAGCTCCTCGACCTGGGTCGGCCAGTCGTCGTGCTCGTTGGCGCGGCCGGTGCCGAACAGGTCGTAGAACGCGCGGTCGTCGAAACCTCCCTTGGCCGCGTCGTCGCGGTCCGCCGCATAGACGACGCGATCCAGGCGCGCCCACAGGCCGGTCGCCAGGCACATCGGGCAGGGCTCGCACGAGGTGTAGAGGGTGCAGCCGGCGAGCGAGAAGCTGTCGGCCTCCTTGCAGGCGGCGCGGATGGCGACGACCTCGGCGTGGGCGCTCGGGTCGAGGTCGCGGGTGACCCGGTTCTGCCCGCTGCCGAGCAGGATGCCGTCACGCAGGATGATCGCGCCGAACGGGCCGCCGCCGTTGTCGACGTTGCGTACGGCCAGGGCGATGGCCTGCTCCAGCCACATGGTGTCCGTCATGAGATCCCCCCGGATCGACGCTTCTGTCGTCGCTTCTACAGCCATTCTCCGCCCTGCTCCAACCGGAGCATGCTCGTCTGCGGGGATGGCTACTCGCCGAGGCTCTGGGCCAGGGCGAGCAGGTCGCGGTCGCGACCGGGGGCGGCGACGAGGCAGAGGCCGGCGGGGAGGCCACCGGTGGTGCGGAGCGGGACGGAGACGGCGGGGAGGCCGGCGATGCCCGCGATGCACGTCAGGCGCAGGGTGTCGTCCCGGACGCCGGCGGCGTCGGCGGCCGACGGGGCCACCGAGGAAGCGCTGGGGTAGGCGAGGACGCGGTCGCCGACGACGTCGAGGATCTCGGCGCGGGCCTCGGCGAGCACCGAACGCGCCTCGTCGGCCTGCGCCCGGGTCACGGACCGGGCCATCTCGAACCGACCCCGCACCGCCTCACCGAGCGTGTCCAGGCGCGTCTCCAGCCAGGCGCCATGAGCCTGCCAGGCCTGGTACGCCTGCCCGGTGACGAACGCCCGACGCCACTCGTCGATCCTCGCCGGGTCCCAGGCCAGTGGCTTGGCCTCGGGCAGGGCCTCGTCGACCGCTGCGGCGACGTCAGCAGAGGCGAGCCCGACCAGCGACGGCACCAGGCTGACCTCGTCCAGAGACAGGGAGGAGACCGGCGCCTCCGGCAGCAGTACGTCGCCCACCGCCTGCAGCAGGAACGCCGAACGAGTCATCCAGCCGACGGTGTCGAAGGCCTTCGCGAGCGGCATCAGACCCTCGCGCGAGACGGCTCCGTGGGACGTACGGATCCCGTAGAGCCCCTGATAGGCGGCGGGCACCCGGATCGATCCGCCGGTGTCGGTCCCGAGCCCGATCGAGGCGTGACCGAGCGCGACGGCGGTGGCCGACCCGGAGGACGAGCCTCCGGGGATCCGGCCCTGCGCGCGCGGGTTCGGCGGGGCGCCGTAGTGCGCGTTGAGGCCAGAGAGCGAGTAGGCGAACTCCTCGGTCCGCGCGATCCCGCGCACCGAGGCGCCGGCGTCGAGCAGCAGGGCGACAGCGGCAGCATGAGCCGACGCCATCGGCGCCTGCTCGAGCCATGCGGGGCTCCCCGCGCCGACCGCGAACCCGGCCACCGCGAAGACGTCCTTGACCGCGACGCTCTCGCCCGACAACGCACCGTCAGGGGAGTGCGAGGAGATCAGCGGATCCCCGACGACCCGCCAGATCCGCGAGTCGAACGCCGGCCCCGGGGCCGAGACGTGGGCCGCGGTGATCTGCCACCCGCCGTACTCGATCCGCACCGGGTCCCTCGACCACACCTGCGTCTGCAGGCCGCGCCCACCCCGCTCGACCTCACTGACGGCGACGATCAGCGCATGGTCCTCGTCGATCACCTGCACGTGCGTCTGCACGATCTGCCGCTTCGGTGCGCCACCCCGCGAGGCCCGGAAGGCGGCGATCTGCTCGTGCCCGACGAGCAGCCCGGCGGCGTCCCCGCGCAGGGTCGTGGGCGAGTCGGCGAACAGGGCGTCCAGAGCGGCGACGTCGTCGGACATCAGCGCGCTCTCGTACGCCCGAAAGGCCTGCAGCAGTCCGTGCGGGACCGGCTTGAGCTGGGCGCCGTCCCGAGCTTGTCGAGGGGTCATAGGGCGAAGTCTGCCCTGCGGACCGTGATGTGCGGATCAGGACACCAGCGAGAACCCCAGAAGCACCGCGACGACCATCAGCGCGCCGGCCAGGATGAACCCGGTGGTGAAGGTGGGCAGGGGCTCGCGCGCTCGCATCGCGCGCTCGACGCGGGCCCAGCGGATCATCGCGAAGAGCGTGCACACGATCGAGGTGACCACGAGAACGGCGATGATCCCGATGCGTACGCCATGCGTGGACGGCACCTGGAACGAGTGCAGCGCGACGGCACCGGCCAGCAGGCCGAGCACCGTGCGAGCCCAGGCCAGGAACGTACGCTCGTTGGCCAGCGTGAACCGTGGGTCCGGCTCGGATCCGTGGTCGTAGACCCAGTGCGGGTGTCGGGGGTCGTGATCGGTCATGCCGTCTCCGTCATGCCCCCATCGTCCACCACATCGGGTGTCGATCTAGATTTCTCCCCATGGGTGAGAGTGTGCGAGCCGAGCGAGCAGTGGCCGAGTTCGACCGGGACATCGCGGTCAGCAGGGTGGACGCGACGACGTACGTGGCCGAGCTCGCGCCGGGCTGGGTGGTCGGCGGCGGGGTCAACGGCGGCTACCTGCTCGCGGTGATCGCCAACGCGCTGCGCGCCCATCTGCCGAGCCACCCGGACCCGATCGCGCTCAGCGCCTTCTATACGAGCGCGAGCACGCCAGGGCCGGCGGAGATCCGCATCCAGACCAAGCGGGACAAGGGCTCCCTGGCCGTCGCGACCGCCGAGCTGTGGCAGGGTGCGGACCTGCGGATCACCACCACGGCGACGTACGCCGACCTCGACGGTCTCCACGCCAAGAGCAACGGCTTCGAGCGGGTCACGGCGACCGAGCCGGAGCTGCCGCCGCTCGAGGAGTGCGTCTCCTCGACCACCGCACCCGAGGGGGTGAAGGAGTTCGTGCCGATGCTCGATCGCTTCGAGCTCTGCGTGCCGAAGGAGCAGTTCGTCTGGGGCGGCGCGGAGCCGAGCGGTGAGGCGGTCCTCAGCGGCTGGTTCCGTCACCGCGACCGCGAGCCCGACCCGCTCTCGCTGCTGCAGGTGCTCGACGCGCTCCCGCCGGTGACCTTCGGGCTCGGCCTTCCGGGCTGGGCGCCGACCCTCGAGCTCACCTGCCACATCCGTCACAAGCCGGCGCCGGGCTGGCTCAGGGTCACGCATTCCTCGCGCAACGTCTCGGGCGGCATGTTCGAGGAGGACTGCGAGATCTGGGACGCCGAGGGCAAGCTGGTCGCGCAGGCGCGCCAGCTCGCGCGTCTTCCTCGCGCCTGAGCGGTTCCGGTGCGCCGGATCACCGGCTCAGAGCGGAGCGCAGCGGTCCTTTCCGCCGTACGCATCCCAGTGCCAGGCCTCGGGTGCGTACTGCTTGAGCCCGAACCCCAGCGCGACCTTGTTCAGGAAGGTCCACACCGGGCTGTTCGGCTGGGATGCCCGTGTGGCGCAGGTCTTGCCGCCGGTCACGCTGGGCTCCTCGAAGTCGATCGCGATCCCGAGCTGGTGCGATGAGTGGCCGGGCTGGGCGGTCAACGTGTAGTCACCGGCCTGGCAGCCGCCGCTGAGGTCCTCCGCGCACAACGCCTTCTGCTTGGCCATCGTCCGGAACGAGCTGCCCGCGACCAGGTCGATGCCCTGCTTGGAGGCCTTCTTGACCAGCGCGGCCGCGGCCCCGGAGATGCGGGCGTTGACGACGGTGAGCCCGTCGGCGCCGTCGATGTAGGACGGGTTGCCCTTGGTGCTCTCCGTGCCCGTGTTGGGCAGCCCCTCGACCGCGCAGAGCCGCACCGGGATCAGCTCGCCCTTGTCGTAGCCCTCGGCCTCGCCGATGTCGTTGGTCCCCGGCGCGCACCGCAGCGCGGTCGAGTCGGCGCGCATGTCGCCGACCGGCTTGGTCGGCGCGGCGACCTCGAGCAGATCGCCCGCCGCTCCGGTCGAGGTGCGCTGCTCGGACGCCTCGAGCGTCAGCTCGGCGAGCTTTCCGGCGACGCCGCCCGCGTCGGTCTGGCCCCCGTCGGTCTGGCCGGCCTCGGTTCCGGTCGCAGGAGCATCAGGTGCGGTCTTCGGGGCGTCGTCGGGGCAGGTGGTGATGGTCTCGTTGACCGGCGACTTGATCCCCTCGCCGAGGGTGATGGCGGCACACACGACGGTGGTGTGGTCGCGCTTGGCGTAGGTGTCCTGCCAGGTCCGGTAGCCGGCCACCGTGAAGCTCTTCCCGGTCTCGTCGGCCGCCAGCGTGCGCAGCCCCAGACCGTCGCCGTACGTCCCCGGCTGCTCCAGCCAGGCACCGACGTCCTTCGCCGTGATCTCCCAGCCGACGCTTCGCATCGAGGCGACCGCCACCGACAGGTCGCTGCCCACGCCGTTCAGGTCGTCCGTGGTCTCGCGTTCCCACTTCTGTGTCTGCTCGTAGAAGTCGTACGCCCCGTAGCCGCCGACCCCGACCAACGCGAGCACCAGCAGTCCCAGGAGCACCTTCGGCCACTTGCGCTTCCGCGGCGGCTCGGGTCCGAACCGGCCAGGACCGAAACCCTGTGGGTACGCCGCGGGCTGCTGCCCCGGATACGGCTGCTGCGGGTCCGGCGGGTAAGGCTGTTGTGGCTGCCCGGGATAGGGCTGCTCGCCCGGATACGGCTGGCCCGGATGCGCCTGGCCCGGATACGGCTGGCCCGGATACGGCTGTTGCGAGTACGGCTGTTGCGGGTCCCGAGGGTAGGGCTGCTGCTGACCCGGGTGAGGCTGCTGCGCGCTAGGCGGATAGGGCTGCGGCTGCCTCGGGTACGGGCGCTGCCCGCGATAGGGCTGCTCTTCGGGATATGGCTGTTGCCCCGGGTGAGGCTGTTGCCCCGGGTGAGGCTGTTGCCCCGGGTGAGGCTGCTGGCCCGGGTGAGGCTGCTGGCCCGGATGAGGCTGCTGGCCCGGATGAGGCTGCTGCCAACCGGGCTGCTGTTCGGGACGGCCCGGCCCCGGATAGGGCCGGCCCTGGCCCTGCTGCCCCGGCCGGCCCTGGGACGGAGGCTGCCGGCGAGGCTCGCCTGGCCGGCGCGGGGGCCACTGCTGATCGCTCATTTTCGGTCCCCGGACACGGCGATGCAGGCGATGAGCGGAAGACGGCGGGGCACGGCGTTGCAGCGTACCCAAGATCCCCCAGCGCTGCCCATCGTTGGGACTTGTGAGGAACAATCAGCCGAGTGAACAGCCCCAAGACCGTAGTGGCCGCGGCGATCCTCAGCGCCGACGGCAAGCAGGTGCTCGCCGCGAGGCGTACGTCCCCGCCAGAGGCCGCCGGCCGCTGGGAGCTCCCCGGCGGAAAGGTCGAGGAGGGTGAGATGCCCGAGGCCGCGCTCGTCCGGGAGATCGGCGAGGAGCTCGGCTGTCTGATCGAGGTGCTCGACTGGCTGCAGGGGGAGTCGCCCATCGGGGAGGGCTCGGCCGGCTCGACGGACTCGGGCACGGCAACCGGGGGACGCCTGATCGCCGCGACCGCCCGAGTGACGGCGGGAGAGCCCAGGCCGCGAGAGCACGACCAGATCCTCTGGCTGGCCGCCGAGGATCTCGACTCGGTCGACTGGCTGGAGCCCGACCGCCCGTTCCTCGACCCGCTCCGCCACGTACTCGGAATGCCTGTCGGCTCGACCGTGCGCGGCATCTTCTTCGACGAGGACGACGCCCGAGCGGCCGCCGCGATGCTGGAGCAGGAGGGCTGGACCGCCCGCGTCGGCAGGGAGCGCTACCAGGGCGAGGACGACGACGAGGATCACCCCTGGTCGGTTGAGACCGACGCACCTGAGCTGGTCCTGGAGCTCCTGGTCGACGAGTACGAGGGCTGGCTGGACGTTCCCGCGGACGCGCCGGACGACTCGATCGCCCCCGAACCCGTCGAGCTTCCCGCTCAGCCCAGACGCATCAAGAGGCCCGGCGAGTAGGACCTGCCGTCGCGAATTCATGCTGGCGGAACTTCTGCCCCGGCCTAGGATCGAGCCCGTGACTTCTGAGAAGAGCCTGCTGCTCGTGCACGCCCACCCCGACGACGAGACGATCGCGACGGGGGCGACGATGGCGAGGTATCTCGCCGAGGGCGCCCACGTCACCCTGGTGACCTGCACGGCGGGGGAGATGGGCGAGATCCTCGTGCCCGGGCTGGCCCACCTCGCCGCCGACCAGGAGGACGCTCTGGGCGCGCACCGCCGCGGCGAGATCAAGGACGCGATGGCGGCGCTGGCGACCCCTGACGGCCGCGAGATCGACCACCGCTGGCTGGGCGGCTTCGGCACCTACCGTGACTCCGGGATGACCTGGAGCGAGGACCGCACCCACGCGCAGCCCGACCCTGACGCCCGCGAGAACGCCTTCTGGTACGCCGACCTGAACGAGGCCGCCGACCACCTCGTCACGATCATCCGTGAGGTGCGCCCGCAGGTGCTGGTCACCTACGACGAGTTCGGCAACTACGGCCATCCCGACCACATCCAGGCCCACCGGGTGGCGACGTACGCTGCCCATCTCGCAGCCGTCCCGACCTACAAGAAGGAGCTCGGGGAGGCCCACGAGATCGACCGGATCTTCTGGACTGCCATCGCGGAGAGCTGGATCCGCGAAGGCCTGCGTGCGGCCCGGGATGCCGGCAACGAGGACGCGCTCGGCGGGATGGACCCCGAGGGCCCGCTGCCGATGGCCACGCCGGACGTCGACATCGCCGCCGCGGTCGACGGCACGTCGTACGCCGACCAGAAGGTCGCCGCGATGCGCTCCTACCCAACCCAGATGGACATGGAGGAGGGCATGTTCGCGATGACCAACAGCCTCGGGACGACCGCGTGGTCGCAGGAGCACTTCCGGATCGCCAAGGGAACCGTCGAAGAGGCGAAGCCGACCGACCCGAGCTCCGCTGGCCCAGCCTGTCGAGACCTCTTCTCCGGGCTGTGAGACTGCTCGCCGGCGGCCTGGCTCGTTGTGGGGCCGGTCTGCTTCTCGGCCTCGTCATCGGGGTCGCGACGGTGGCCGTCCACCCGTGGTGGTGGGGTCTGCTGATCGGTGTGGCCGCGTCGTCGGCGACGCTGGTGGTGCTCGCGCGGGGCGCCCTGAGGATCTCGTACGCGGTGGCCTGGGCGATCGTGGTGGCGCTGGCCGCGACGCCGAGGCCGACGGGTGGTTATGCCATCGCGGGCAACCTGGACGGATACGTCCTGATCACCTGGGCCGTGCTGATGGTGATCGTGGCCACAGCCACCGTCCAGAAGCGCGCTCCGGCGGAGGATTCGGGTCGTCGGGGTGCGTGACAAACGTCCCAAGATGGGCTACGGGTTCGGCCTAGGGGGGTATAGGTCCTAGGCTCTCCCGCATGTCCAATGAGCCCGAGGCCTCCAAGGCGCCCGAGCCTGCATTGCAAACTCATGCAGCCGGAACCAACGCCAGTCAAGCTGGCGCGGAGGATGCTGCCGTCGAGACGGTCATGATCCCGCAGATCGAGATCGACGCGCGAGTCGCAGAGTCTGCGAGCGCTTCTGACGAGCCCGATGGCGCGACTCGTGTCGTCTCCGACTCTGGCGCGGCCCAGGCCGCCGCCGATACCTCTGCTGGTGACGCGCGGTCTGGCTCGCCGGACCAGCCGGATGAGCCGGAGGAGGAGACGCTCCTGCGCAGCACGGTCATGCGCGACGAGCTGTTGAAGGACGAGAGCCTCCTGTTCGTCAACCGGAACCGGGAGTTCGCCCCGGAGCCGGACGCGGCCGCAGATCCCGATCTGGCGGACGAGGCCGACACCGAGATGGCTCTCTACAGCCCCGTTGTCGACGCCGATCTCGACGATGAGCCGGCCGAGGACACCGTCGTCGGCGTCGGCCCGTTCGTCGTGCACGAGCCCGCCCAGCCGACCGCGGTCGACCAGCCCGGTTCTGCGCAATCTGGTTATGGGCAGGCTGGTTACGGCGGGTCCGGATATGGCCAGCCCCAGTACGCCCAGCCCGACTATGGCCAGCCCGACCATGCCCAGCCCGACTATGCCCAGCCGGTTCCGGCCGAGGGCAAGCAGCTCGGCAAGGGCGCGAAGATCGCCGCGGCGGTCGCGGGCGGCTTCGCCATCGTGGCCTTCGGCGGCTGGGCCGCGGCGTACGCGGTCGCCGGCGACAAGATCGCCGAGGGCACCAAGGTCGCCGGTGTGGACATCGGCGGCATGACGGCAGCCGAGGCGACTCCGCTGCTGGAGCAGGAGTTCGCCCCGGCGCACAGCCAGCCGATCAACGTGACCGCCGGTGGCAAGACCACTGAGGTGAACCCCGCCGAGGCGGGGCTGAAGTTCGATGCCGAGGCGACGATCGAGAAGGCCGGCGCGGCACGCAGCTGGAGCCCGGCCAAGCTGTGGCGGCACTTCACCGGTGGCGGCACGCTCGAGCCTGTCATCGAGGCCGACGACAAGATGATCGCCACGGTCGCGGCCAAGGTCAACAAGGGTGCCGGCACTCCCTTCAAGGACGGCGACGTCGTCATCAAGAAGGGCAAGGTCAAGACCACCCAGCCGGTCGCGGGCGAAGGCGTCAGCGATGCCGCGCTCGAGACCGCGCTCGCCGGCCAGCTGCTCGTCGAGGGTGACCGCAAGGCCGACGTACGTCTCGAGGAGCTGACCCCGGACGTCGACGAGGACGACGTCAAGGAGGCCGTCGACAAGGTCGCCACCCCTGCGGTCTCCGGCCCGATCACGCTGAAGTTCGAGAAGACGCCGGTGAAGCTGACCCCGAAGCAGTTCGGTGAGGCGATCCGGTTCGATCCCAAGGACGGCGAGCTGCAGGCCTCGGTCGCGCCGAACAGGCTGAAGAAGGTGCTCAAGAAGGCGCTCGCCGATGACGCCGCCAAGCCGGTCGATGCGACCGTGAAGCTGGTCAACGGCAAGCCCAAGGTCGTCCCCGCCAAGCCGGGTGTCACCTTCAACCAGAAGGACCTGGAGGCGGTCTTCCTCGATGTCGTGACGGCGCCCAAGGCCGACCGCAGCGTCGAGGTGAAGTCGAAGGTCGCGAAGCCGAAGGTCACCACCGCGGAGGCCAAGGCCTGGGGGATCAAGGAGAAGATCTCCTCCTTCTCCACCACCTTCCCCTACGCCGAATACCGCAACGTCAACATCGGTCGTGCGGCCGACCTGGTCAATGGCACCGTGCTCGCGCCCGGTGACACCTTCTCCCTCAACGGCATCGTCGGGGAGCGTACGGCTGGCAACGGCTTCACCAAGGGCTGGATGATCCAGAACGGGGTCTTCCGCGAGGACTACGGCGGCGGCGTCTCCCAGATGGCGACGACCACGTTCAACGCGATGTTCTTCGCCGGGCTCCAGGACGTAGAGCACAAGCCGCACTCGCTCTACATCAGCCGCTACCCGATCGGCCGCGAGGCGACCGTCGCCTGGCCATCGCTGGACCTGAAGTTCAAGAACAACACCAAGTACGGCGTGCTCATCCACTCCTGGGTGAACCCCGCCGGGTCGGGTGGTGCGGGTTCGGTGACCGTCGAGATGTGGTCCACGAAGATCTGGGACATCAAGTCCCGCACGGGCGAGCGCTACGACTTCAAGTCGCCGGGCAAGCAGAAGATCACCGACGGCAACTGCGAGAACACCGTGGGTGCCCGCGGCTTCTCGATCAACGTCTGGCGCGACTTCTACAAGGCCGGAACCGGCTCGAAGGTCGACACCGAGACGTTCAAGACCGTCTACAACCCGCAGGATGAGGTCAAGTGCACCGACGAGACGGCGAACAAGCCCTCGGCTGACCCGAACTGATCGCCGGTCGGGCCCCGGAGCGTGACAGAGGTCACGTCGGTTCGTTGAAAGGGTCATGCGCCCTTTCCTGCCCAGCCTTGTAGCCAGCCTCGTTGCCAGCCTCGTCGTCGCTGTCGCGCTCGTGCTGTTCCCGGTCTCCGCCTCGGCGGCGGCCGGGCCGAAGCAGACCGAGCCGAACCACACCGAGCTCCCGCTGCCCGGGTCGCCCTACGGCGACCCGGCCGGTGCCAACGACTGGGGCTGCGTACCCTCCGCCGAGCGCCCCACCCCGGTGATCCTGGTCCACGGCACCTTCGGTGACCGCCGCTCGCTGCTCGACCCGCTCTCGCTGGCGATCAAACGTGCCGGGTTCTGTGTCTACTCCCTCGACTACGGCAACCGTGCCACCCGCGACATCCGGGACTCCGCAGCCCACCTGGGGGAGTTCATCGAACGCGTACGCGAGACCACCGACGCCGCCAAGGTCTCCCTCGTCGGCCACTCCCAGGGCGGCATGATGCCTCGCTACTACATCAAGAACCTCGGCGGCGTCGCCTACGTCGAGGATCTCGTCGGCCTGGCTCCCTCCAACCACGGCACCGCCGTCATCGCGGACGAAGCCACGACCGAGGCCACCGGCCTCTGCCAGTCCTGCGCCCAGCAGTCCACCGGCTCCCAGTTCCTCGCCGACCTGAACGCAGGCGACGAGACCCCGGGCGACATCTCCTACACCCAGATCGTCACCGCCAACGACGAGGTAGTCGTCCCCTACACCTCCGGCTTCCTCGCCGAAGGCCCCAGAACCACCAACGTACGCATCCAGGACGCCTGCGCCCTGGACATCTCCGAGCACCTGCTCATCCCGATGAGCGCGGCCGCCATCGCTCTCACCCTCGATGCGCTGACGCATGACGGGCCCGCTTCGGGGGACCTGAAGACCTGCTGATCGCCCGCCACACGGACCCCAGCCAGTTTCTGTCCGCGTGTCACAGCTGTTCGGACTGCCTCGTCTACGGGTCATGAGGGAGCAGACACCACACCAGAAGATCGCGCTGGTCACCGGGGCGAACAAGGGGATAGGCCGTGCGGCTGCTGAGCAGCTCACGTCGCTGGGCATGACGGTCCTGATCGGCGCCAGAGACCCGCAGCGCGGCGAGGAAGCCGCCGCGTCGATACGGGCGGCAGGGGGAGACGCGCACGCGGTCACCCTGGACGTCACCGACCCGACCACCGTCGAGGGGGTCGCCAGGCATGTCGAGGAGCGCTTCGGCCACCTCGACGTCCTGATCAACAACGCGGGCATCACCGGGTCCGGGCAAGTCTCGCCCGAAGACGCCCACGATCAGGTCCCCAGCACCGTCGACCTGGACATGGTCCGGGCGGTGTTCGAGACCAACGTCTTCGGGGTGATCACGGTGACCAACGCCATGCTGCCGCTGCTGCGGCGGTCACCGGTGCCGCGCATCGTCAACGTCAGCAGCCACGCCGCGTCGCTGACCATCTTCAGCGACCCGAACGGCCCCATGGCAACCCTGCTGCCGTCGGCCGCGTATTCGCCGTCCAAGACCGCCCTGACCGCGCTGACCGTGCAGTACGCCAATGAACTGCGGAAAGATGGCATCCTCGTCAACGCCGCCGCCCCCGGCTTCGTCGACACGGAGAGCAACAACCACAGCGGATTCCTCACGACCGAGCAGGGGGCCGCGATCTTGGTGCATCTAGCCATCGTCAGCGCGGACGGACCGACCGCCGGGTTCTTCAGCGAGGAGGGCCCGGTGCCCTGGTGATGATGCCCCGGACCGCCGTTGACCCTCGGTCACAGGAGCCGCCTCCAGCACAGCTCGCCGGCACTGGGGGACGCCGAAGGTGAGCACTCCGACTCGTTTGCCGAGCGAGTACGTCGCGACCCTCACGGCGCTCGGCCTTGGCGGCGAGGAGTGGGCCTTAGACCAACCGCATCCCACGCGGCGGCCCTCGTTCGTTCAACCAGGCTCGCCCCACCAACGTCGTGGCCGGGTACGTCTAGATTCGCCGGGCGAACCTGATTCGTCCGTCGGGCAGTCGCTCGTAGGTGTAGTCGGGGCTGTGGATCCGACGATGGTCGCTGGGACACAGCAGCACCATGTCGTTGAGGTTGGTGGAGCCGCCTTTGGCCCAGGGTTTGAGGTGGTGGGCTTCGGTCCAGGCTGCTGGGGCGTCGCAGTCTTCTGCTTGGCAGCCCTTGTCCCGTAGTCGTAGTGCCCGGTGTTGGATCGGGTGGGCGAGGCGGGTGGTGCGGCCGAAGTCGAGGAGTTCGGAGTCGGTGCCGAGGACGGTGGGGATCAGGTCGGCGTTGCAGGCCATTCTGCGGGCTTCGGTTGCGGTGATGGTGTCGCCGTCGAACCCCAATGAGGCGGTGCCGAGGTCGGTGTGGAGCTGGTCCAGGGTCATGGTGATGAACACCGTGGTCCCATGTCCACCGTGGCGGGGCAACTGGTCGACGTCGTAGGTTTCGATGATCCGGATGAACGCCTGGCCCAGGAGCCGGTCGTAGGGGAT
>NZ_JBOHDN010000104.1:0-65513 GCF_050699375.1 Nocardioides sp. | reverse complement strand
GTGAAGACGTCGGCGTGCAGGCCGGAGCCCAGGGCGGCGACCAGGAGTGCGGAGCGGATGAACCCGCTCGCCCGGGAGAAGAGCGTCCCCGCGGCCATCACCGCGCTGTTGGCCAGGACCGAGCTTCCGCCGGACTTCTGCTCGGTGGCTGTCACAGTTCTGCCGCTCGCTTCGCTCGCTCTGGCTCCTCGCTCGTCGCGAACGCTCGAGCTCGTTCCTCGCTCGCGCCGCTTCTCACTCGTCGCCTCCTGTCGTACGTGCTCGTTTGGCCTTGATGATGCGCCGGGTGAGACGTACGGCGATCGCCGCGAAGAGTAGCGCGCAGCCGGTCCCGACGAACCACCAGATCACTCCGCTCACCTGCGAGGGGCGGATCGGCACGGTGGCGTGGGCACCCAGCGGGTTGCCCTCGGTGTCGGTGACGACGACCTGGGCGGTGTGGGTGCCGGTGTCGCGCATGCTCGCGGCGAGATTGAAGCTCGCCTTCGAGTTGGCGTCGAGCTGGATCGGCTCGGAGGTGGCGACCCGCAGCGACGAGTCGGTGATCGCGTCCAGCCGCACCGTGACCGGCTGGTCCAGCGCGTTGCTCAGCGTGACCTGGAACTCGCCGCCCTTCATGCTGGAGAGGATGACCTTCGGCGGTACGTTCACCGTGATCGAGGCCAGCTCGGAGTTGATCCGGTCGAGCGCGTTCGCGGCGGCGTCCGTCTCGCCCTTGCGGGCGGAGTAGGCCGTGGTGGTCAGCGCCTCGCCGACGACGTCGGAGGCCACCTCGTCGTTGTGGGTCAGGATGCGCTGCAGCGTGTCGCCGGCGTCGATGAGGTCGTTGGCGGCCCGGATCCGCTCGGTCGAGATCTCTGCCTTCATCTCGCGCCGGGGGTAGCGGAGGTTCTCGGCGGTGACCTCGGTGGCCTTCTGGTCGAAGACGGCCTCGGTCAGCGACGAGGGCGAGATCCAGGCGGCCTTCTGCCACGGAGCGACGAACGACGCCGCCGTCTGCGGGGGGTGCCATTCGTCGGGAACGACCACCACGAGCGGCTTGCCGGAGCCCCGGCGCAGCGCTGCCTCCGAGACGATCCGCTGGCGCACCGAGATCGCGTCGACCGGGTCGTTGGGCCCGGGCCCGCCGGCGGCCGCCCCGGAGGAGGCGACGATCATCTCGTGACCGTCGAGGTCGGCGATCACCGGCGCGGTGCCGCGGAACATCTTGTCGCTGACCAGGTTGACCGCGCCCGGCTCGAGCAGGTTGACCGCGGCGCGGTCGAGGTAGCCGGTCGGTGGCGCGACGGCGGGGGTCGCCTTGATGCCGAGCGCGGCGAGCGAGCTGGTGGTCCGCTCACGCGCGGTCGCCAGCAGGTCGGGGTCGCTGGTGGCGAGAGCGGACAGGTCGGGGTCGGCGTACGGCAGGGCGAGCAGGTTGTGGCCGGCCAACGCGTCCTCGAGGCGGCCCAGCCAGTCCGTCGCCGCCTCCTTCGCGGCCTCTGCCTCCTCGTCGGTGGCCTCCGCGGCGGTGTCGGTGCTGGACGGGGAGCTCGGCTGCAGTGTCGAAGGAGAAGGGGACGAGCTCCCGCTCTCCTCCGGCTCCTCGCCCTCGTCCGTCGCGGACATGTTGCGGCCCGGGTTTCCCTTGGCCAGGTTGCGTACGGCATCGATCAGCGCCGGGTCGAGGGCCCAGGTCACGCCCGGCATCTCGGCGCCGACCTCGAGCATCCGGGAGAGCCGGCCGCCCGCGCGCAGGTCCCGGGTCCAGCCGGGGAGGTAGTCGACGCTGCCGTCGGCGTCGTAGACCACGCTGCGCCGCAGCGGCATGACCATCGAGACCTTCTCGGCCCTCGCCTTCTTGTTGGGCTGCGTGACCAGCGGAAGGAAGGTACGGGCCCGGCCGTCGGCGGTGCTCGGCGTGGTCGCGCCCAGCGCGTGCACCCCGAACCAGTAGACCCCGGCCTGGGTGATCTCCAGGAGCTTGCGCGGCACCGTCAGCGACCATGAGTAGGTCTCGCCGGGTGCTAGGTCGGGGACGGTGGCGTACGCACCCTCGGTGACGATCCGCTCGCCGACCAACGCGTCCGCGGGCAGCTTCGCCGCCTCGGCCAGCTCCTCGGACGTGGTGATCGGCGTGTCGCCGACGAACGGGTAGATCTTGACCCCACCCCACGTGTCCTCGGTGGTGTTGGTGACCTTGCCGCGCACGGTGATCCGGCCCTTGGTGCGGGGATCGAGGCTGACCGTGTCGAGCTGGTCGATGCTCACCGTCAGCGGGTCGGTCTCCTCCGGCTCCTCCGCGGCCTGGGCGGGCGCGGCCAGAGTGGTCGCGGACATCAGCAGCAGAAGGGGTGCCAGCAGCGCCAGGACGAGTGCGGCGGTGACTCGTCTGGATGGCCCTGAAGGCCTCGCCTGGTGCTGGCGGACTGGCATGGCTTCGAGAATATCTTTCCGGAGGTGCGGTCCTCGTAGACTGCGGCGTTGTGTCCGACAGCCAGCTTCCCCCGATCAGCGTCGCCGATGTTCAGCGATCGGTGACTGCTGAACTGGACCGTATCGCACCGGTGATCGACTCCCTCGGAGAGGCCTTCGCCCGCTCCGGCCACGAGCTGGCGCTCGTCGGCGGACCGGTCCGCGACGCGATGCTCGGCCGTCCCCACAACGACCTCGACTTCACCACCTCGGCCCGCCCGGAGGAGACCGAGAAGATCCTGCGTACATGGGGTGAGGCCCTGTGGGACATGGGCCGCGACTTCGGCACCATCGGCACCCGCAAGGGTCCGTGGCAGGTGGAGGTCACCACCTACCGCTCCGAGGCCTACGACCCGGACTCCCGCAAGCCCGCCGTCGCCTACGGCACATCGTTGGCAGACGACCTCGTACGCCGCGACTTCACCGTCAACGCGATGGCCGTGAGGCTGGGCGGAGCCGACGGGAAGGCCCGCGAGGTCGTCGACCTCTATGGCGGTGTGGTGGATCTGGCGACTCGGGTGCTTCGCACCCCCGGCACCCCCGAAGCCTCCTTCTCGGACGACCCGTTGCGGATGATGCGCGCGGCGCGGTTCGCCGCACAGCTCGGTTTCACGGTCGCGCCCGAGGTCGTCGCGGCGATGACGGACATGGCGTCGCGGATCTCGATCATCTCCGCGGAGCGCGTGCGCGACGAGCTGGTCAAGCTGATCTGTGCGCCCTACCCGCGCCAGGGGCTGCGGCTGCTCGTCGACACGGGGCTCGCCGATCTGGTGCTGCCCGAGCTCGCCGCGCTGCGGATGGAACGCGACGAGCACAACCGTCACAAGGACGTCTACGAGCACACGCTCACCGTGCTCGAGCAGTCGATCGACCAGGAGTCGCGGCTGGGTGGTCAGCCCGACTTCGTGTCGCGGTTCGCCGCGCTGATGCACGACGTCGGCAAGCCGCGCACCCGGAAGTTCCACGACGACGGGACGGTCTCCTTCCACCACCACGACGTCGTCGGCGGCAAGATGACGCGCAAGCGGATGAAGCAGCTGCGCTTCTCCAAGGACGAGATCGAGGCCGTCGCCAAGCTGGTCGACCTGCACCTGCGCTTCCACGGCTACGGCGACGGCGAGTGGACCGACTCGGCGGTGCGTCGCTACGTACGCGACGCCGGCGACCAGCTCGAGCGGCTGCACGTGCTCACCCGTGCCGACTGCACCACCCGCAACCGCCGCAAGGCGGAGCGGCTGGCGCGCACCTACGACGCGCTCGAGGCGCGCATCGAGCGGATCTCCGAGGAGGAGGAGCTGGCCGCGCTGCGGCCCGCGCTCGACGGCAACCAGATCATGGAGCTGCTCGACATTCCTGCCGGTCGCGAGGTCGGGGCTGCGTACAAGTTCCTGATGGAGCTGCGCCTCGACGAAGGGGTCCTCTCCGAGGAAGAGGCCGGCAAGCGCCTCCTCGAGTGGTGGGCCGAGCGCTGATCGGCTTGACCTGGATGGAAACATCTGGGGGATGACCGGCAAACGTTCGATCAGTGACGCGCTGCGCTCGGCGCTGCGCCGGCCTGCGCACGAGGCGCCTCGGGCTCGGCCTGTCGAGCCCGAGAACCAGCACGTACGTGAGCGGGTGCGGCTGCGCCGGCTACCGGGGCGCGAGCCGTTGCTGCCGTCGCTCGGTTGGTTCGGCGGCATCGGCGCGGCGTACCTCTCCGTTCCCCTCAACGGCGCGGTCTCGGTCCTGCGCGTCCACCTGCCGAAGAAGTTCGAGGCTCAGCTCGACCTGCGGGGCTTCGAGCTGTACGCCAACGGCAGGCTGATCCCGGTCGCGACCGCTGGGCAGACGATTGAGCAGAGCTCGGTATCGCCGTCGCAGCCGAACGACGTGAACTCGTTCGAGTACGGCACGCTGCGTACGAAGAAGGAGGTCGGCGCCTGGTGGTCGGTCGAGCTGGCCGAGCCGGTCGAGGCCGACGAGCTGCGGGTCTACAACCGGCGTGATGGTTGGGGGCTGCGGGCGAGGCGGCTGACGGTCGCCGTCGGCGGCCCCGATGGCGGCTTCCACACCGTCTGCTCCGTCGACTCCGACACGATCATCACCCAGACGCTGGCGCTGGTGTCCCGCCTGCTCGGCCGTGAGGTCGGTGTGGAGATGCTGGAGTCGGAAGAGGCCGGCCGGGCCGCGCATGCGGAGGTGCTGACCGGCTTGGCGAAGCTGGCGGAGCAGGGACTGCTCACCGCGGACGCCGAGGAGCAGAGGCTGCTCGTCTCGCTGATCCCCACGCGTCTCTCCGGGGAGGAGGCCTTGACCGACGACGAGTGGGCGCTCGCCGGTCACCTGCTCGCCGCCGAGCGGCTGCGGTTCCCGTCGACAGCGACGTCGATGCCGACCTACCAGCTCGTCCTGCGTTCTACCGCCGAGCTTCGCCGGCTCGAGACCGAGGTCAACCGGGCGGTCGACATCATCGGTGGCGAGCCCGCCGGCCTCACCCGGCACGGCTTCCGCGACCACGGGGTGCTGCGCAAGCGGTCCGCCGGCTATGTCGAGACCATGCTGCACGCGACCACGCTGCTCACCGAGCTGGGGAAGCCGGCGATGATGGCGTACGGCACGCTTCTCGGTGCCGTACGCGAGGGCGACTTCCTGGCACACGACGACGACGTGGACATGCTGATCCCGCTCGACGCCGGCTCTCGCGAGGAGGCCGAGCCGCTGCTGACTGAGCTGAGGGACGAGATCGCCGAGCGTGGCTGGAAGGTCGCCAGGCCCAACAACCAGCTCAACTTCCACATCACCGACCCGGCGACCGGCCTGCACATCGACCTCTTCCCGCTCCTCGTGGACGGCGACTCCACGACGCTCCATATGGAGCAGATGAAGCTGCGCGCGATCGCGACCTCGCTGGTCCTGCCCGCCTCCGAGATCTCGTTCCTGGGGGCGCAGCTGCTCGCGCCGGCCGATCCGGAGGCTTTCCTCGCGGAGCGCTACGGCCCGACCTGGGGTACGCCCAACCCGTTCTACGACTGGCCGTGGAAGCTGTCCGACGCCGAGGACTGAGCGAAGCGTCGGTGGTCGAGCCTGTCGAGACCGCCATACTGACGGTATGGTTCCGGCATGACGACGATCACAGACCTCGAAGCGACCACCACCGTCAACGCCACCCCGGCGCAGGTGTGGGCCGCGATCACCGATCTCCCCCGGATGTCCTCCTGGAGCCCGCAGGTGGTGAAGACGATCGTGCTCGGCCAGGTGAAGGAGGGCACGTGGTTCTTCAACATCAACCACTACGGCTGGAAGCACTGGCCCACCACCGCCCGGGTCGTACGCTTCACCCCCCACTCCGACTTCGCGTTCCGGGTCACCGAGAACACGACGGTGTGGTCCTTCCAGCTCGAGGAGACCGCCGAGGGGACCGTGGTCACCCACCGCCGCGAGACCCCGACCGGCATCTCCGCCCTCTCCCGCTCGCTGACGAAGGTCGCCTTCGGCGGTGAGGAAGGCTTCACCGACGAGCTGCGTACGGGCATGGCCACCACCCTCGCCAAGCTGAAGGCCGACCTCGAGAAGTAGTCCGAACCAGGCCGAGAAGTCACTTCTGCAGGCCGAGACGTCAGCTCTGCAGGCCGAGAAGTCACTTATGCAGGCCGAGTTGGCACCCCCGGTGCCAATTCGGCCTGCAGAGCTGACGCTTCGGCGAGAGCGGGTCAGGCTCGGGCGTCGGAGGTCCAGCGGTAGACGGTGCTCGGGGAGACCCCGAGCTTCTGGGCGACATCGGGGACCGGGGCACCGGCTCGGACGAGCATCCGTGCCGCCTCGGGCGACGACTCGGAGGGCAGGTTGTTGACCAGCTCCTCGAGCTCGTCGGGGAAGATGTCCGGGTAGTCCATCGCCGGCTCGGGGTCGGGGATGTTCTCGGGGAACGGGATCCGGTCCAGCAGTGCGCCGTCGGCCTCCGCCGGCGCGGTCGTGCCGGGCGCGGTCGTTTCGCGGCCGCTGCTGAACTCCGGCGACATCCCGGCGCCCCGGCCAGCGTCGGCGGCGGTGCGGGCGGCCTCGGTCACCCGGCTCGAGACGCGCCGGCGGCTGTCAGGGGTGGCAAGAGCGGAGGCCATCTCGCGGGTCCGGGTCTCGCGCGGCGGGAGCACTTCGCGGGGCAAGTCAGCAGAGATGTCGGCGACCGTGAGGTCGCGGGGCATCTGCTCCACGGTCGCGACACTCTCGACCACCGAGGTGCTGAGCGCCTCGTGCACATCCGGGAGCGTGATCGGCAGCTGGTCGGCCTGGCGGGTGCCCTCGGCGACCGCGGCGAACGCGTCGACCCACTGGGTGATCTGATCACGCATCGCCCCCGGCGCGACCGACCGCAGCGCCACGGTCTCGGCTCGCCAGTAGCGCTTCTGTGCGCGCTCCAGCTTCCGTCGCGAGGAGCGCGTACGCTTCCGCAGCGCCGTGTCACGGGCCCGCCGCCACTCGACCCGGGTGCCGAGGAGCGCGTGCATCCGGGCGCCCATCCGCAGGTCGGACCAGGACCGCTCCATGGCGAGGTGGCGGTCACCGACGAGAGCCAGGTGCCACATCAGCGCGGCCAGCAGCGGCACGATGAACCGGAATGCCGCCGCGGTCACGGCGTGGCCGAGGTGGATCTCGTGCCAGCCGGCGAAGAATCCGGACGCGGCCGAGAGCAGCCAGGTCAGTGACAGCAGCGTCTGTGCGGGCCGGTCCTGCTGGGCCGCCTCGCGGGCCATCAGCGCGACGGTGACAAGCGACAGCTCGAAGACGCCGGCGAAGGCGTACGCATTGATGGCACCCATCGCGAGGACGTCGCGCCCGAAGCCGACCATCGCGACGTACGCCGCTGCCGTCGAGATCAGCGCGACCGAGACGGCCCCGAAGAGAATGAGGCCGCGGCCGTTGCCGGTCGGGGTCGTCCGGGCCTCGACGGTCTCGACCGTCGCGGCCGTGTCGTTGCGGTTGTCGGACATGGTGGGGGACTCCCGGTGAATGAGGTCAGCTGGGGGTTCTCGAGCCCGGGTACTCTATTGGGTGGAACAGGTGTTCGAGTCGCATCTCGGGCCGAGTTTCGGAAAAGATCTGGAGCGACGCGAGATATACGCATGTGAACATCCGGTGAACCGGTATACCGTCCGCCCATGTCAAAGGTCGGGATGCGTCGGGCGGTATTCCGCACGCTGTGGTTGCTGATCGGCCTGGTGGTCGCGATCAGCCTGTTCAAGCTGGCGTTCACCGGCAGCGATGTCGATGCGGACGAGAGCCCGTTGACGCCGACCGGGAAGGCTCCGGCCGAGGAGGTCGTCGCCGAGAAGGGCATGATCGCCAACTCGCTGACGGTCGACGGGACGATCGTGATCGACAAGCCGGTCGCGGTGACGGCACCGGCGAGCGGCGTGCTGGTGCACAGGTATGTCGACTCCGGGGCGGAGGTCAAGAAGGGCGACAAGCTCTTCCAGATCCGCGTGGAAGAGGAGACGGTCACCGGGCCGGAGGAGGCGGACGCCGAGCCGGAGGCAGAACCGGACACCGAGGAGCCGGCAGAGCAGGGCAACCAGCCTGCCGAGGACCCGGAGCCGCCGGCGAAGCCGACGTACCGCTGGTTCACCGTCGTCGCGCCCGCGGCCGGCGTCGTGGGGACGTACGCCACGGACCTGCTGGAGGAGACCGCCGAGGACGCTGTCGTGGTCTCGGTCCGGCGCCAGACCTTCCACGCCGTCGGCGCGATCACACCGCTCGACCGCTACCGGCTCGCCGGCGCCCCCGAGAAGGCGACGGTGGAGATCGAGGGTGGACCCAAGCCGTTCACCTGCACCAACCTCACCGTCGGCGAGGCCGCGACCGAGACCATCGAGGCCGAACCCGAGGGCGGCGAAGAGATGGGCATGCCGGAGGGTGAGAGCGAGTCCGCGGCCGGGTCCAGGATCGCCTGCGTCGTGCCACGGAAGGTCACCGTCTACGACGGCCTGAAGATGACGATGTCGATCAATGCAGGCAAGTCCGACGCAGGCGTCGTCGTCATCCCGGTCACCAGCGTCAAGGGCCTCTTCGGTGACGGCACCGTGTGGCTCCTGGGCGAGGACGGTACGCCGACCGAGCATCCCGTCACCCTCGGCGAGACCGACGGGAAGCAGGTCGAGGTCACCAGCGGGCTGAAGGTGGGCGACCGGGTGCAGCGCTACGTCCCCGGCTCGAAGCCGGAGCCCCGGGGCGAGGAAGAGATGATGTACGGATGAGGGAGGAGCTCCTCCGCCTCGAGGGGGTCGCCCGCACCGTCGAGCTCCCCGACGGCCAGGACCTGCACATCCTGACGAGCGTCGATCTGGAGGTACGCCGCGGCGACCACATCGGCATCATCGGCCGATCGGGCACCGGCAAGTCGACCCTGCTCAACCTGCTCGGGCTGCTCGACCGACCCACGGGCGGGAGCCTGCACTGGGCCGGCAAGGACCTGTCCGCCATCGGCAACCGCGCGGCGGCACGAATAAGAGGCCGCGACATCGGGTTCGTCTTCCAGCAGTTCAACCTGCTGCCGGGGCGTACCGCGATAGAGAACGTGATGGCGCCGCTGCTCTACGCCACCGGTCGCGAGTTCTGGCAACGCCGGCGGATCGCCTCCGAGATGCTCGACCAGGTCGGCCTCGGTGACCGGCTCGACGCGATGCCGCACCACATGTCCGGCGGCGAGCAGCAGCGCATCGCGATCGCCCGCGCCCTGGTGCGACGCCCGTCTGTCGTGCTGGCCGACGAACCCACCGGCGCGCTCGACGTCGAGACCGGGGAGCTGGTGATGAACCTGCTGGACAAGGCGACCTACGACTCCGGCGCCGCGCTCATCACGATCACCCACGATCCCAGCGTCGCCGCGATGGCCCGACGGCACTACCGGCTGGCCGAGGGCGAGCTGCACGTCCTCGACGAGGTAACGGCATGAAGCGGGCTTTCGGCGACGGGTTCTCGGGCTTCGCCGCAGCCACGGTCGAGGCCTGGCAGGAGCTGCGCATCCACCGTCTCCGGGTGCTGCTCTCCCTGATCGGGGTCGCGGTCGCGGTCGCCTCCATCACCGCGACGGTCGCGGTTGCGACCATCGGCGAGCAGGTGCTCGTCGAGCAGTACGAGCGCGAGGGCCGGCCCGCCCGGATCGTCGTCCACGGCTACGACGACCGAACCGGCAACCCCATCCCGTCCGAGCGGATCCGCCCCGCGTTCGAGAAGGTCGTGGAGGACTTCGACATCACGTACGCCTCGATGCGGATCTCCGAATACGAGTTCAAGGCGACGTACGCCGGGCAGCAGATGAACCTCGACCTGGCCGCCGTCGACCCGGACTATGCGGCGATCCACCGGGTGGTCGTACCCGAGGGGCGGTGGCTGACCGAGGCCGATGGTGAGAACCTCTCACCGACCGTGGTGGTCAGCCCGTCGCTGGTGAAGAAGCTCGGCCTGACCGATACCCCGCTGCCGTTCACGATCGACCTGACCGGCAGGGGCACGACCGTGACCGCGACCGTGGTGGGGATCGCCTCGCGCGGCGGCGACTCCCGGCGTGGGCAGGTCTACCTGCACCCGGACGTGCACGAGCGGTGGTTCGGGACGACGGCTCCGGAAGTGTCGTACGAGATGTGGGTGCCGGTCAAGGGTGCCAACCAGCTCGCGGAGGAGATCAGCCGAGCGATGCGGGCGGAGCTGCCTGGACTGAGCGTGAACGCCGGTCGCGAGGACTATCTCGCCTGGGGCGGAGAGGACCCGCTCGGCCCGGTCAAGTGGATCGTCATCGGGATCGCCGGGATCATCCTGCTCCTCGGCGCGCTCAGCCTGCTCAACATCGCGCTGGTGACCATCCAGCAGCGGATCCGCGAGATCGGCATCCGGCGCAGCTTCGGCGCCACCACCGGCCGCGTCTTCTTCTCGGTGATGATGGAGAGCGTGGTCGCGACCTTCGTCGCCGGTGTCGTCGGCGTGATGCTCGCCGTCGCCGCCATCAAGAACCCGTGGGTCGAGAAGTTGGTCCTCCAAGGCATCGACGACGTCCCACCCTTCCCTCTCTCCGCCGCCTTCCTCGGTCTCGCGGTCGCCCTCGCCGTCGGTGCGCTCGCCGGCATCCTCCCGGCGATGATCGCCGCCCGCGTACGGATCATCGACGCGATCCGCTTCTGAGGACGCGACCGGACATGCGACTGCCCCGGGTGCCAGGCACCCGGGGCAGGTCAGCGGCAGAGGGTCACTCGCCTCTGATGAACGCCTCCAGCTGGACGCGACCCTCGGTGTCCTCGATCTGCACCGGCGGGCTCTTCATGAGGTAGGCCGAGGCCGGGATGATCGGGCCGCCGATGCCACGGTCCTTGGCGATCTTGGCGGCACGCACGGCGTCGATGATGATGCCCGCGGAGTTTGGCGAGTCCCAGACCTCGAGCTTGTACTCCAGGTTGAGCGGGACATCACCGAACGCGCGACCCTCGAGCCGGACGTACGCCCACTTGCGGTCGTCGAGCCACTGCACATAGTCCGAGGGACCGATGTGTACGTTGCGATCGTCGATCTTGTCGGCCAGCTCGCCCTTGAGGTTCGAGGTGACGGCCTGGGTCTTGGAGACCTTCTTGGACTCCAGGCGCTCACGCTCGAGCATGTTCTTGAAGTCCATGTTGCCGCCGACGTTGAGCTGGTACGTGCGGTCCAGCGCGACGCCACGATCCTCGAACAGCTTGGCCATGACGCGGTGGGTGATGGTGGCACCGACCTGCGACTTGATGTCGTCACCGACGATCGGGACGCCCGCGGCCTCGAACTTCGCGGCCCACTCGGGGTCGGAGGCGATGAAGACCGGCAGCGCGTTGACGAAGGCGACGTCCGCGTCGATCGCGCACTGCGCGTAGAACTTGTCCGCCTCCTCCGAGCCCACCGGAAGGTAGGAGACGAGGACGTCGACCTCCTTCTCACGGAGCACCGAGACCACGTCCACGGGGTCGAGGCCCGACTCGGAGATGGTCTGCCGGTAGTACTTGCCCAGACCGTCGAGCGTGGGACCACGCTGGACCTCGATGCCCTTGAACGGGACGTCGGCGATCTTGATGGTGTTGTTCTCGGAGGCGTCGATCGCTTCGGAGAGGTCCTTGCCGACCTTCTTGTCGTCGACGTCGAAGGCAGCGACGAACTCGACGTCAGAGACGTGGTAGTCGCCGAACTTGACGTGCATCAGGCCCGGGATGCTGCCCGCCGGGTCGGCGTCCCTGTAGTACTCCACACCCTGGACCAGGGAGCTGGCGCAGTTGCCGACTCCCGCGATTGCTACACGAACCGAACCCATCGGGGCTCCTTCCAATTCTCCTGACCGGCTCACCGGTGAGGAGGTCATTTCTCATCCTCTTGGCTGCTGTGCGCTGCACCCTTGCGTGTTCCGTACTGCGGCGCGGTGCGCGAGACGTCCGCTTCGTCGCGGACGTCATCGTCATTCCCCAGACCCCTGCGTCCCGTTGCCCGCTCGTCGTTCGCAGGCTTGGGGTTGCGCTCGGCATCGATCAGCGAGGAGAGCCATCTGACCTCTCGCTCGACTGACTCGACACCGTGGCGCTGAAGCTCGCGGGCGTAGGAGTCGACCTCTTTCTGGGTCATGGCAAGCTCGCGCTGGACTCGGTCGAGGCGCTCCTGGAGCCGGCTGCGTCGTCCCTCGAGGACTCGCAGCCTGATCTCCATGTCGGTGCGACCGAAGAACGCGAACCTGATGTCGAAGTTGTCGTCCTCCCAAGCCATCGGTCCGACCTCGGACATGAGCTGGGTGAACTCACGCTCGCCGGCAGGCGTCAGCTGGTAGACGATCCGCGGCCGCCGGGTCACCGGCGTCACGGTCTGCGCCTCCTCTTCGATGAGGTGCTTGCGCAGCATCTTCTTCAGGGCGGGGTAGAGCGAGCCGTACGACAGCACCCGACCCCAGCCGAGCATCAGGTTGAGCCGCTTGCGCAGCTCGTAGCCATGCATAGGCGTCTCGTGCAGCAGCCCAAGGACTGCGAGCTCGATCGTCTCTGCGCGACGTGCCATGCGACCTATCGTACCGATATATCCATGACGGCAAATAGAGACCAAAGTCTTGTCTGAATACGCCCGAAATGGCCACTTCGATGCAACCGTCACCGAACTGTTGACGTCGGGTGACTTGGGGCGCGCTGGGCGTGGATGCATGGGCGCTAGCGTCGATTGCGTACGCTGATGGCTGCCGTTCGCCCACCCGTGGATCCACCGCGGGGAACGTCCGGCAAGCGTCGCGTCAGGTTGATGGGATCTCTTCGGGGGGATCCAGCGACGTCGGGGGATTGTCAGTGTCAGCCCGTCCGGTCACGTGCCGGGCAGTCACAGGAGCAGTGCAAACCCGTGAGCGACCCAACCGGCGGCGGCTTTTCGCAAAGGCCCAACCCGCGCAGGCCCAGCCCCCGCAGATCCGATCTCGGTGGGCTCCAAGGACGACCCCGGGGTGGACCGCGCCCTCCGCAGGGTGGTCCGTCCGGCGGTGCCGGTCGTCCACCTGCCCCACGCCGACCGCAGGGCGGCCCCCAAGGTGGCCCCCAGGGCGGTCCCCGAGGTGGGCCCCAAGGTGGGCCTCAGGGTGCTCCGCAGGGCCCGCGTCCCGGCGGCCGCCCGCAGCCCCCGCCCCGAGGCTCGGCCCAGCCGCCGATGCCCCCCGGTGGCGGCCGTCCCGGTCAGCGCCCGCCCTATCCGGGACCTCGCCGTCCCGGTGAGCCCCCGGTCGACCGGCTCGGTCAGCGACCCGCCGGCCCCCGTCCGAACGGCCCCGGCCGTCACGGCAGCCGGCTCGACGGGCTGAAGGACCGGTTCAGCGACCCCGACCGGGACAAGAAGGGCCTGGCGGTCAGGATCGGGAAGGTCGCGGCGATCTTCGCCCTGGTCATGGCGCTGATCGGCAGCGCCGCGGTGATCATCTCCTACAACATGATCTCGGTCCCCAGCGCCAACGAGGCGTTCCAGGCCGAGTCGAGCTTCGTCTACTACGCCGGCGGCAAGAAGGAGGTCGGCCGCTTCCAGGCGGGCGACCAGAACCGTGACGCGCTGAGCGTGGACGAGATGCCGGACCTCGTGAAGGACGCCGCTGTGGCGGCCGAGGACCGCAGCTTCTACGAGAACAACGGCATCGACCTCAAGGGCATCGCCCGCACCCTCTTCTCCAACGCCACCACCGGCAGCCAGGGCGGCGCCTCGACGATCACCCAGCAGTACGTCAAGAACCTCTACCTGACTCAGGAGCGCACCTACTCCCGCAAGGTCAAGGAAGCGGTCATCTCGCTCAAGATCAGCCGGCAGGAGTCCAAGGACGAGATCCTCACCGGCTATCTCAACACCGTCTACTTCGGCCGCGGTGCGTACGGCGTCCAGGCCGCGGCGAAGACCTACTTCCGCAAGTCGGCCAAGGACCTCAACATCAAGGAGGCCGCGGCGCTCACCGCGATCCTCAACAACCCGAACGGGTTCGACCCGGAGAAGTCCGGCAAGGACGCCGGCGGCACCGAGCTGCTGGGTCGCTACCAGTACGTCCTCAAGGGCATGGCCGACCTGAAGGCGCAGGGTAAGGCGCTCAGCGAGTACGACGAGGCCACCCTGGAGAAGTCCAAGGCAGCGCTGCCCAAGTTCCCCAAGCCGCGCGCCGACAGCCGCCTCGGTGGCCAGAAGGGTCACGCGCTCACGCTGGTGAAGACCGAGCTGAAGTCCCTGAAGAACGAGAAGGGCGAGCCCCTCTTCACCGAGGAGGAGATCGACAGCAAGGGTCTGAAGGTCACCACCACGCTCAGCTCGAAGGCCATGAAGACCGCGGAGAACGCCGTCAACGACGTACGTCCCGGTGACAAGAAGTCGGTCAACGAGAAGAACGAGAAGAACGCCCTTCACGTCGGAGCAGCGACCGTCGACGTGAAGACCGGCGCCCTGAAGGGCTTCTACGGCGGCCAGGACTACCTCAAGTCCCAGATCAACTGGGCGGCCAACGGTGGCATGGCGGGCTCGACGATGAAGCCGTTCACCATGGCGGCGGCACTCGACGCCGGCTACTCGTTGAAGGACACCTGGACCGGTGAGGGCGGTATGGAGATCCCCGGCACCGAGCTGGTCGTCCGAAACTCCGGTCAGTCCGACGCGGACCCGACCGGTCACTCGTATGGCGAGTACGTGACCGGGATCAAGGCGATGGAGGAGTCGATCAACACCTCCTTCGTCGAGATGTCGCAGGCGCTGCCCAACAACCACAAGGACGTATGGGAGCAGGCCGTCAAGGCCGGCATCCCCCCGATGGAGCAGTCGGCGAACGACGCACCCGCCGACTACCGCTCGATGCCGGCTTACTCGCCCGACATGGACCCGACCGACTACCTGGTCACCCTGGGCAAGGCGCAGGTCAGCCCGGTCAACATGGCCAACGCGTTCGCGACCATCGCCAACGGCGGCGTACGCAACACCGTGCACGTCGTCTCGAAGGTCGTCGACGCCGAGGGCGAGGTCGTCTACGAGTGGAACCAGCGCGACGGCGAGGAGCGGGCGATGTCCGAGGACGCTGCCGACGACACCTCGTACTCGCTCCAGGAGGTCGTCAAGAACGGCACCGGAAAGTCGGCCGGGGTGATCGCGCAACCTGCTGCCGGCAAGACGGGCACCGCGACCATGGGTTCGGGCGACGAGTCGTACGTCTCCTCGGCCTGGTTCGCCGGCTACACGCCGCAGCTCTCAACCGCCGTGATGTATGTCCGCGGCTCCGGTAACGGCCGGCTGGACGGTTGGCTCGACTCCTACTACGGCGCCAGCTATCCGGCTGAGACCTGGGCGGAGATCATGGGCACCTTGACCGATGACATGGACATCGAGGAGTTCCCCGAGCCCGCTTGGATGGATGGCGAGGCCCCGGAGGACGGCCACGCTCCGTCGCTGACCGCGACGCCGGACCCGACTCCCACGCCGTCGAAGGACTGCTCCAAGAAGGACGAGCGCAAGGGCCTCTGCATCCCGATCGAGGAGCCCGAGGAGAGCGACGAGCCGACTGGCGAGCCGACAGATGGTTGGCCGGGCCAGGACCCGTCGACGCCGGACGAGTCCGAGTCGACCGAGCCCAATCCCACCGAGACCGCCTGCGACTGGTTCGGCGATTGTGAGTCGTCCTCGCCGCCCGCTGATGGCAATAATGGCGGTGGCAACAACCCAGCCACCGAAGAGGGCACTACGCAGTGACTGATGGTCCAGTGACCGCCCCGGCGGCGGAGGATCCGGTCGTCAAGACCGCTTCCACCGCCGTGGGCGGTCCGCTCGGGGGACTCGCACACGGCCGACGGCGCTGGTTCAGCGCCGTCGGCCTGTTGCTGCTTCTGACCGCACTCACCTTCGCGATCGGGATGGTGTCCAAACAGACCTGCTACAACGCCACCTGGACCAACGGCGAGAGCAGATACACCAACTTCTGCTACTCCGACCTGCCCTATCTCTACGTCGACCGCGGTCTGGCCGAGAAGGAATGGCCCTACGCCTCCGATCCTGAGGTCCGGGCGCGCTACCCACAGGTGATGGAGTATCCGGTCGGCATCTCCTACTACGCCTGGGCGACGTCGTACGTCACCGATTGGCTCAGCGACACCCCGGACGAGGACGAGCGCCATCTCGAGGAGACCTCGGGCTTCTGGGACCTGGACGGCATGCACCACGAGATCCGGGTCTTCATGATCGTCAACGTGGTCGGGTTCGCGGTCGCGGCCCTGCTCTCCGTCTGGCTCCTGGCCCGTACGCATCCCCGACGGCCCTGGGACGCGGCCGCGTTCGCGCTCGCTCCCGTGCTGGCGGCGACCGGGGTCATCAACTGGGACATGCTGGCCGTGGTCTTCGTCGCCGGTGCGCTCTGGGCGTGGTCGCGCGACCGGCCGCTGCTGACCGGCATCCTGATCGGGCTCGGCTGCGCGACCAAGCTCTATCCGCTCTTCCTGCTCGGCGGGCTGGTCGTGATCTGCGTCCGGCGCCGCCGCTACTACGACCTGGCGGTCGCGTCCTTGGCGACGATCCTCGCCTGGGTGCTGGCCAACATGCCCGCGATGGCGACCGGGCTGGAGCAGTGGAAGGTCTTCTGGAGCTTCAACTCCGAGCGCGGCCCCGACCTCGGCTCGCTGTGGCTGGTGGCCCAGCAGGCCACCGACGCGACGATCTCGGCCCAGACGGTCAACCTCGTCTCCTGGGCCTTCTTCATCGCCTGGTGCAGCGGCGTACTCATCATCGGTCTGACCGCCCGCGAGACACCGCGGCTGGCGCAGCTCGGCTTCCTGATCGTCGCCGGGTTCCTGCTTGTCAACAAGGTGTATTCACCGCAGTACGTCCTCTGGCTGCTGCCGCTGGCCGTCCTCGCCGTGCCGCGCTGGCGTGACCAGCTCATCTGGCAGGCCGGTGAGCTCTTCTACTTCGTCGCGGTCTGGTGGTATCTCGCGGATCTGCTGGCCAGCGGGGCCGGTGACCAGCCGGCGTACTGGTTCGCGATCCTCGCCCGGGTGGCGGCGGAGGTCTACCTGGTCTCGGTCGTGGTGCGCGAGATCTACGAGCCGTGGCGCGACCCGGTCCGGTGGACCGAGGCGAGAGTGGGTCAGGACTCCAGGACGATCTCGTCGAACGAGGTCGCGGTGTAGCGCACCCGCACCTCGAGCTCCTCGCCGACCTCGGGCACGCGTGCGCCGGAGGGAAGCATGAGCATCGACTCCTGCATGTGCGGCGGCTCGGCGAACCAGAGCGCCTTGCCGTCGAGCGTGTAGGGCGAGCGGGACTGGCCGATGGCGTCGAGGCCGCCCCGGGCGACGGCGACGGCGCGTGAGCGCAGGTGGGTGTCGCCCAGCGGAGCCTCGAGCCCGATCCCGTGGGCGGTGCCACCGGTGGCGACCACCAGGTGGCCGGCGCGCATCGACGTGCGGCCGCGGTAGCCGTAGGAATAGCCACGCTCCAGCGGGTGCACGTCCTCGACGGTCGCGGTCACGTGGAGCGCGTCGCGGTCGCCGAGCCACAGCGCGGTGCCGACCCGTGGGCGGAAGGTGATGTCGCCGTAGGAGGCACGCAGCTGGGCCAGCTCGTTGGCGCTCAGGTGGGAGACCCAGACCGCCTTGGCCTCGGCGCCGACGACGGCGTCCATCTGGGCGCGTACCTCGGCGAGGCTCCCGCCGTCGAGGCCGAAGTGCATGGTGATGCCCTCGAAGCGAGCGTGCTCGCGGGCGATGGTGGCGCTCGGCCACAGGTCGCTCGGCGTCATGCCATGACGGCGCATCGAGGTGACCAGCTCGAGGATCACCCGTGCGTTCGGCTGCCGCTCGAGCAGCAGCGGCAGGTCCTCGGGGCGGCTGATCGTGTGGATCACCCGGTCGGCGATCTCCGGGTTGATCTCGGGGGAGTAGGGACGCCACGGGGTGAGGACGTAGATCGAGCCGCTGAACCTGGTCGCCACCTCCCACACCTCGTTGTAGGTGCCCACCGCGAGCGTTTCGACGCCGGTGCCGAGGCCATTGAGCCACTCGGTCTGGTGGGCGAGCTTGCGCAGGGTGAGGCCGTAGCCGTTGCCCTTCGCGACCGGGACCAGGCCGGGGGTCGCCTCGGCGAAGGTCTGGACGTGCTTGCGCCAACGGTCGGCGTCAACGGTCAGTTTCAGCGGCATCGGTCAGCGCCTCTTCATGTAGACATCGAAGGCCGTGTAGATCGGCTTGTTCAGCGGCAGGTCCCACTCGCCGGCGTACTCCACGGCCTGGCCACCGGTGCCGACCTTGAACTGGATCAGCCCCACGTGGGAGTCGTCGGTGGAGAGCGTCGGGGTGATGCCGCGCAGGTCGTAGCTGGTCGCTCCGGCGGCCATCGCGTCCTGGATCATCGCCCACTGGAGGGCGTTGGAGCCACGTACGTCCCGCTTCTCGGTGGAGGAGGCGCCGTAGGAGTACCAGGCGTACTGACCGACGCGCACCATGATCGTGGCCGCGACCACATCGCCCTCGTGGCGGGCGATGAAGAGCTTGATCCGCTCGGGGTCCTCCGCCGACATCGCCGCGAACATGGTCTTGAAGTAGTCGCGGCGGCGCGGGGTGAAGTGGTCGCGCTCGGCGGTGTGGACGTAGAGCTCGTGGAAGGCGCTCAGGTCCGAGTCGAACTCGCCACCGGCGGGCTTGGCCGGGGTCGCGACGGCGACCTCGACGCCCATCTTGGCGGACTTCTTGATGTTGCGGCGCCAGAGCTGGTTCATCCCCTTGAGGACCTCGTCCTCGGTCTTCGGGGTGCCGTCCTCGTGGGCCAACGGGATGACGAAGTTGTATTGCGGCTGGCCGGCGCCGAAGCCGTCCTCGGGGCTCTGCGGCTTCCAGCCGGCGGCCCGGAGCTGGCTGACCACGCGGGCGCCGGTGGCGTCGCGGTGGCTCGGGGTGAGCTGATTGAGCCGCTGGACGGTCTCGTCGGCGATGCCGTCCTTGACCTGCCCGGCACTCCAGACCGCGGTCGTGACCGGCGGTCCGATCCGGATGCCGAAGGCGCGGTTCTTCTTGAGGTACGTCGCCAGCGGCGTCAACCATGGCTGGAGGTCGCCAGACCAGTCGATGCTCGGGCCCTCGGGGAGGTAGGCGAGCGTGTAGCGCTCCAGCTTCGGCACCGGCCGGTGCAGCACCAGCGCGGCCCCGACGAGCGCACCGCCGCTGGTGCTGTCGAACCAGCCGATCGACTCCGAGCGCCACTCGGTCTTGACCCGCGCCCAGGAGGGGGTCTGGAGGAAGCTCACGCTGGGCTGCTTCTCGATGTAAGCGAGATGCTCCGCAGCGGTGATGGGGCGCACGGTGAGACTCACCCGCCGAAGGCTACCCGCTTCGACCACCGAGCTCGAACCGATGGTCGAAGCGGGTATCCGAGCCTGTCCAGAGCTCGCCGGGGACCCCTTCGCGTCGCCGAATATGGGCACGGTTGCTGCGAACACCTAGTGAGTCTGTTGCGTAGAGACGCTATTGTCGGCGGGCAGATGTATCACGGCCGGAGCGAGGGGCTCCTTCAAGGCGTGACAGCAACTATGACCACCACGATGGCGCGCCCGCGTGCCATCTGGCCCCCCACCGGCTCGGCGCCGATCCGGAGGCCGCCGGTCGAGGAGGAGACTGTGACACGGGTAGGCCGCGGGGTGGGTCACGCTGACGCGCCCGCGACCGTATGGTCCCGGGCCACCGCCGACTTCGACCGCTGGCTCAGCGGCGACTCCGCCGCCCTGGACGAGCTGGTCGCCACGATGACTCCGGTCCTGTGGCAGGTCGCCCGCTCCTACCGGCTCTCCCAGGAGCAGGCCGAGGATGTCGTCCAGAACACCTGGCTCTCCTTCGTACGCAAGCACTCCTCGATCCTCGACACCGCCGCCGTCGGCGCCTGGCTCACGCTCACCACGCGCCGAGAGGCGTGGCGCGTCGCGAAGCGATCTGCCCGCGACGTACCCGTGGAGGACGACGCCCTCGAGTCCAGGGTCCCGACACAGCGATCGGCGGAGTCCGTCGTCGTCGAAGGCGACCGCAACTCACGCATCTGGGCGGCCGTGGAGGGCCTGCCCGAGCGGTGCCGACGGCTGTTGCGCGTGGTCGCCTTCGACCACCGGCCCGACTATGCCGGTCTGGCCGAAGAGCTCGAGATGCCCATCGGCAGCATCGGCCCCACCCGCGGCCGCTGTCTCGGGAAGCTGCGGGACGCACTGCTCGACGAAGGGGAGGTGTCGTGATGGGTCGCTCGGAGGAGCCCACTCGCGATGAGTTGTTGGGTCTGGTCCGGCAGGCGTACGCATCGGGCGACCCTGTTCCCGGAGGCCTGATCTCCCGGATGCAGGCTGCCGCCGCCGGCGCCGCGGAGGAGTCCGGCCTCGGGCTCGATCTGGAGCTGATGCTCCTGGTCGAGTCTTCGTCGGGTGCCGAGGCCGCCGGCGTACGCTCCGCCGCCCCCGCCTCCGCCCGCTCGGCCTACACGCTGCGCTTCGCGCAGTCCGGCGTCGACGTGCTCGTGCGCGTCGCCTCCGACTCCGACACCACCGCCCGCCTCGACGGCTGGGTCGTCCCCGGCGCCCCAATGACCGTCCGCGCCATACGCGCCGACGACGTCCGTACGCCGATCGTCGCCGTCACTCTCGGAGCCTCGGGTCGCTTCGAGCTCACCTCGTTGCCCGCCGGCCTCATCCGGCTCCGCTTCGAGCCCGCCGACGGCACCTCGGCCTTCCTCACCCCCACGTTCGAGATCTGAGGAGAAGTTGTGAGTACAGCCCCCAAGCCTGGGCATCGCTGGCGAGAACCATTGCTGGAGATCACCTACGGCTCCCGCGAAGCTCGTGTGCTGAACCCGTCCCATGCGATAGCCGTCGACGGAGTGACAGCACATTCGACGGTGTACTCCTCGGCTGCTCTTCTCGTCTCGAAGTCCGCGAATCTAAAAGGCAGGTTCAGCCGCATAGAAAAGGCAGCTCGACGTCTGGGATGGCGGGCCGAACTCGAACCTGAGCCGGAGTGCGCAACCGGCCTACGATTCGGTGTCCGAAGGGTCCGGCTCGGGGTCATTCCCGGTCAAGCAGTCCAAGCCCCGGATGCGTGGACAGTTCTGCAGGTCCTGCGCGCTGACGGCCCAGACGGCGCGTACGGGGTCAGCTTGGAGCACGTGTTGACGCCGGATCCGACAGTCGGGTCAGATCCTCACAATCGCGGCACTCCTCACAACATTGGCACTCCTCACAACATAGGCACTCCGCATAACCGCGGTACAGGTGACGACGACTATGACCCCCTCGGCACAGGTGGGCGCCAACCCGTCGCGTTTGTAGGTCTGCCGCCTCGTCGTCGGAGCGATGATGAGCTGGATGGAGACCTCCGTCCGGTGGTGGCGGTTCTCGACACTGGATGCGGCCCTCATCCATGGCTCGATTTCGTCGAGTCCGATGCGCGCCTTGACGGTCATCCGATTGGTTGGCCCAGCTCCGCACCAGACTCGGAGATCGACGAGGATCAGGTCGGTCCCCTCGACGGTGTCATCGACGCGATGGCGGGCCACGGGACGTTCATCGCGGGGCTGATTCATCAGGCCTGTCCGGATGCCGAGATTTTGTCCTGGCGTATCGTGCCTCCGGACGGGCCGATCGCCGAGATGGACTGGATCACTGCGCTCGCTCAGATCGCAGAGCTCGTCCACCTCTATCGGGTCGGTGACCCACGCGGTCGACGCATCGACATCTTGAATCTATCGATGGGCTACTACCACGAGACGCCGGAGGACGCCCTCTTTGATCCCACGTTGTATGAGATCTTGGCCGATCTGTCCGCCAACGGGACGCTGGTCGTCTGTTCCGCGGGCAATGAGGCGACCGCCCGTCCGCTGTTTCCTGCCGCGTTCGCTCCTTGGAGTGACGGCCGTGGACCAGTCGATCCGCAGGCCGATGTTCTGCCCATCGTCTCGGTTGGGGCGCTCAATCCAAATCGGCGTACTGACGCGCTCTTCTCGAACGCGGGACCGTGGATCCGGGCACATGAGATCGGAGCAGGCGTGGTGAGTACCTTGCCGACTACCTTCGACGGCGGATATCAACCCGGTAAGGAGATCGAGCACATCGGTCGTGTCCGAGCGTCGCTCGATCCTGACGACTTCACCGGTGGCTTCGGCACTTGGAGTGGAACGTCCTTCGCGGCGCCATTGCTTGCTGGTCGAATTGCGCAGCACCTCCTCGAGAACGGACATCCCGGCGATCTGGAGCAGGATATGGGGCGCGCGTGGTCGGCGTTGGAGATGCTGACCACGCTCCGGCCAGTTACCGAGTAGTAACCATGGTTGAGGCAGAGGAACTGCATCGGCGGGCCGTTGAGGCCATGAACGCCGGCAATCTCAGCGAGGCGGTCGGCCTCCTAGAGGACGCACGTGCCACCGCGAACCAGCGTGCTGACCCTGTGCTTTCGGCACGCGTGGAGTCGACTCTTGCCTACATCGAAGCTGATCAGTCCGATGTCGATGAGGCGCTGGGAATGCTTGATCGGGCACTCGGATCCGATGGCCTTGCAGCATCGACCAAGGCGGCCCTTCTGCAACAGCGAGCCACCTTGCTAAGACGAGCAGGCAGAGCTGCCGAGGCTCTGGCCGTATTTACCAAGGTTATTGACGGCCTGACCGATAGCCCAGTTGATCTCGGGGCCGCGTATCTCAATCGGGGAACCGTCTACCTGGACCAACACGATCCTGCGATGGCCGCGGCTGACTTTTCCGCGGCTGCTGAGACCTATCGCACTATCGGAAACGATCTGGCGGCGGCCCAGGCCGAGCACAATGGGGCCTACGCGCTGTTCCTCTCCGGCGATCTGGTCGGTGCACTGGCGCTGATGGAGTCGTCGTACGATCTTCAGGCCGAAGCGGGGCCGCTGGTGAAGGCGGTGTGCGACGCCGACCGGGCAGAGGTGCTGATGGCGGCGGGCCTGACGCGGCAGGGTGGCGAGATGCTGCGGCAGGCGGCGGAGGCGTACGGATCGAAGGCTCAGCGGCAGCGGCAGGGGGAGGCGGAGCTCGTGCTCGCCTCGCATCTGGTGGCGACCGACCCGACCGAAGCGGAACGGGTGGCGCGCTCGGCGCTGGGGTGGTTCGAAGAAGCCAAGGCGCCGGGGCTGGCCCTGCGGGCGCGGGCGGTGGCGTTCGAGGCGGCGGTTACGGCCGGTGGTGCACCGTCCGACGACGGCGAAGAGTTGGCCGTCCCGCTCGAGGAGCAAGGCCTGAGCTGGCCGGCGTTGCGCGTGCGGATGCAGGCGCGCCTCGCGCGGATCCGGTCGGCGGAGACCGCCGGGCCGCCGAGAAGCAAGGCCGGGGGCAGGGTCATCGGCCCCGTGCCGCCGGAGGCTCCGATCGACGTCCGCCTCCTGGAGCGAGAGCTGCGCGCCGAGCTGGCAATGGCGTCCGGTCGACCCGCATCCGGCCTGCGCGAGCTCCGAGCGGGACTGGACGACTTCCATCTGTGGCAGAGCTCGTTCGGCAGTCTGGACCTCCAGACCAACGTGACCGGGCACGGCCGCACTCTGGCCAGGCGTGGCCTGGACCTGGCCGTCGAATCCGGTGAGACCGAGGTGCTCTTCGAATGGTCGGAGCGCGCGCGGATGCTGGCCTCGCGGGTCCAGCCCGTGCGTCCGCCGTCCGACCCCCAGCTCGCCGCCGACCTGGCCGAGCTCCGTGGTGAGGTGACACCCGAGCGTGAGAACGAGCTGCGTGAGCAGATCCGACAGCGTGCCTGGCGGGTCAAGGGGTCCGGCGAGGTCTCGGATCCCGTGACGCTTCCGGATCTGCGTGAACGCATCGGAGGTCATGCTCTCGTTGCCTATGTCGTGGCCGCCGGCCGGATCGTCGCCGTCGTCGCGACCGACGACGCCGCCACCCGGATCGACCTCGGCGACCATGCCGCACTCGGATCACTGCTGGGCGGCCTGCTGCCGGATCTCGATGTCGCCGCTACCGATCTCCCAGGCCCGCTCGGTGCTGCCGTACGCGGCGATCTGACCGCGAGACTCCGACACCTGTCGGCACTGCTCGTCGCACCGATCATGGAGCGGATCGGCGACCGGCCTGTCGTGCTGACTCCTTCTGCCGTATTGGCGACGGTGCCGTGGACGCTGCTCCCCGGATTCACCGGCCGCCCCGTGACGGTTGCCCAGAGCGCCACGGCCTGGCTGGACCGCGCCGAAGCTCCGTTGCGTACCAAGTCAGCCGGGTTCGTCGCCGGCCCACGAGTAATGCGCGCCGCAGACGAGGTCACCAAGAGCGCCACCGCCTGGCTCGGCGCGCTCACGCTCACCGGCGCCGACGCCACCGCAGCGGCCGTCTCTGCGCTGGCAGCCGAGGTCGACGTACTCCACCTGGCCGCCCACGGCCACCACTCCGCCGACAACCCACTCTTCTCCGGCCTCGAGCTCGCCGACGGGACCTGGTACGGCTACGACATCGACGGCCTCGCCTCCGTCCCCGACGTCGTGCTTCTCTCCGCCTGCGAGGTCGGACGGTCGAACGTCCGCTGGGGCGAGGAGCTGATCGGCCTGGTCGGCGCCTGGCTCCACGCCGGAGCCCGTGCCGTCATCGCCTCGCCCGCAGTGGTGGCGGACGAGGCCGCACACAACGTGTTCAGCCGTCTCCATGACGCCCTCGCGAAGGGCCTCGCGCCAGCCGAAGCACTCGCCGAGGCCCTCCCCGCGGCGACCGCGGACGCGCCCCCAGCGCCGTTCGTCTGCTTCTCGTAGTTCTGGCGAGGTGTGGTCGGCCACGCCGGCGACGCCCTGCGAGCAGCTCGACCCCTAGGAGCGCCAGTCACCGCATGCGTGCGTAGCGCTCCTAGGGTCGGTGCGCCGATTCGGCCGGGCACGAAAACCTTTCGAAGTCGGTGTATCAAGCCGCCCGCGGCGTACTCCTTGGGGCTGTCCGGGCCGGTATTCGGGGGAAAATCGGTTCGGACGCTTGCGCCGCAGTCTTTGGGGGAGGGCTGGCGGTTCCGGGCCGCGGCGCGGGACGGGCACGAGGGGGATGCCCGACCTGCGCCGAGCGGCCCGAGGCGTGGGCCGGGTGGGGCGGTGAGGGGATGCTGCCCCACCCGGCAACATTCGATTCTCCCGCTCGGCACCCGCTACGGCAATGGCTGGGGAGAGCGGGTCTCGGCAGTTCCGGGTCTCGACAAACTCGGGCCCCGACACGCTCGACCACCGGCGGCGCCGGGTTCTAGGCGGGACGGTCCAGGCGGCCGAGGCGGTGGCCGAGCGCCGGAGTGACCCGGTTGACCCAGGTCGCGGTGATGTGCGAGTCGTCGTAGTAGGTGACGGTGTCGCCGACCACGAGCGGGCAGCGCTCGGTGCAGACCAGATCGACGATGTCGACGTACGCCGCCCGGGTCCCCTCGAGCGCTTCTCGGGTCACCTCGTTGGAGTCGACCTCGGTGCCGTTGGCCGACACCACGCAGTCCTCGAGGAGGTTGCGGGCGTCGGAGAGGCACTCGCCGGGGTCGTTGTCGACGGCAGGGACATCGGCGAAGACGCGTACGTCCGGGGTGACCTTCTCGAAGGCGCCGACGCCCTCGCGTACGCCCTCACGCCACTGCTCCTCGGTCGAGACGCCGTCGCGCTCCTCCATGTCGAGCATGCCGCGGGCACCGACGACGATCGTGTCCGGATTCAGCGCGGCGATCTGTTTGTTGGTCCACGTCCGGAAGTCCTCGCACTCCTCGACGGTCATCTTCGAGGACTTCTGCTTCACTCCGTACGCAGCGCAACCGAGCTTCACGAACGGGACCAGCTTCACGTTCTGGCGTTCGGCGAGGGTGTCGAGCGCCGGCAGCCACATCCCGATGTGGGAGTCGCCGACGACGGCCACGGTCCGCTTGCCCTTGCCGTCGCCATAGACGCAGTCGCCGTCGAGCTTGGTCTCGCCGTAGCCCGCATAGCAGTAGCCGCCGCGCTCGGCCCAGGAGTCGGTGGCGTCGAACTCCGCCTTCGGGGGCAGCGGCGCACCGTCCTCGGCGGCCTTGATGGTCTTCTTCAGCACGCCCGTGACCGGCTTGTCCTTGGTCTCGAGAACCTCCGGGTTGTCGGCGAACCACTCTTCGGCGTTGGCCTTGGCGACGTCGACCTGGTAGCCGGCGTACGCCTGGGAGCTCGTGCCCGCGACCAGGGCGAGGGCAGCGGCGGCGGGCCAGAGCGCGAGCGCGCGGCGGCCCTTGGTCAGGTGCGGGAGCTTGTGGCGCTGGAACGGCATCTCGATCCAGTGATAGCTGGCTGCGGAGGCGGCCAGGATGAGCGCCATCATGATCAGCAGCTGGCGGGTGCCACCGCCGGGGATCGCCTCGGGAGCGAGGATCAGGATCGGCCAGTGCCACAGGTAGAGGCTGAACGAGATGTCGCCGAGGTAGCGAAGCGGCTGCTTCGAGAGCAGCCAGCCGGTCGGGGTGTTGGGGCCTGCCAACAGGAGGGCGACGGTGCCGCCGACCGGGACCAGGGCGTGCCAGCCGGGGAACTGGGTCGCTTCGCTGAAGTTGGCGGTGGCGTAGACGAGCGCGCCGACGCCGGCGATTCCGAGGCCCGCTGCGACGAGGCGCCCGCGTTTGGTCGAGCTTGCGGCCCCGGTGGTCGAGCTTGTCGAGACCCCCGCGACGCAGGCGAGCAGGGCGCCGGCCGCGAGCTCGAAGGCGCGGGCAGGGGTGGAGAAGTAGGCCGCGGCCGGGTCGACGCCGGTGATGTGGAGGGACCAGGCGAGGCTGATCACCGCCACCAGCGCGGCCAGGGCGGTGATCGCGCGGCGACGGTGGTGCTTCGGGATCCAGAGGGCGACGGCCAGCACCAGCAGCGGCCAGACGACGTAGAACTGCTCCTCGACCGAGAGCGACCAGTAGTGCTGGAACGGCGAGGGCGCGGCGTTGTGGAAGTAGTTGACGGCCTCGCTGGCGAAGTGGACGTTGGCCATGAAGACCGCTGCCCAGCCAGCGTCACCGGCGATCTGATCGGTGCGGGTCTGGGGGAGCACGATGGCGCTGTAAGCGAGTACGACCAGCATCGTCGCCGTCGCCGCCGGCAGGATCCGGCGGGCGCGGCGGGCGTAGAACTGGCTGATGCTCACGCGGCCGCTGCGGTCGGTCTCACGCAGCAGGAGTGTGGTGATCAGAAACCCGGAGAGGACGAAGAATACGTCCACTCCGACGAATCCACCGTCGAATCCCGCGAGCCCCGCGTGCCCTGCGATCACCAGACCGACAGCGACGGCACGGAGCCCCTGAACATCGGCGCGCCAATTCGAACCCATTCGGAGAACAATATGTCAATGGCCCGGTTGGGTCATAGTCGTCGGTCCGGTGGGTGGTTCTTCTCGCCGAATCTTCAGCGACCTCTCAGCGGGTCCTTGTTTACGGCGACGGCGTTGGTCTTCAGAGCCTCTCGCGAAGCCAGGCGAAGTCGCTCTTGTGCTCGTCCGTGCCGCCCGGGGTCTCACAGATGACCGGCGCGTCGGCGTCACGCACGACGCCTGCCAGGAGGTCGGGATCGATGCGCCCGGAGCCGAAGTTGGCGTGGCGGTCGGCGCCGGAGTCGAACTCGTCGCGGGAGTCGTTGCAGTGGACCAGATCGATGCGGCCGGTGATCTTGCGGACGTCCTCGACGACCGTCTCGAGCGGGTTGCCCCCGGCGTGGGCGTGACAGGTGTCGAGGCAGAAGCCGACGTCGTCGAAGCCCTCGGCCTTGCTGATCGCGTCCCAGACACCCGCGATCCGCTCCAGGTAGCGTGCCATCGCGTTGTCGCCGCCGGCGGTGTTCTCGATCAGCAGCGGGACCTTGATGTCGGTCGCCTCGATCGCCTTGCGCCAGTTGTCGAAGCCCTTCTCCGGGTCGTCGTCCTTGCCGACATGGCCGCCGTGGACGATCAGGCCCTTGGCGCCGACCTCGGCGGCGGTGTCCATGTGCTGCTGGAGGAGCTTGCGGCTCGGGATCCTGATCCGGTTGTTCGTCGTCGCGACGTTGATGATGTAGGGCGCGTGGACGTAGAGATCGACTCCCGCGTCCTCCGCCTTGGCCTTGAGCGCGGCCGCACCCTCGGCGTACGTCACCACCGGGCCCTTGTAGGACTGCGGGTCGCCCAGGAAGAACTGCACCAGGCCCGCCCCGCGTGCGGTCGCCTCGGCGACGGGGTCGGTCTGGTCTACGTGGGCACCGATCGTTACAGCCATGGGTCCAGTCTAGGGGCCGTGCCGACACTTTCTGCTTGACTTCATACCTTACGGGGGTATGGTAGATCGCATGGACGAGCACACCGGGCACGAAGGCCACGCGGACCACGGCTACCTCCACAACAAGAACAAGGAGGCCTACCTGAAGCGTCTCAAGCGCATCGAAGGTCAGGTGCGCGGCCTGCAGCGGATGGTCGAGGACGAGGCCTACTGCATCGACATCCTCACTCAGGTCTCCGCCTCCACGAAGGCGCTCCAGGCGGTCGCGCTCGGGTTGCTCGACGAGCACCTCGGCCACTGCGTCGCCGGCGCTGTCCAGGGCGGCGGCGCCGAAGCCGACGAGAAGCTCGCTGAGGCTTCTGCCGCGATCGCTCGCCTCGTCCGGTCTTGATTGTCAACAATCCTACGAATTCAGGAGACCCCATGAACACCCAGAGCTTCACCGTCGTCGGCATGACCTGTGGCCACTGCGCCTCTTCCGTGACCGAGGAGGTCACCGAGATCGCCGGCGTGAGCAACGTCGACGTCGACCTGGCTTCCGGCAATGTCACTGTCACCGCTTCTGAGCCGATCTCCGACGACGCCATCCGCGCTGCCGTCGAAGAGGCCGGCTACTCGCTGGCCTGAGTCCGATGACCGCTACCGCCGCGACCCCCACCGAGCAGCAGCTCGAGATCGAGGGCATGACCTGTGCGAGCTGCGTGCGCCGGGTCACCAAGGCCATCAGCCGTGTCGACGGTGTCGAGGATGCCAATGTCAACCTCGCCACCGAGTCCGCGCTGGTGCACTTCGATCCGGCCCGCACCGACCTCGCCGAGATCAGCGCCGCTATCGAGAAGGCGGGCTATCAAGCGTCCACCAGATCGTTGACTGTCGACAATCCGCAGGAGCCGGAGGTCGAGGCCGACCGGGACCTACGCCGCGAGGCAGAGCTCGGCCGGCTCAGGCGAAAGTGGATCACGGCCCTGGCGGTAGGGCTCGGCCTGATGGCCCTGATGTACGTCCCGCTTCCGGTCAACGCCATGGAGCCGGTGATGTCGCTGGTGCTCGTGGTCGCCGCGGTCACCCAGTGGTGGGCCGGGCGCGACATCTATATGGCGGCGGTCAGAGGGCTGCGCCACCGCTCGGTCGACATGAACACCCTGGTCACGCTCGGCACCGGGATCGCCTTCGCCTACAGCGCGTTCGTGACCCTGTGGATGGGGCAGGCCGAGGCGTGGGGCCTGCCGCTGCACCTCTACTTCGAGACCGCCCTGGTCATCGTCGCGCTGGTGCTGATGGGTCGCTGGCTGGAGGCACGGGCCAAGTCGCGTACGGCGGATGCGGTCAAGGCCCTCGTCGGCCTCATGCCGGAGACGGCCACGGTCGTCCGGGACGGTAGAGACGTCTCGGTGCCGGTGGCGAACCTGCAGGTCAACGACAGGATCCGCGTCCGTGCCGGAGAGAAGATCCCGGTCGACGGCCGGGTCGTCGCCGGCGCTTCGTACGTCGACGAGTCCATGCTCACCGGCGAGAGCGACCCCGTCCGGAAGACCGAGGGCGACATTGTCATCGGCGCCACGATCAACCAGACCGGGTCGTTCGAGCTCGAGGCGACCGCGGTCGGCTCCGAGACGACGCTGGCGCAGATCATCGCGATGGTCGAGTCGGCGCAGGGCTCCGGCACCAGGCTGCAGCGCTTGGCGGACCGGGTCTCCGCGGTGTTCGTACCCGCCGTACTGGTCGTCGCCGCGCTCACCTTCGTCGCCTGGCTGGTCTTCGGCCCGGACGCCGAGCGCCTCACCAGCGCCGTCACCGCCGCCATCGCGGTGCTCATCATCGCCTGCCCCTGTGCCCTCGGCCTGGCGACGCCGGCCGCGGTCATGGTCGGCGCCGGTCGCGCGGCCGAGCTCGGCGTGCTCGTCGGCTCGGGCGAGACCCTCGAGCGCGCCCGCTCCGTGACCGCCATCGTCTTCGACAAGACCGGCACGATCACCCACGGCAAGCCCGAGGTCTCCGAGATCGTCCCCGCCCCTGGCTGGACTCCGGGCACCCTGGTCCGGATCGCCGCCGCCGCCGAGACCGGCAGCGACCACCCCCTCGCCACCGCCCTCCGAGCCCGAGCCAACCCTGCCGAGGCGTCACCTCTGCAGGCCGAAGCGTCAGTTCTGCAGGCCGAGACGTCACAGGCTGGTGGTGAGCCCGGGTCAGATGCCCGCTCGGCCAGCACAAGTGACGTCTCGATCCGCATAGGTGACGTCTCGGCGTTCGAGGCTCACCCGGGCCGCGGGATCAGCGCGGTGGTGGATGGGCGGCGCGTGGTCGTTGGAAATTCGGCGATGCTGGCCGAGGAAGGCATCGAGGTCGCGGACAACGGCTCGGTGCTGGTCGCGGTCGACGGTACGTACGCCGGGTCGATCCGGGTCGCGGACCAGGTCCGCGACGAGGCAAAGGAGACCGTGCGTCTTCTCGAGGAGTCGGGCGTCGAGGTGCACATCCTCAGCGGCGACGCGGCCGCGACGGTCGCGAAGGTGGCCGAGGAGGTCGGGGTACGTCACGCCGCCGGCGGTCTACTGCCCGAGCAGAAGCTCGCCCGGATCCAGCAGCTCCAGGACGACGGCAAGGTCGTCGCGATGGTCGGCGACGGGATCAACGATGCCCCGGCGCTGGCCCAGGCCGACGTGGGGATCGCGATCGGGACGGGCACCGACGTCGCCCTGGCCGCCTCCGACATCACCTTGGTCGGCGGCGACCTCCGCGGTGTGGTGACCGCGCTCGCGCTCTCCCGCCGCACGGTCGCGACGATCAAGCAGGGCCTGTTCTGGGCCTTCGCCTACAACGTGCTCCTCATCCCCGTCGCCGCTCTCGCCCTTCTCGACCCGGTCCTCGCCGGCGCAGCGATGGCGATGAGCTCGGTCAGCGTGGTCACCAACGCGCTTCGCCTGCGTGGGTTCCGTCGCCCCGAGACACCCGAGGAGTACGCCGGCCGTGGCCTCCGCACTCGTGTCCGCGATGGTGGGTACCTCCTGGTCACGGGCGTGATCGCGATCTCGATCGGTGCGGGCCTGACCTATCTGTCGCGCACCGAGCCCGCGCAGCGCGGCATGAACGGCATCCTGGAGTGGGCCCAGGGGATGAGCCCGATGCGTCCGTCGATGACGGAGATGCACGAGGTCGACATCGCTCCGGCGCCATCCGAGGACGCTGGCATCGACGTGGCGATCACTCGGCGCGAGGGTGGGCTTCGGTTCCTCGTCACGGACGCCACGACCGGCGATCCGGTGTCCGACCTCGGTCGCACCCACCAGGCGTGGATGCACGTGATCGTGACCAGCGAGGACCTCTCCTGGTTCCGCCACCTGCACGCCGAGCCGACCGGGCGTCCGGGCGAGCTCGAGACCGACGTGACCTTCCCCGCGGGCGGGACCTACCGTGTCGACACCGAGTTCCGGCGACGTGCCGACATGGCCGACGTCCTCGACCGCCAGCAGCTCGAGATCGAAGGTACGCAGCCTCCGGCCGTTCCGCTGAAGGCCGGGCCGAGATCGTCGACTGTCGACAATCGAGACAATCTCACCGTCTCGCTCGAAGGAACGCTGGCGGCTGACCAGGAGAGCGACCTGCACTTCAAGTTCACGGACAGCACCGGGAGGATTGTCGACGATCTACAGCCATACCTCGGAGCGGCCGGTCACGTCGTAGTGATGAGCGCGGACGGCGAGACGTTCGTGCACGGTCACGCCGAAGGTGAAGAGCTGGCGGTCCCCGGAGCGACATTCGGGCCCGAGCTCGGCCTGCACCTGGACGTACCGAAGCCTGGTCTCTACCGCCTGTGGGCACAGTTCCGGCTCGCCGACGGAAAGGTCGCCACGGTGCCGTTCACCGTCGAGGCCGTGGATTCGGCCGAGGAAAGCGCTGGTTGATACGCTGACGCGTCCCTCTCCACAGATGGAGATGGGACATCGCATCAGCCCTCCTGCCATGGAGAGACCATGGCCGCCGAGTCCGTAGGAGGTGGAGAACGCTATGCGCGCCTATGAAGTAATGGTGATCCTCGAGCCCAGCCTCGATGAGCGCACCGTCGCCCCGACCCTTGACAAGTTCCTGAAGGTCGTCACCACTGATGGTGGCACCGTCGAGAACGTTGACGTCTGGGGACGTCGTCGCCTGGCCTACGAGGTCAACAAGAACGCCGAAGGCATCTACGCGGTCGTCAACCTGACCGCCGAGCCCAAGACCGTTCAGGAGCTCGACCGCCAGTTCGGCCTCAACGAGCAGATCCTGCGTACGAAGGTCATCCGTCCGTCCAAGTGACGCGCGGGTGTTCCCGTCGGAAATGTCGGTAGCCGCCCCTATGTTTGGGGCCTAGGTCCTTTCGAAACGTTTGGCTCCTGAACCGACACCGACACCCCAGATCAGACTCAAGGGAGATCTCATGGCTGGCGACACCATCATCACCGTGGTGGGCAACCTCACCGACGACCCGGAGCTTCGCTTCACGCCCTCCGGTGCCGCGGTTGCCAACTTCACCATCGCGTCCACTCCGCGCAGCTTCAACCGGCAGAGCAACGGCTGGGAAGACGGGGAGACCCTTTTCCTGCGCTGCTCGATCTGGCGGCAGGCCGCGGAGAACGTCGCCGAGTCCCTGCAGCGCGGCATGCGTGTCGTCGCTCAGGGTCGCCTGAAGTCGAGGTCCTACGAGACGCGTGAGGGCGAGAAGCGCACTGTCTTCGAGCTCGAGTGCGACGAGATCGGCCCGTCGCTGACGTGGGCCACCGCCAAGGTCACCAAGGCGAGCCGGCAGTCCGGCGGCCAGGGTGGCGGCGGCGGTTACAACCAGGGTGGTGGCTACAACCAGGGAGGCGGCTACGGCGGTCCCCAGGGTGGTGGCCAGCAGCAGGCTCCGGCCGGTGGCAACGACCCGTGGGCATCCCCGGCTCCGCAGCAGCCCGCCAACGCGGGCGGCGGCGGACCGCAGGGTGGCGGCGCTCCTGCCAACGACCCGTGGGCGACCCCGGGCGTGGGCAACGACGAGCCTCCCTTCTGATCACCAGCAACTAATCCGAATCCTCACCATTCCGGCGCATGCCGGGCTTCTAGAAAGGAAGCACCACAATGGCCAAGGCAGTGATTCGCAAGCCGAAGAAGAAGGTTTGCCAGTTCTGCAAGGAGAAGGCGACCGGCGTCGACTACAAGGACGCCACCCTGCTCCGTAAGTTCATCTCCGACCGCGGCAAGATCCGTGCGCGTCGCGTGACCGGCAACTGCGTCCAGCACCAGCGCGACGTAGCCATCGCCGTCAAGAACGCCCGCGAGGTTGCTCTGCTGCCCTACACCTCCACCGGTCGCTGAGGAGGATCGACATGGCTACCAAGATCATCCTTCAGCAGGAAGTCACCGGTCTGGGCTCGGCTGGCGACATCGTCGAGGTCAAGGACGGTTACGCGCGTAACTACCTGATCCCGCGCGGCGACGCCCTCCGTTGGACCCGCGGCGCCGAGGCGCAGGCCGAGGCCAGCAAGGTTGCTCGCGCGGCTCGCTCCGTGCGCGACGAGGCCCACGCGGCCGAGGTCAAGAGCAAGCTCGAGGCCAACACGGTCAACGTGAAGGTCCGCTCCGGCAAGGACGGCCGCCTCTACGGCGCCATCACCGCCGCCGACATCGCCTCCGCGGTCACCGAGACCACCGGCGAGTCGATCGACAAGCGCGCCATCGCGCTGGGCAACCCGATCAAGTCGCTCGGTGCCCACGAGGTCTCCGTCAAGCTCCACGACGAGGTGTCCGCCAAGCTGGCCCTCAACGTGGTCCCCGCTTGATCTAGGGATTCGCGACAAGCCCGCCTCCTCAGGAGGCGGGCTTGTTCTATTTCGCCGAGTTCAGAACCGGTTCGCCAGGGCGGTCAGCTTGGCGACGTACGCCGGCCAGTCGTACTCCGGCGGGATGTTGTCGCCGGACCTGCGCCAGCCGACGGCGCCGTCGGCCCCTTCTCGGAGGATGTCGGCCTGACCGCCGTGACCGGCGAGGTCGGCGAAGAGATGCACCAGCATCTGGTGGAGGGTGACCTCCTCGCCGCCCCAGTGCGGCACATGGCCGATCGCGTCCAGCGGCAGCGCGTCGATCGTCTCGTTCCCGTGGGCGATGACTCGACGGTAGAGGTCGACGATCCCGCCGATGGTCTCGTCCTCGGTGGCGTACCAGTCCGCCTGCGGGTCGGTCTCGAACCGGGCATCCGGGATCAGTTCCTCGGGATGAGGGAACGGGCGCCCGAACGTCGCCCCGAGATAGACGGCCTCGACCCCGGTGACGTGCTTGATGATGCCGAGCAGGTTGGTGCCGGTCGGTGTACGTGGCAACCGGGCGTCTCGCTCCGAGAGGTCCTCGACCTTGGAGATCAGCGCCTCGCGCCGAGCGTCGAGGTAGGTCCTCAGGGTGGTCTTCGGGTCAGCGGCCATGACAAGACCTTGGCCTGGCGCCGGTTCGGACACAAGTAGATAAGTATGTGGGACCGATCGTCCAGAAACCTTTCCGAACCGTGGCGGTTTCAATAACGTGTTCCACTGCGGATCACCGGGGATCCGCTGGAGGCCAGTCGGGAGGTCGCCTTTCATGCTGGATGATGACAACGGAGCTGCGCTGGACCCGCTCGAGAAGGTCAAGCCACACTCCAGATGGATCCTCGGCGAGACACTCGAGGTGATGCTGCACAACGGCAGCTTTCGGCCGGCCGACGTGTCGGCCTGGATGCAGCTGCCGCCATCGACGGCCGCCTATCGCGTACGCCTTCTTCGGGAGCTCTTCGGCGAGGAGCTGCACGATCCTGGTCCCAGGCTCGCCATGATGCGTGCCCTGCGCTCGGCCCTGCCGCGCTGGCGGGCAGAGGCGGCCTACGTCAAACGGCGCCGGTCGGCACGTGGCGGGGACACATGTTGTTGATATGAACGAAATAGTGCTGGTCCCTTACAGAGTCGGATCCGCAAGGTGCCCAACCCTCTTAGCGTGATCGGTGGCCGAGATTCATCGGCCACCCCACCACCAGAGGAGCGTGTCATGTCAAGCATGTCCAAGCTGGCCAGATTCACCGTCGTACCCGTCGCAGCCGTCGCCGCGATCGGACTCGCCTCCCCAGCAGCGTTCGCAGCCTCCAGCTACAACCTCAGCGCCGGATCCGCGGCCGCCGGATCGAGTGTCGCCTTCGGTGCGCAGGGGACTGGCATCACTTTCAATGACGAGACCGCAGGATCCTCGGTCACCTGTGCCGGCAGCACGATCGCGGGCTCCGCGGTCGTCGGCGAGGGCCTCAGCGGCACCGGGATCGCCGGCCTCGACGGCTCCAGCGTCACGTTCTCCGACTGCACCGGACCGGCGGGCATCGAGTTCACGGTCACCGGATCGGGCACCTGGTCGCTGGACGCCACCGGCGACACCGACGCCAACGGTTCCACCGCGGGCACCATCAGCGGGATCTCCGCCTCAGTCAGCGGATCCGGCTGCTCGTTCGACGCGACCGGCTCCGTGGCCGGCGCCTACGCCAACGGCGACTCGTCGGGGACGCTCACCCTCCCGGGTGCCGAGCCCACGCTGACGCTGTCCAACGTGTCGGGATTCCTGTGCGGCACGGCCGGGATCGCGAACGGCGACCAGGTCTCCTTCGCGGCGACGTACGCGGTCACCGCCGACGACGCGGCCAACAACCCGATTCAGGTCACCAGCAACCCGTGATCGATCTGGCTGGTCGCCGGGGCGCTGGTTCTCAGACCCCGGTGACCAGCCAGCGGTCCGAGCGCGCCCGGAGGGTCAGCACCACGAAGCGCGCCCCCATGAAGCCGATCGCGAACGTGATCCAGACCCACACGAGCCCACCGCCGAGGGCTACGGCGAGGGCGACCAGCGGTGTGTAGGCGACCAGCGTCCAGATCCCGCCCCAGGCGAGATAGCGGCCGTCGCCCGCGCCGATGAGCACCCCGTCGAGCACGAAGACCACTCCCGCGATCGGCTGGGCGATGGCAGCAACGATCACCACCGGCACCAACAGATCGCGCACCGCCTGATCCTGGGTGAAGATGGCGCCGAGGAACGGCGAGAGAGAAGCCAGAAGTACGCCGGCCCCGACCCCGATCACGACGCCCCACCACACCATCCGGGCTGTGATGGCCCGGGTCTCGGAGGTGTCAGCGGCTCCTAGCGATCGCCCGGTGAGCGCCTGTGCGGCGATCGCGATCGCGTCCAGCACGAACGCCAGGAAGGTCCACAGCGTGAAGGCGATCTGATGGGTCGCCAGCCCGACGGCCTGGTCACCGACGGCGAGATGGGTGACGGCGTACGTCGTGACGAGCAGCGCCACTCGCAGGGTCAGGGTGCGGACCACCAGCGCGACCCCGGCCCGTGCGGCCGCCCGGATCCCCGGCAGGTCGGGGCGCAGCGGTGCGTCCTGCTTGCGCGCGGCCCGCACGACGACGTACGTCAGCAGCCCGGCCGCCAGCACCTGGGCGATCACCGAGCCGATCGCCGAGCCGGCGATCCCGAGCCCGGCGCCATAGACGAGGGCGAGGTTGAGCACGATGTTGAGCAGGTTGCCGACGACCGCGGCCACCAGCGGCGTCCGGGTGTCCTGCAGACCGCGGAGCACACCGGTGGCGGCCAGCATCATCAGCAGCGGTGTCACACCGAGGACGGCGATCCGGAGGTAGGTGGTTGCCGGGCCGACCACCTCGTCGCCCGCGCCGACGGCTCGGCTGAGTGGTTCGGCGAGAACCATCACCGGGACCGTGACGATGACCCCGATGAGGACGGCGAGCCAGATTCCGTCGATCCCCTGACGAAGCGCGCCCTGGGTGTCGCCCGCGCCGATACGGCGGGCGACGGAAGCTGTCGTGCCGTAGGCGAGGAAGACGCAGAGACCGACGATCGTCTGGAGCACGACGCCGGCGACCCCGAGGCCGGCGAGCTCGCGGGTGCCGAGGTGACCGACGATCGCAGAGTCCGTCAGCAGGAAGAGCGGCTCGGCGACCAGGGCCAGGAACGCCGGGATCGCGAGCCGCCAGATCTCCTTGTCGAGGCCTCGGCGGTCCGTCTTCGAGGGGGTGTTCGCATCCGCCGGGGTCGTCACGGTCTCAAGGTTAAACACCGTCGGTCCAGGCCGCCGACGCCGATCCCGCGGAGAAGGACGGACGCCCCTCCCAGGCCAGGTGGAAAACCTGTGGAAAACGTCGCTGGACCGCTATGTCGACAAAACGCCCGGAGACGTAACGCTGTCTCGGCGGGGAACCTGAATGGTCAACGAACTTTCTTTCGTCCACAGCACGTGGAAAGCAAAATAGCAGGTCAGGAGTGCATTTACTGTCGGGAGTCAACAGTTATGCACAGCCGCCTCCCCAGGCTGTTCACAGTGACCGGGGTGTCGTCCACCGCTATCCCCCGGTTATCCACATGGCCTGTGGATAACCTGCTGTCGCCGATGCGGCTCGCGACGTAGGGTCGCGGAGACTTGAGGCATCGTCGAGGGTCGGCCCGGCCTGCTCACCGCACAGACTGTCGGTGCTCGTCCGTACCGTGAGTCGCAACCCGGATCGACGATCCGCAGACACAGAGGGGGCATGGGAGTGAGCGTCACCGAGACCGGCTCGACGAACGGTCGGGGCGACTTCCCGGAGCCACCGTTCGAGGAATGGGGCGACGGCCCCGCTCCGTACGAACCGGGCAACGCCCCCCGTGCGACCAACGACCGTACGCCGCCGCAGGACATGGCCGCGGAACAGGCCGTCCTCGGCTCGATGCTGATCTCGAAGGATGCGATCGCCGACGTCTCCGAGACCTTGCGCGGTGCCGACTTCTACCGCCCGATGCACGAGACGATCTATGACGCGATCATCGACCTCTACGGTCGAGGCGAGCCCGCCGACATGGTCACCGTCGCTGACGAGCTGCGCCGGAAGGCCGAGCTCGACCGCATCGGCGGCGCCCCTTACCTGCACACGCTCGCCTCCAACGTCCCGATCGCGGCCAACGCGGGCTACTACGGCGAGATCGTCCGCGAGAAGTCGGTCCTGCGCCGCCTGGTCGAGGCCGGCACCAAGATCGTGCAGATCGGCTACGCCGGTGAGGGCGAGGTCGACAACATCGTCGACGAGGCCCAGGCCGAGGTCTTCAAGCTCACCGACAAGCGTTCGGGGGAGGACTACTCTCCGCTCGCCGACATCATGGACGGCGTCCTCGACGAGATCGAGGCGATCTCCAACCGTGAGGCGGGCCTCTACGGTGTCCCGACCGGCTTCGCCGACTTCGACGAGCTCACCAACGGCTTCCACTCCGGCCAGATGATCATCGTCGCGGCCCGCCCGGCTATGGGGAAATCGACGCTTGCCTTGGACTTCTGCCGCGCGGCCTCGATCCACAACAACCTGACCAGCGTCTTCTTCAGCCTGGAGATGAGCCGCTCCGAGATCACCATGCGCCTCCTCTCAGCCGAGGCGAAGGTGCCGCTCAACCACATCCGCAACGGCAACATGTCCGACGATGACTGGAACAAGCTGGCCCGCAAGATGGGCGAGGTCTCCAGCGCGCCGATGTTCATCGACGACAGCCCCAACATGACGATGATGGAGATCCGCTCCAAGGCCCGCCGCCTCAAGCAGCGCCATGATCTCAAGCTGATCGTCATCGACTATCTCCAGCTGATGAGCTCGGGCAAGAAGGTCGAGTCCCGCCAGCTCGAGGTCTCGGAGTTCTCCCGCCAGATCAAGCTGCTGGCCAAGGAGCTCGAGGTGCCGATCATCGCGTTGTCGCAGCTCAACCGTGGTTCCGAGCAGCGCTCCGACAAGCGCCCCGCGGTCTCCGACCTTCGTGAGTCGGGATCGCTGGAGCAGGACGCGGACATGGTCGTCCTCCTCCACCGCGACGACGTCTACGAGAAGGAGTCGACCCGCCCCGGCGAGGCCGACGTGATCATCGCCAAGCACCGAAACGGACCGACTCGCGACCTCGTCGTCGCGTTCCAGGGCCACTACAGCCGCTTCGTCGACATGGCCCACTGACCCTGTCGTCGTTGTCGAGGTGGAGCGAACATCGAAAGTTCCTTCTCGTTGTCCAACAAACTGCGTGTCGTCGGCCGGTGACGGGCGTGCGTACCTGACTTCAGATTGAACGGGCGGGCACGACGGTGCGAGACCCGATCCGCCAGCCGTCGACCGTGAGCGACACGTCGTCCTCGTAGACGACCGTGCCCGCCCGGCCGTCTGCCATCACTGAGAACCCCTTCGAGCGCACCCGGGCACGGTCGTCTCTCACGGGGTCCTCTGTCACGACCACGTTGGTTACGTGATGTCCAACGGGTTGCTCTCCCGGCGCTGACGAGAACAGTTCGATCAGCGCTGGGAGGCCGCGGACGACGCCCAGGCCATATGCGGTCACGTCGTACGATGCGTCGGGTGTCAGCAGCAGGCCGAGATCACCGGCCCGCCGGTCGTCCGCGAGGTGCCCGTGCAGCGAGACAAGCTCGTGGATCGCGACCCGGTCTGTGGTGGTGAGTGGCATCTGAGCTCCTGAGCGCCGGATGGGGAAGGATGGGGGCGTGAGCCACTCTAACCGGGGCGCACGCCCCGCTTCAACGAGAGCACTTCGCTCCGACGCATTCGTCAACCGCGCCAAGGTGGTGGCGGCGGCCCGTGAGGCATTCGCGTCCGAGGGGCTCGACGTATCCCTGGACGAGATAGCCAGGCGAGCCGGGGTCGGCGCGGGCACTGTCCACCGGCACTTCGCGACCAAGGCCGAGCTTGTGGACACGGTGCTCGCAGCGGCAGTGGAGGAACTCGTCGTCGCGGCAGCGGCCTACGCCCAATCGGAGGATGTCGGCGGAGCTTTGCGGGACTTTCTGATGCACCTGGTCACGGAGGGTGCGGCCGCCCACGAGCTCGCCGCTCGGCTTCAGGCCGGCGCCGACGACCTGAACGCGGCCATGGCAGGGCCGGTCGCCGAGCTCGAACGTGTGATGGGCGACCTGCTGGACCGCGCTCGTCAGGCGGGCGCAGTACATGAGGAGATTGATGAACGAGACCTGGCCGCGATAGTTGCGGCCGCGCACGCGGCCTACGTGCATCCGGCTGGCGGCGACCGCGCGGTGAAGCTGGTGCTGCGCGCGCTCGACTAGCTGCCCCCGAAGGGGCGAGCTTCATTGACACGAATACCGCGACCGGTGGTCCGCTGGCGCAGACGCAAGGTCAGTTGCCGTTGACTCCCGCCGCGATCCGGTCGCCGAGGGTCTTGTCGACGTTCCGCCAATACTCGACGGCTCGGGCCAGGACCTGGGGCGAGACGCCGTCCGAGAGGTGGCCGACGATGTTCGAGACCAGACGGTCCCGAGCCGCGTCATCCAGCACCTCGCGTACGAGGGTGCCGGCCTGACCCCAGTCGTCATCATCCGAACGCAACGTGTAGGCCGACCGCACCATCTCGCCGTCGCTGGCCCACACCGCGGTCTCCGGGTAGCGCTCCGGGTCGGCCTGCGGACCGCCGTACGAGTTCGGTGCGTAGACCGGGTCCGAGACGTTCTGCATCCGCATCGCGCCGTCCTTGGAATAGCTGTGCACCGGCGCCTTCGGCTGGTTGACCGGGATCTGCTGGTAGTTGGTGCCGAGCCGTGCGCGGTGCGCGTCGGCGTAGGAGAACCCGCGGGCCAGCAGCATCTTGTCGGGACTCAGGCCGGTGCCGGGGACGAGGTTGTTCGGCTGGAACGCGGCCTGCTCCATCTCGGCGTGATAGTCGGCGACGTTGCGGTCCAGCGTCATCTTGCCGACCTCGACCAGTGGGTAGTCGCCGTGCGGCCACACCTTCGTGAGGTCGAACGGGTTGAACCGGTAGGTGGTGGCGTCCTCGAACGGCATGATCTGCATGTGCAGCGTCCATGACGGATGGTTGCCGGCCTCGATCGAGTCGTAGAGGTCGCGCTGGTGGTAGTCGCCGTCCGCCCCGGCCAGGTGGTCGGCTTCGTCCTGGGTGAGGAACTCGATGCCCTGGTCTGTCTTGAAGTGGTATTTCACCCAGAACCGATCGCCCCCGGCGTTGACCCACAGGTAGGTGTGGCTGGAGTAGCCGTTCATGTGGCGCCAGCTCTTCGGGATCCCGCGGTCGCCCATCAGCCAGGTCACCTGGTGGGCCGACTCCGGGGAGAGGGTCCAGAAGTCCCACTGCATGTCGTGGTCACGCAGGTTGTTCGCGGCGCGTCGCTTCTGGGACCGGATGAAGTGCTGGAACTTCATCGGGTCGCGGATGAAGAACACCGGCGTGTTGTTGCCGACCAGGTCGAAGTTGCCCTCGCTGGTGTAGAACTTCAGCGCGAACCCGCGGGGGTCACGCCACGTGTCGGGGCTGCCTCGCTCGCCGGCGACAGTCGAGAACCGCGCCAGCAGGTCCGTCGTGCTCCCGGGCTGGAAGACGGCGGCCTTGGTGTAGGCGCTGACGTCGCCGGTGACCTCGAACCGGCCGAACGCGCCACCGCCCTTCGCATGCGGCTGTCGCTCCGGGATCCGCTCTCTGTTGAACTGCGCCATCTGCTCGATCAGGTAGTGGTCCTGAAGCAGGATCGGCCCGTCCGGTCCGACCGTGAGCGAGTGCTCGTCGCTAGCGACCGGGACCCCCGCGTCCGTGGTCGTGGGCTTATTGTCCGTCATGCCCGTGCCTCCTCGATCGACAAGGAAGTCGCGACTCTCGGTGCGCCCCTGTCGTAGGCCTCCATGGTCAAAAGCCACGTTGCTCCGCAGTCCGGAGCCTGTCAAGCGTTCTGGGCTCCGGCGTGACCCGAGCCTCCACACTCCGGGTTGTCACATCCGACAGGCCTCCGGGGTCCTATGGCCGTGATCTCAAAGACTCGAATCATCGGCCTCGCGTTCCTGACCCTGACAGCGTGGTACGTCGGTGTCTGGGCGACCTTCCTGCCGCAGTCCTTCTACGACTCCTTCCCGGGATTCCACCGGATCTGGGTCGGAGTCGACGGGCCGTTCAACGAACACCTCATCCGTGACGTCGGCAGCCTCTACCTCGCGCTCGCCGTCGCCGGTGTCCTGGTGCTGGTCTGGCGCACCTACCGCGAGTCGGCGCTGGTCGCGGCGGCCTGGGTGACCTTCTCGATCCCGCACTTCTGGTACCACGTGAACCACCTTCACGTGTACGACACCGTCGACAAGGTCGCCAACGTGATCGCCCTCGGCGGGACCGTCCTGATCGCCCTCGCGCTCCTCATCCCACCGCGCGGCCGGGGCGCCACGTCCACCACCGCCCGCTGACCAGAAGAACCGACGACAAGAAGAAGAGGAAGAACCATGAGGATCGCCGTAGCCGGAGCCACCGGTGCCGTCGGGTCGCACGTCGTCACCGAGCTCGAGAAAGCCGGCCACGAGGTCGTACCCCTGGCCCGCTCCACCGGCGCCGACCTGAGGACCGGGGCGGGCCTGGTCGAGCGCCTCGAGGGCGTCGACGCGCTGATCGACTGCATCAGCATCAACTCGATGAAGGCCGAGGAGTCCCGTGACTTCTTCACCGCCACGACGACCAACATGATCGAGGCCGAGCGCAAGGTCGGCGTCGCCCACCACGTCGTCCTGTCCATCGTGGGCATCGACAAGGTCCCCACCGGCTACTACCAGGGCAAGGTCGCCCAGGAGCGCGTCGTGCGTGAGGCCGGCCAGCCGTACACGATCCTGCGCGCCACCCAGTTCCACGAGTTCGCCGAGCAGATGCTCGTACGCGGCAAGGTCGGCCCCTTCCTGATGGCACCCAGGATGCTCTCGGCGCCCGTTGCCGCGGTCGAGGTCGCCCAGGCTCTGGTCGAGCTGGGCGCAGGCGAACCTCACCACGCGACCATCGAGCTGACCGGTCCCGAACAGCTCGAGATGGTCGACATGATCAGGGCCGTCGCGAAGGACCGAGGCGTGACCTCGCCGATCATCCCGGTTCCGCTCGGGCTCGGCGCCGCCGCCAAGGCCGTACGCAACGGCGACCTGGTCTCCAAGCGAGCCTGGCGGGTCGGGCAGCAGACCTTTCGGGAATGGCGGCGGGAACGCCGCTGAGGGAGTCGATCCGCCGGGTCTGACTGCCCGATCAGTCCTGCGGCGCCCGCGCGAAGACGATCGCCCCGGGAAGCTCGTCGTCAGGTCGAATGACGAGCTCCGCCTCGATCGTGAACCCGGCCTCCCGCAGCCAACGGGAGACCGTCTCGGGCCGGCGCCGATGGGAGTCGACGCTGATCGGGCGCCCGGCGTATCCCGTAGACGAATGCCGGGTTTCGTCGCCGACGTGGAACCCGACCAGCAGCGGACCGCCCGGACGCAGCACCCGCCGGAACTCCTCGAACACCCCCGGCACCGCGGGGTCAGGAATGTGGATCACCGACCAGAACGCGAGTACGCCGCCGACTGATCGGTCGGCCAGCGGGAGGTCCGTCATGCTCCCGACCTCGAACCCGAGATCAGGATGGTCGTGCCGAGCGATGGCGACCATCTCGGGGGAGAGGTCGATCCCGAACGCCTCCACCCCGAGGTCGTGGAGGTGCCGGGTGACGTACCCCGGACCGCAGCCGACATCGGCCACCGCCCCGCCGCAGTCGCGCACCGACTCGGCGAACACCGCCAGGCCCGCGCGCAGATACGGATGCATGTCCAGCAGACCGCGCACCTTCTCGGCGTAGCCGGCGGCATCGGTGTCGTACGACTCGCGGGTGTCGTTCAGCCAGTCATCGGGCATCGGGATCCCTCCCTCAGGGCAGATCCGACGAGGTGACCGGCCGGCAGTCCTGCCCGCAACCGCCGTCGGAGACGGGCTCAGAGGCGTGCGATGCCGGCCGATGCAGCACGGCACCGGTCGGCGTGACGACCACGTCGGAGCCCTCGACGCGACCGGTGCCGTCGATGATCAGCGCGAAGTCTCGCGGGGTGAGCGGGGCGTACGTCAGGGTGAGCTGTGGATTCGCGGAGAGGTTGGCCCGGGTGCCGCCGCCAGGATCCGAGATCCGCAAGGACGAGCCCTCGACGACCGGGTCCACGACCACGACCTTGATCCGCTCACCCGCGGTGGTCAGCAGGAAACCGCTGCCGAACCGCTCGAGTGCCTCAGCGAGATCGGGCAGCGCAACCGGGATGCTCATGTTCGCCACAGTAGTCCGGCCGCCGGGCAGCTCTTGGCACGTCGTGGAAACCGGATCACCGAGCCACCGGTCGAGACATCGCCACCCGGGGCCAGCGGTCGAGGCCCAGATGGGCCTCGTGGTCGCGGACCTGGCGCAGCCCATCGCCGAGGTCCTCGCCCGGGACGACCCGAAAGCCCAGTCGCTGATAGTAGGGCGCGTTCCACGGCACTTCGGCGAACGTCGTCAGGGTCAGCATGGTGAGCCGGTGATGTCGAGCCCAGCTCTCCGCCTCGTCGATGAGCGCCGCGCCCAGTCCGAGACGGGCATGCCTCGGGTCGACGGAGACCTGCTCGACGTGAGCGGCGTCGTCGACCGTGTCCGCGACCAGATAGGCGACCGGTCGATCCGCTTCCTCGGTCGCGACCCACGCCCGCCCGCCGAGGATGTAGTCCTCGAGCACCTCGGCGCTGGGCGGGTCGTCGTCGGCGATCGCGGCCATGTCGAGATGACGGAAACCCACACCCGCGGCCACCTCGATCTCACGCAGGCGGGCCACGTCGTCGGTGCGGGCCGGGCGGATCCGGTGGCGGTCACTCACGACATACGTCTCCTCGGTGGTGTGCAACCCGGGTAAGTCGGGTCAGGCACCTGAAACTAGTGCCCGCCGCAGGGCCGGTCGATCGGAATCACGATCGGGTGGGTTGCCTGCCGGGACCATCGAGCGTTATAGAGCATCGCTCTGTTACTCTCGACGCACAAGACGCGAAGCACAGAGGCACGAGCCGAAGGAGCATCAAGCATGGTCACCATCTCCAGCGACGGACCGGTGTGGACACTCGACCTCGGGAACGACGAGAACCGCTTCTCGCCGGACTGGCTCCAGGCCGTCGGGGAGGCGCTCGACCAGATCGAGGCCACGACCGAGCCGGCGGTGCTGGTCACGATCGGCGGCGGCAAGTTCTACTCGAACGGGCTCGACCTCGAGTGGCTGGGGCAGAACCTCGATCAGCACGACACGTACGTCCAGCGGGTCGAGGACCTCTTCGCACGGATCCTCACCCTGCCCGTCCCGACGGTCGCGGCGATCAACGGGCACGCGTTCGGTGCGGGCGCGATGCTGGCGATGGCTCACGACTACCGGGTGATGCGCGAGGACCGCGGCTACTTCTGCTTCCCCGAGGTCGACATCCACATCCCGTTCACCCCGGGCATGAACGCGCTGGTCACCAGCAAGCTCACTCCGCGCACAGCGCTCGACGCGATGGCGACCGGGCGGCGCTACGGCGGGGGAGACGCCGCAGCCGTCGGGCTTGTCGACGCCGCCGCCTCGTCGGAGAAGCTGGCCGAGACGGCCGCCGGTCTCGTACGTGACCTGGCCGGCAAGGACCGGGCCACGCTCGGCACCATCAAGGCCAGGATGTTCGCCGCCGTGGTCGGAGCCCTGCGGCCCGCCGCCGACGGCACCTCCGCCTGAGGCCGCCGTGGGACGTCCGCGGCAGTACGACCTGGACGAGCTCCTCGGGCACGCCCGGAGCCTCTGGATCGAGCGAGGCGTGGGCGGGCTCACGATCAGGGCTCTCAGCGCAAGGTCGGGTGCGTCCAACGGAGCGGTCTATCACGCGTTCGGGTCCCGCGACGGTCTGCTGGCGCGGGTCTGGGCGCAGGAGGCAGGCCGCTTCCTCGCCTTCCAGCGGGAGCGGGTGGAGGAGGCGATGGAGGAGGGTGACCCCATCTCCGCCCTCGTCGTGGCGGCGCTCGCGCCCGCTGCGTACGCGGGTCATGACGCCGACGGCGCCCGGCTCCTGCTCGCGGCCAATGCCGACGACCTGCTGGCCTCCGACCTCGATGACGAGGGACGTACGCACCTGGTCCGGCTCCGTGAGGAGCTCGGCGCGCTCCATCTGGAGCTTGCCTCCGCGCTGTGGGGACGGACGGACCGGGTGGCCGTCGCATCGGTACGCCACTGCGTCGTCACCCTGCCCGCCGCGCTGCTGCTCCAGTCCACGAGGGTCGCCGACCCGGTCGCGAGGCATGCCCTCGAGCACGCGGTCCGCGGCATCGCGTCGGTGACGCCGCCGACCTAGCCGGCCGGCAGAAGCGAGCTCACTATGCTGACCTGATCCAGCCTGTGGGTGGGCGATAGTGGCAGTCCGGACCCGGGTGCCACAATCGCCCACTCGTGTTGGAACAGCCGAGCGTCGCGGTGCCGCTCGGATTCGGGTAGTTGCCAAAGCCGTACGCACTGGTGCTTTGGTCTCCAAGCGAGCTTGGAGGGTCGGGCAGCAGAATTTTCGGGAATGGCGGCGGGAGCGCCGCTAGCTCTGATCTGCTTCCTTGCCTGTGGCCCCGCGGTCCAGATTGTCCTGCGCCGCCCGAATCGCATGGCCGATAGATGCAGCGGCGTAGTCCTCAGCGATCTCTGTCTCCAATGCTCGGATCTCGCGATGGGTGGCAGAGTTCGGGCAGAACATCACGGCGAGCAGACGCAGCTCGTCAGCGTTGGGGGCGCCGATGTGTTGCAGGAAAACCGCAGTTGCCTCTGATGCAAGGTTCTCTGCGAACGCATCCTTGACGCCATGGACAACTGCAGCGTGGACGGTGCGAGGCCGATTTGGCAGGAAAAGGGCCGCCTCGATGAACTCACCGACGTCCGGGTCAGCGCGTCCTGAAGTCCGGCAGCCGCCTGATGGGCCATCCAGAACAGCGTGCACAAGAGGTGAAGCTCCAGCTCCTTCGCCGCCCTGTCGTGCGCCGTGTTCCCGGCGACACCGTCGTGTGCCATCAGACTGTTCACAGCCGAGTCGACCAGTTCCTGGGTCAGGTCGCCTCTGACCAGTCCGGCCACAATCAACTTGGACGCTGCCGCCGACTGTGTATCGAGGTCACACTTTGCCAGGCGGAGCGCCGCCGAGTAACCCAAGACAGCGCTGCGATCGGCGGCTAGCGAGGTGGGCCACTTATCGGAACGAGCGACCTCGGCCAAGATTGGTTCCCGGGCGCGAGCCACCTGCGTCGGGCTGAAGTACCCGCTCGACGCGCCATGCAGAGAATGCTGGCATGAGCACTTGCATCGGGGATTCGTTGCGTTTGCGCAATGAGCGGTGTGCGCCATCATGGCCCCTTCCCTCTTTTCCAGGGTAAAGGCGTCGGTGGTCTGGCGGGCTGCTTCGCGTTGAGCCGGGACTTTGAGCCCAGTGGTCGAGCCAGCGGACCGGGTGGCCGGGTTAGTTCTCGTCGCCCGGCAACTGAGTTGGTCCCTGACGGTTCGGCCCATTACTCCCGAGTAGATGGGCCGAACCGTCAGGGACTATCCGCCTGCTGCCGAACGGTCCTGGGTGGGCGAGGCACGCCCGCCCCGTGAGATCAGGCCAGCGTGGCGGTGTCGATCACGAATCGGTAGCGCACGTCGGAGGCCAGGACCCGGGCGTACGCCTCGTTGATCTGGTCCGCGGAGATGACCTCGATCTCGGAGCCGATGCCGTGCTCGGCGCAGAAGTCGAGCATCTCCTGGGTCAGCGCGATGCCGCCGATCATCGAGCCGGCGAAGTTGCGCCGGTTGGTGATCAGCGAGAACACGTTGACGCTGAGCGGCTCCGCGGGCGCCCCGACGTTGACCATGGTGCCGTCCACGGCGAGCATGCCGAGGTAGGCGTCGAGGTCGATCTTCGCGCTGACGGTGTTCACGATCAGGTCGAACGAGCTGGCCAGCTGCTCGAACGTCGCCGGGTCGGAGGTGGCGTAGTAGTGGTCAGCGCCGAGTCGCAGCCCGTCCTCCTGCTTCTTCAGCGACTGCGAGAGCACGGTGACCTCGGCACCCATCGCGTGCGCGATCTGGACGCCCATGTGGCCCAGCCCGCCGAGGCCGACGACCGCGACCTTCTTGCCCGGGCCCGCACCCCACTTCTTCAGGGGAGCGTACGTTGTGATGCCGGCGCACAGCAGCGGCGTCGCGGCCGCCGCGTCCATGCCCTCGGGCACCTTGAGCGCGAAGTGCGCGTCGACGACGACGTGGGTCGAGTAGCCGCCCTGGCTGAACGAACCGTCGCGGTCCTTCGCGGCGTACGTCCCGACCCCGCCGCCCGGGGTCGAACAGTGCTGCTCGTCGCCGTTGCGGCAGTTGTCGCACTCGCGGCACGAGTTCACGAAGCAGCCGACACCGACGCGGTCGCCGACCTTGTGGCCGGTGACGGCCGCGCCGACCTCGGTGACGCGGCCGACGATCTCGTGGCCGGGCACGACCGGGTACGGCTGCGGGCCCCAGTCGCCGTTGACGGTGTGGATGTCGGAGTGGCAGATGCCGGCGAACTCGATCGCGATGAGGACGTCGTTCGCGCCGACCTCACGGCGCTCGATGGTGGTCTTCGCCAGCGGCTCGCCGGCGGAGGGTGCTGCGTACGCGTTGACGCGCATAGGTGTTTCTCCTGAGTCTGAGATGGGTGGTGGTTACTGGCTCTCGCGGCTGCGGATCTTGTCGGCCAGCTTGTGCGCCTGGTCGCCGATCTCCTCGGCACGCACCTGATCGCCGGCCGCGACGGCACGCCAGTAGTCGGTCTTGAGACCGACGTACGTCCGTCGCAGCTCGAGATGCTCGGCCTCCCGGGCGAGGCGCGCGGCGTGCTCGGTGAGCATGTCGATCTGCTCGCCCGCACCGTCGCTCCCGAGACGGCTGTTGGTGACGTACGTCCTCATGTCATCGATCGAGAGGCCGATCGCGGCGAGGCAGGCGACCCCGGTCAGCTGGTCCAGGTCGGTCTCGTCATAGACCCGATGTCCGCTGCTGGCGCCGCGGCCGACCGGCGAGATCAACCCGATCGTCTCGTAGTAGCGCAGCGTGCTGGCCGGGAGCCCGGTCAGCGTCGCCACCTCTCGGATCGTGTATGTCCGAGTCGTTGATGCAGTCACACCGAAGACGCTAAGAACTTCAAGTACTTGAAGTCAAAGGGATGATTTATCGATCGTTGCCGCGTCGGACCAGGCCCAGCGGAGATAGATCGAAACTTCCGCTTGACCTTGACCCAGGGTCAACCCTCGACGCTTATCGACATGAACCCGACATCAGCAATCCAGATCGCCGGACTGACCAAGTCCTACGGTGACCTGAACGTCCTCCAGGGCGTCGACCTGAGCGTCGAGAAGGGGAGCATCTTCGCCCTTCTCGGCTCCAACGGCGCCGGCAAGACCACGGCCGTGAAGATCCTGACCACGCTGCTCAAGGCAGACGGCGGTCAGGCGACGGTCAACGGCTTCGACGTCAAGGCCCAGGCCCAGGACGTACGCAGCTCCATCAGCCTCACCGGTCAGTTCGCCGCCGTCGACGAGATCCTGACCGGTCGCGAGAACCTGATCCTGATCGCCAAGCTGCTCCGCCGGAAGAACCCGGGCGCGGTCGCCGACGAGCTCCTCGCCCGGTTCTCGCTCACCGAGGCCGGCAACCGCAAGGTCGCGACGTACTCGGGTGGCATGCGCCGCCGGATCGACATCGCGATGAGCCTGATCGGCAACCCGCCGGTGATCTTCCTCGACGAGCCGACCACCGGTCTCGACCCGGAGGCCCGGATCGAGGTCTGGCAGGCGGTCAAGGACCTCGCCGACAACGGCACGACCGTCCTGCTCACCACGCAGTACCTCGAGGAGGCCGAGCAGCTCGCCGACCGGATCGCGATCCTCCACGAGGGCCGCATCATCGCCAACGGAACCCTCGCCGAGCTCAAGGCGATGTTCCCGCCCGCGAAGCAGGAGTACGTCGAGAAGCAGCCGTCCCTCGAGGAGATCTTCCTCGCCATCACCAGCAAGTCCAACGGCAGGTCCGCCAGCTCGAACAACGTGAAGGAGTCACGATGACCACCCGATTCTTCGGCGACACCGCCGTCCTGCTCGGCCGCTCCCTGCGACACATCGGCCGCAGCCCCGACACCATCGTCACCACCGCGATCACGCCGGTCGCCATGATGCTCATGTTCGTGTACGTCTTCGGCGGCGCGATCGACACCGGCTCCCACGAGAGCTACGTCAGCTATCAGCTACCCGGCATCTTGTTGATCACGATCGCCTCCGGCATCGCCTACACCGCCTACCGCCTGTTCCAGGACAAGAACGGGGGCATGTTCGACCGGTTCCAGTCGATGCCGATCGCCCGGTCCGCGGTGCTGTGGGGCCACGTGCTGACCTCGGTCGTCGCCAACATGATCTCGCTGGTCGTGGTGGTGCTCGTCGCCCTGCTGATGGGCTTCCGCACCGGCGCGAGCGTGCTCGACTGGCTCGCCGTCATCGGCATCCTGGCCCTGTTCACCCTCGCGCTGACCTGGCTCGCGGTGGTTCCGGGACTGACGGCCGGCACGGTCGAGGGAGCCAGCGCGTTCTCCTACCCGCTGATCTTCCTGCCCTTCCTCAGCTCGGCGTTCGTACCGACCGACACCATGCCCGGCCCGGTACGAGCCTTCGCGGAGCACCAGCCGGTCACCTCGATCGTCGACTCGATCCGGGCGATCTTCGCTGGTCAGGACCTGGGCAACGAGCTGTGGATCGCACTGGCCTGGTGCGTCGGCCTGCTGGTCGTCGCGTACGTCCTGGCCAACGGCGCCTACCGCCGCAAGTTCGCCTGACAGATCCAGAAGCATCAACACAGCTCGGTCATCAAAATTCAATAACGGAGACAGCCAAGCGGTTCGTTGCCAGGATTCGGCAATGCTCACGATCAGCCAGTTGGCGACCTCAGCCGGTGTCACCGTCCGGGCCGTACGCCACTACCACGCCAAAGGGTTGCTGGTGGAGCCCGATCGTGACCACTCGGGTTACCGACGCTACGACGCCGCCGCTGTCGTGGACCTGATCAAGATCCGCATCCTCGCCGACGCCGGCGTCCCGCTCTCCCGTGTCAAGGAGATGCTGGGCGCCGGCGACGACGACTTCAAGAAGGCGGTCGCCGAGATCGACAAGCGCCTCCGCCTCGAGATCCGCGAGCGCCAGGGCCACCGCGAGCGGATCGCCCGGCTCGTCCATGGTGACGGGCTCGCTCTCCCGCCGGAGGCGGTCGCCTATCTGGAACGGATGCGGGAGCTCGGCATCCCGGAGCGGATGATCGAAGGCGAACGCGACGCCTGGATCCTCGTCGCCGCCCAGCAGCCGCAGAGCATGGAGGCCTTCATCCGCAGCAAGGTCGGCCAGCTCGAGGACCCGTCGATCGTGGAGACCTATCGCGAGCTCGAGGCCATGCTCGACTGGCAGCCCGGCGACCCCCGTCTGGAAGGGATCGCCGACCAGATCGTCGCCCAGCTCGATGCGCTCTCCCCCGCGGACTGGGCCGCCTACGTCGACGCCGACCAGGCCATGCCCCCCGAGCTCGTCGCCCTGCTCGACTCGATGTTCGTCGAGCAGGTCCCCGTCGCCCACGACCTCATGCGCCTGATCGAGAGGCGCGGCTACACCGGCTGGACCAAGCTGGAGCGCATCTCGGAGAAGGCCTCGAGCTGACCCAGCCTCAGAAGACGTACTTCGCGGGCTCGCCGTGCGTCAGTGCGTTCTCGTCCCAGGTCTCGGTGATGTTCACAGCCCGGGTGGGGGTTGTCTCTGACATGACTCCTCCGTCACTTTCGTCGAGGACCTGACCAGGGAGCACATGCGCCAGGCTCCCATCTCGTGGCGAGGCTGTGGACCATCTACAGCTGATCTGCGCGCCATCGACTCGGGCTGCAGCCGTACCTGCCGCGGAACCATCGGGTGAAGTTGCTCGGGGCGGAGAAGGACAAGAGCTCGGAGATCTCCGTCAGCGTGTAGTGCCCACCGGCGAGCATGCGCTCGGCGAGCGCTGCGCGGGTCTCGTCAAGGACCGAGGAGAACGTCAGGTCGTACGCCGCGAGCCGGCGATGGATGGTTCGACGGTTCACGCCGAGGCTGCGAGCGACCTGTTCGATCGAGCAGCGTCCGGTCGGCAGCAGGACCTCGATCAGCTCGCGCACCCGGTCGGGGACGGTGCCCGATCGGGACGGCTCGACCGACTCCAGGAGGTGGTAGGCGTACTGGTGGAGGCCGGGGTCGGCCATCCGGTTGGGTGCGGCGAGCTCGGCGGCGGAGAACACCAGCCCGTGGAACTCGTGGTCGAAGGTGACCGTCGTGCCGAACACCCGTCGGTGAGCGGTGGTGTCGGCCGGCGGGTGGTGGGCGAAGCAGACCGCGATGGGGCGCCAGTCCGCCCCCAGGAACCCACGCAGCAGGCGGTGCACCACGGCGACGGCCAGCTCGATCGCCTGGCGCGACTCGGCCGGCTCGCCGAGGTCGAGCTCGACCCGGATCGTCGCAGTGCCCCCGGACTCGGTGAGGCGGGTGCGCAGCGACTCGTTGTACATGTGTTCGTAGCGGCTCAGGATGCGCAGCATGCTGCGTACGTCCGGCTCTTCTCGGACCACCAGGCTCACGGGGCCGAGGTTGGAGAACCGTCGTCGCTCCGCCAGCTGCAGCCCGAAGTCCTCGTGGCCCGACTCCCGCGCCGAACGCTCGAGGAGAGCTGCGACGGCGACCGCGGGCACCCACCGATCCGGCATTCCGAGGCCCGCCGGGTCGAGGCCGCAACGACGCAGCAGGTCGCCCGGATCGAGACCGAGCGACCGGCTGAGGTCGCCGTACCCGTTGAGTGCCGCGTAGCGGGCGAGTGGCTTCACGTGTCCCCTTTGGTGTCCCTGAATGACAAGCAATCTGTCCCGTCAGGATAAGCGAAGACGGGCCACGGTCCCTAGTGTTGCGTACGTCACATTGTCAGTCGGAGGAGGTCAGAAGTGGCACACGCCGTACGGATCGAGAAGCCCGGAGGGCCCGAGGTCATGCGTTGGATGCCTGTCGAGGTGGGCGCCCCGGGACCCGGCGAGGTCAGGGTCCGCCACGCCGCGGTCGGGCTCAACTTCGCCGACACCTACTTCCGCACCGGGCTCTACCCGGCCCCGCTCCCGAACGGGCTCGGTGTCGAGGGCGCGGGGGTCGTCGAGGCCGTGGGCCCGGGGGTTGCCGAGTTCGCTCCGGGGGACCGGGTGACCTACACCGGCAGCCCGCTGGGTGCGTACAGCACCGAGCGGGTGATGCCGACCGACTCGTTGATCAGGCTTCCCGACGGCATCGAGTTCGAGACCGCCGCGGCGATGACCATGCGTGGGCTGACGACCGCCTACCTGCTGCGCCGCATCCACCCGCTCGAGGCCGGTGACACCGTGCTGCTGCACGCCGCGGCCGGTGGGGTTGGCCTGATCTTCTGCCAGTGGGCCGCCCTGCTGGGGATCCGGGTGATCGGCACGGTCTCGACGCCTGAGAAGGCAGAGGTGGCCCGGGCTCACGGCTGCGCCGAGGTCATCCTCTATCGCGAGCAGGATGTGGCCGCCGAGGTACGCCGCCTCACCGACGGCGCCGGTGTGCCAGTGGTCTACGACAGCATCGGGGCGACCACCTTCGAGACCTCTCTGGACTCGCTGGCCCGCCGGGGCCTGCTGGTCTGCTTCGGCACGTCCTCGGGCCCGATCCCTCCGATCAACGCGATGGACCTGGCCATCAAGGGGTCCGTGTTCGTCACCCGGCCGGCGCTGGCCGACTACATCGCCGACCCGGCCGAGCGCGCCGAGCTGGCCGGCGAGCTCTTCGACCACGTCGGATCCGGCCGGATCCGCGTCGAGATCAACCAGCGCTACGACCTGGCCGACTGCGCGCAGGCCCACCGTGACCTGGAGGCCGGCCGCACCGTCGGCTCCTCGGTCTTCAAGGTCTGAGGCCACCGCCCGACATCCGCCCGGGCCGAACAACGACGAGGCACCCGGCCTCGCCGGCGGTCGCCCCTACCCACAGACCGATCCACAGACAGAACGATCCACAGACAGACCGACCACAGACAGACCGACCACAGACAGGAGAGACAGCCATGAACACAACCACGTACGCCGGTCCCGACCGTCTCGCGACGGCTGCCGAGCCGGGGGCGAGCTTCGAGGTCGAGCCGCTGACCTGCAGCATCGGCGCGGAGCTGTCGGGAGTCGACCTCGCTGAGGTCGCCCGTGACGAGGCGCTCTTCGCGGAGCTGAAGGCGCTGCTGCTGCGCCACAAGGTCGTCTTCTTCCGCGACCAGGACATCTCCCGCGCCGAGCACGTCGCGCTGGCCGAGCGGTTCGGGCAGCTCGAGGATCACCCGGTCGTCGGCTCCGACCCCGAGCACCCCGGCCTGGTCCGGATCTACAAGGACCTCGACAGCCCGCCCGAGCGATTCGAGAACGCCTACCACTGCGACGCGACCTGGCGGGTGAACCCGCCGATGGGCAGTGTCCTGCGATGCGTCGAGGGACCCGAGGCGGGCGGGGACACGATGTGGGTCAACATGGCGCTCGCCTACGAGCAGCTGCCCGACGAGGTCAAGGCGAAGATCGCCGGTCTCCGGGCGCGACACAGCATCGAGGCGACCTTCGGCGCCCGGATGCCGCTCGAGGAACGGCTCGCGCTCAAGGATCGGTTCCCCGACGCGGAGCATCCCGTGGTGCGTACGCATCCGGAGACCGGCGAGAAGGTCCTGTTCGTCAACAGCTTCACCACTCACCTGACCAACTTCCACACCGCCGAGAACGTACGCACCGGCATCGACTACGCGCCGGGCGCCGGTGAGCTGCTCCGCTACCTCACGAGCCGGGCGAGCATCCCCGAGTACCAGGTGCGCTGGCGCTGGACCCGGAACAGCTTCGCGATCTGGGACAACCGCTCCACCCAGCACTACGCCGTCCAGGACTACTGGCCGGCGGTTCGAAGGATGGAGCGCGCCGGGATCGTCGGCGACCGCCCCTTCTGAAACCCAAGCCCCGAGCCACAACGAAACCACCCCGGAAAGAGAGAACGATCATGCACTTTCACGACGACGCCCTGTTCCCCGAAGCTCAGGACAAGCTGGTCATCACCGCCGCCCCGTACGGCCCCGAGTGGGAGCCGGACGACTTCCGCGAGGACCTGCCGCTGACCATGGAGGAGCACATCCAGCAAGCGGTGGACTGCTTCGAGGCCGGTGCCACCGTCCTCCACATCCACGTCCGCGAGCTCGACGGCAAGGGCTCCAAGCGACTCTCCAAGTTCAACGAGCTCCTCGCCGGGCTGCGCGAGGCCGTCCCGGACATGATCCTGCAGATCGGTGGTTCGATCTCGTTCGCGCCGGAGGGCGAGGGTGCGGATGCCAAGTGGCTCTCCGACGACACCCGGCACATGCTCGCCGAGCTCGACCCGAAGCCCGACCAGGTCACCATCGCGATCAACACCAGCCAGATGAACATCATGGAGCTGATGACGGCCGACGACATCGCCGGCACCTCGATGGAGCGCCCCGAGCTCGCCGAGGCGTACCGCGAGATGACCGTGCCGGCCGGCCCGGCCTGGGTCGAGGAGCACCTGCGACGCCTGCAGGCCAACGGCATCCAGCCGCACTTCCAGCTCTCCAGCATCCCCCAGCTGGAGACCGTCGAGCGGCTGATCCGCCGCGGCGTCTACACCGGCCCGCTCAACCTGACCTGGGTCGGCATCGGCGGCGGCTTCGACGGCCCCAACCCGTACAACATCATGAACTTCATCCAGCGGGTCCCCGACGGCGCCTGCCTGACCCTGGAGACCCTGATGCGCAGCGTCCTCCCGGTCAACGCGATGGCCATCGCGATGGGCCTGCACACCCGATGCGGCAACGAGGACACGATCTGGGGCCGCAAGGGGGAGAAGTACACCTCGGTCCAGCAGATCAAGCAGCTGGTCCGGATCGCCGCCGAGCTCGGGCGAGAGGTGGCCGACGCCAAGGACGCCCACGACCTCTACCGGATCGGCCAGACGTACGCCGACGCTGATGAGACTCTGGCGAAGCTCGGCTACGCACCGAACCGCCTTCCCGGCCAGGTCGGCTTCACCCACCACGCCTAGGGACATGTCATGACGACGCATAATGCTGTTGTGACCGCGTCGGTCCAGGTGCCGGGCCCGTCCCGGCGAAGCGCCTACCCCTGGATCGTGTTCGCCCTCGCCTTCGGGCTGCTGCTCTCGGACTACATGTCCCGCCAGGTCCTCAGCGCCGTGTTCCCCGTGCTCAAGACCGAGTGGGCTCTCTCCGACTCCCACCTGGCGTCGCTGAGCAGTGTCGTCGCGCTGATGGTCGGGCTGCTCACGCTGCCGCTGTCCATCGTGGCGGACCGCTGGGGACGGGTCCGGAGCCTCGTGCTCATGGCCGTGCTGTGGAGCATCGCCACGCTGCTCTGCGCGCTGGCCGCCAACTACGAGCAGATGCTCGCTGCGCGGTTCCTCGTCGGCGTGGGTGAGGCCGCGTACGGGAGCGTCGGCATCGCGCTGGTGCTCAGTGTCTTCGCGCCGCGGCTGCATGCGACGCTGAGCGGCGCCTTCATGGCCGGCGGCTCGTTCGGGTCCGTCGTCGGGGTCGTTCTGGGCGGCGTCATCGCCACCCAGCTCGGCTGGCGCTGGTCCTTCCTGGCCATGGGCGTCTTCGGTCTGCTCCTGGTCGCGGTCTTCCGGCTCGTGGTGAGCGAGCGGAGGCTGGCCGCACACAGGGCCGAGAAGGACATCGAGGAGACCGAGCCTGGGATGTCCTCACGCCGGCTGCGGGCACCGCTGTCGAGCCTCTACACCAATCCCGCGGTGTTGTGCGCCTACGTCGGTGGTGGCCTGCAGATGTTCACCGCCGCGGTGATGCTTGCCTGGATGCCCAGCTTCTTCAACCGTTACCACGGTATGGCCACCGATCGGGCCGCGATGGCCGCCGCAGGCTTCGTCCTGCTGATCGGCAGCGGCATGGTCGTCTGCGGGATGATCACCGATCGGGTGGGACGCGGCGACGTCACTCGCAAGTGGCTCGCCGCGGTCGCCTTCTGCACCATCTCGCTGGTCTGTCTCCCGGTCGGCTTCCACCTGGACAACGGGACCTGGGCGTCAGTCCTCATCGGGCTGGGCGCGTTCTTCGCGGCCGGCTCCTCCGGTCCGACCGCCGCCATGGTCGCGAGTCTCACCCACGCCTCCGTGCGCGCCACCGCGATGGGCACCCTGACCCTCTCCAACAACCTGCTCGGTCTGGCCCTCGGTCCGTTCGTGGTGGGGGTCCTGGCGGACCAGGTCGGCCTGCTGACCGCCCTGCAGTTCGCTCCAGTCATGTACCTGCCTGCCATGGCGGTGCTCCTGCTCGGCCGCCGCCTGCACCCTGCCGGCGTACGACGGCTGCAGACAGTGACCGCGGCGACCGCTTCCTGACCGCCCCACCCGTAAGGAGAAACTCATGACCTCCGCCGACTCCCCGACGATCGTGATCGTCCCCGGGCTCCGCGATCACGTCGCCGAACACTGGCAGACGCTGTACGCAGACCGGCTCGACACGGCGCGGATCGTGCCACCCCTCGAGCACGACGTGCTCAGCCTCGCAGCGCGTGTGGCCGCCCTCGACGAGGTGCTCCACGCGATCGACGGCCCGGTCGTCCTCGTGGCGCACAGCGCCGGTTGCCTGATCACGGTGCACTGGGCGCAGACGGGTACGCGGCCCGTCCGCGCCGCGCTGCTGGCGGCGCCACCCGACTTCGAGGTGCCGCTGCCCGACGGCTATCCCGCGCAGGCCGAGCTCCACGCCAACGGCTGGGCCCCGGTACCGCGGCGCCGGCTGCCCTTCCCGACAACCGTCGCGGCGAGCCGGAACGACCCGCTGGCCCGCTTCAGGAGGGTCGCCGGCATGGCTGAGACCTGGGGTTCGCGCCTCGTGGACCTGGGCGAGGTCGGCCACCTCAACCCTGCCTCGGGTTACGGTGCGTGGCCCGGGGTGGACGACCTCGTCGCGGACCTGCTCCATCGGTCCGCGCCGAGGGACCGAAGTGAGCTGATTCGGTCGTGACCGGCCCCGACGACCGATCCGAGGACGTGCCGTCGCCGGACGGCGTGGTCTCGGCGATGCGCGCCGCCGGGCAGTGGAACGGCCTGTGGGACGGGCTCGCCGAGCTCGACCCCGAGTGGACCGAGAAGTACCTGGGACTGGCCACCCAGTCCTGGCGTAACGGTGTTCTCTCCCCGAAGGTCGTCGAACTGCTCTGCATCGCGGTCGACGCCGCCTGCACGCACATGTACGCCCCCGGCGTACGTCGCCATATCCGGGCCGCGCTGGAGCTGGGGGTCACCGGCGAGGAGATCCTCGAGGTGCTCAAGCTCGCCACCGTGGTCGGCATCCACTCGTGCAACGTCGGGGTGCCGATCCTCGTCGAGGAGCTCGCCTCGCACCGGGATGGCAGCGCAGTCGAGGAACCCCCGCAGACAAGCGCCTGAACGGCCCGCGGCCCCCGGCCGGGCTCAGACGCCGGCGATCCCGAGGAGGTCGCGCACGGGTCCGGCGGGGGGCCGCGCCCCGCCGACCCAGACCGCCCGGAACTCTCGCGACAGGTCCAGATCAGCCACCGGAACGATGACGAGGGTGCCCAGGTCGACGTCGGCCTGGGTCGCCCGGCTCGACACGAACGCAGGGGACCCGCCGGCACGTACGGCGGCCAGGATCGCGGTGTTCGTCGCGAACTCCACCTCGGGATCGGCCAGGCGCTCGCCCACGGCTGCCAGCGCGGACTCCACGACCGCCCGGGTGCCGGACCCCTGCTCGCGAGATGTCAGCGGACGGGTCGCGAGCTCGCGCGGGCCGATCCCCGCGCGGCGGCGGGCCCAGCGGTCATCGGGGGCCGCGACCAGCACGAGCTCGTCGACCCCGACCCGCGCCGTCGAGAGCCCGGCGGTGTCGACCGGGCCCTCGACGAAGCCCAGGTCCGCCTCCCCGTGGCGTACCGCGCCGACGACCTCTTCGGAGTTGGCGGCGCGGAGACTCACCGCAACCCGCCGCTGCTGCCGCAGGCGGACGAGCCAGCGCGGCAGCAGGTACTCCGCGGTCGTCATCGAGGCCTGTACGTGCAGCTCGTCGGAGCGGCCGCGGCGAAGCGTCTGCAGGGCGTTCTCGATCTCGTCGGCGCGTTCGAGCAGGTCACCGCTCCACTCGACCAGCAGTGTCCCTGCCTGGGTCAGCGTCGATCCGCGGTGAGCCCGCTGTACGAGCACAAGGCCGACCTGGGTCTCCATCGCCCGCAGCCGTTCCGAGGCCGACTGCTGCGACATCCCCGCGGCGCGCCCCGCGGCTCCGATGCTGCCCAGCCGGGCGACGTCGACGAGCAGGCGGAGTGACGGAATGTCGGGCAGCATGGTCACAGGGTATCCCTGTGAACCCACAGTCACGTGGGTGCTACCGGCGTCTGCCAGTGGTGGCGAGCATGGAGGTATGAGGCTCCCCTATGGTCCGAACTGGTACGCCGCCACGATGGGCACCGGCATCGTCGCCGTCGTCCTGCCCGGACTTCCCTTCGATATCCCGGGAGCGATGCCGCTCGCGTTGGCGTTCTGGCTGGCAGCAGGCCTTCTCCTGGTGGCCACGGCGACGGTGATGCTGCTCAGCATCTGGCAGGAGCGCTCGCTGCTGCGTCGCCAGTACGACGACCCGGTGATGTCCCACTTCTACGGAGCCCCGGCCATGGCGCTCATGACCGTCGGCGCCGGCACGGTCGGGGTCGGCCACGAGGTCCTCGGTGCCACGGCGGCGATCGGGCTGGGTGCGGTGCTGTGGACCGTGGGCACGCTTCTCGGCCTCTGGACCGCGATCGCCGTGCCGTACCGGGCGATCACCTGTCACGAGGTCGCCGACGACAGCGCCACCGGCGGCTGGTTGATGCCGGTCGTGCCCCCGATGGTCTCGGCCACGACCGGTGCTGGGCTCGTGCCTCACCTGCCTGCCGGCCAGGCCCGCGAGACCCTGCTGATCGTCTGCTACGCCTTCTTCGGTCTGACCGTCATCGCCGGACTTCTCGTGCTCAACCAGCTCTGGCAGCGGCTCGTACGCCACGGTGCCCTCGCCCCGGCGGCATTGCCCACCGTGTGGATCGTGCTGGGCTTCCTGGGGCAGTCGACCACAGCGGTCCAACACCTCGGCGAGATCGCCCCATCCGTGGTGCCCGTCTACGGGCACGCGCTCAGCATGCTCGCGGTGTGCTACGGCGTGCCGGTGTGGGGCTTCACGGTGCTGTGGACCGTCCTGGCGCTCGCGCTGACGGTGCGTCAGGTCCGTGCCGGGATGCCGGTGGCACCGACCTGGTGGTCGTTCACGTTCCCGATCGGGACCGTTGCCACGGGCAACAGCGCCCTCGCCGCCGCGACGGGCCTGGGGGTCTTCGAGGTCGGGTCCGGGATCGCCGCGATCGGGTTGTTGGCAGGTTGGGTCGCCGCTGCGTACGGAACCGTCCGCTTGTTCACGATGCCGGTTCGCCCCACGCGACGGCCAGCTCTACAGCCCGTCTCCAACGGGTGAGCTCGGCGTCGCGCACCGCTGCCGACATGGCGGGCCGCCACTCGGCGGCGCGCCGCCAGTGCCGCCGCAGGACCTGACGGTCCGGCCAGTAGCCGGCCCCGAGCCCGGCCGCATAGGCGGCTCCGCGGGAGACGGTCTCGGCCACCATCGGGCGTACGACGGGGATGTCGAGGAAGTCGGCGATGGTCTGCATGAGCAGGTTGTCAGCGGTCATGCCACCGTCGACCGCGAGCTGTCGCAACGGCACGTCGGCATCGGCGTTCATCGCGTCGATGACCTCCCGGGTCTGCCACGCGGTCGCCTCGAGGACGGCGCGACACAGGTGCGCCTTGGTGACGTACGACGTCAGCCCGACGATCACGCCACGGGCCTCGGGCTCCCAGTGCGGTGCGTACAGACCGGTGAACGCCGGGACGACATAGCAACCACCGTTGTCGGCGACCGTGAGCGCCTGGGTCTCGATCTCCGCGGCCGACCGGATCAGCCCGAGGCTGTCGCGGAACCACTGCACGAGTGCACCGGCGACGGCGATCGACCCCTCCAGGGCGTACGCCGCGGGCTCGTCCTGCATCTTGTGCGCGACCGTCGTGATCAACCCGTGCTGTGACCGCACGGGCGTGGAACCGGTGTTGAGGAGCAGGAATCCGCCGGTTCCGAAGGTGCACTTCGCGTCGCCGCGGTCGAACCCCGCCTGCCCGAACAACGACGCCTGTTGGTCGCCGATCACCGCCGTCAACGGGATCCCGGCGATGGGAGCGACGGTCGTCCCGAACGACCCGACCGTCGCCCGGATCTCCGGCAGCATCGCCCGCGGCACCCGCATCGCCTCCAACAGCTCTGGATCCCAGTCGAGCGTGGTGAGATCCATCAGCATCGTGCGGCTGGCGTTGGTCACGTCGGTGACGTGCAGCCCGCCTGAGACCCCGCCGGTGAGGTTCCAGACCAACCAGGAGTCGACCGTGCCGAACAGCAGGTCCCCGCGCTCCGCCCGTGCCCGCAGCGACGGGTCCTGCTCGAGCAGCCAGCGCACCTTCGGCCCGGAGAAGTACGTCACCAGCGGCAGCCCGCACCGATCCTGGATCTCCGTCTCGGGCATCTCCGCGGCGATATCGGCGAGCACGGAGGACGAGCGGGTGTCCTGCCACACGATCGCGTTGTGCACCGGCCGGCCGGTGTGCCGGTCCCAGACCACGGTCGTCTCGCGCTGGTTGGTGATCCCGAGCCCGACCACCTGATCGGGCGACGCACCGGCGTCCGCGAGCGCCTCCGGCACGAGCCGGCACACGATGTCCCAGATCTCGAGGGGGTCGTGCTCGACCCAGCCTGCCCGTGGATAGTGCTGATGGTGCTCGCGCTGGGCCAGCGAGACCATCCGGCCCTCGCGGTCGAAGAGCATGCACCGCGTCGACGTCGTGCCCTGGTCCAGCGCCGCGACGTACTGACGCCCGCTCATGCCGCCTGACGCCCTCTCATGCGACCGCGGCCCGGCCATGACCGAGCGCCCGTGAGATCGACCGGGCGACACCTGTCACCTGCTCGACCAGATCGGCACGGGGGTTGCCCCGGGGGTCGCACAGCCGTCGCACCGGCCCGGCGATCCCCACGGACGCGACGACGTACCCGCCCCGGTCACGCACCGGCGCCGCGATCCCGGCCAGATCCGGGAGCACCTCCTCCACGGCGGCGGCCCACCCGGTGTCCCGGGCGTCCGCGAGCGCCCGCAGCAGCTGCGAGCGGTCGGTGATGGTCCGGAACGTCAGTCGGTCCAGCTGCCGCCCGACGACGCTGCGGGCGGCGCCGGGGTCGAACGCGACCAGCACCTTCCCGAGTGCCGTGGCGTGCAGTGGCAGCGAGGTCCCGGTGCCGGCCAGCTGGGCACCGGGTCCCGAGCCGAGGACGTGATGCGCGATCACCGCGCTCCCCTCGCGGTAGGCGGCGATCCGAGCCTCCTCGCCCGTACGCGCCGCCAGCGTGTCCACCCAGTTGAGCGTCACCGACCGCAGCTCGTTGAGGTCGAGGGTGACGGAGCCGAGATGAAGCAGGCTCCGTCCCACCAGATAGCGGCCGGTGACCGGGTCGTGGTCCACGAAACCGGCCACCACCAACGTACGCAGCAACCCGTGTGCCGTCGGCTTGGCCAGTCCCACCGCACTCGCGAGCCGCCCGAGCGCCATCGGCTCGCTCTCGGCGGAGAGCACGCGCAGCAGCGCGGCAGCCCGCTCGACGGATTGCACGGTCCGAGACATCGGTAAAAGCGTAGGGGGCCCGCCATAGGCGTACGTCACTTTCGATCAATCCCGGGAAGCGGCCGTTCCGCCATGCTGAACGGCGCCCGTTGTGACGCACATCACCCGTCCCTACGGTGCTGAGGTCCGCCAGACCCCACACGGCAGGAGCAGCGCATGTTGAAACGTCGAACGCTCATCGGAGAGCTCAGTGCGGAGTTCGCCGGGACGGCGATCCTGATCCTGTTCGGAGTCGGAGTGGTCGCGCAGGTCGTGACCGGCGACGGCGGCCTCGGAGACCACGACTCGATCGCCTGGGGCTGGGGGATCGGGGTGATGCTCGGCATCTACACCGCCGGGAGGATCAGCGGCGCCCACCTCAACCCGGCCGTCAGCCTCGCGATGGCGGTGTTCAGCGACTTCGAGTGGCGCAAGGTGCTGCCCTACAGCGTCGCCCAGATCCTCGGAGCCTTCGTCGCGGCCCTCATCGTCCGCTTCGCCTACGGCGACGCGATCACCAGCGTCGACCCCGGCCACACGCACGCCACCCAGGGCATCTTCTCGACGCTCCCGGGCAACGGCGACGCCGGGCTCGGCATCAGCCTCACCACCGCCTTCGCCGACCAGGTGATCGGCACCGCGATCCTGCTGTTCCTGATCATGGCGATCACCGACGCGAAGAACTCCGCCCCGCTCGCCTGGTTCTCCCCGGTCGCGATCGCCTTCGTCATCGTCGGCATCGGCATGGCCTGGGGCACCAACGCCGGCTACGCCATCAACCCCGCCCGTGACTTCGGACCGCGCCTGGCCTCCTTCGTCACCGGCTACGACGGAGCGTGGGTGACCGCCGCCGGAGACCTCTACTTCTGGATCCCGATCCTCGGCCCGCTGGTCGGCGGGCTCATCGGCGCCGGAGCGTACAAGGTGTTGATCTCGCGTTTCCTGCCCGCGGAGGAGGAGGCTGAGGAGGTCGGCACCCTCCCGCAGGAAGCCGACGAGGAGAGCCTGGAGCCCGAGCGCAGGACCGCCTGACCGAGAAGACCGACCGGAACCCCCACAGACCCAGAGACACGAAGAGACACGAAGAGACACAGAGAGGACCGACGACATGCCCGACTACGTAGCAGCCGTCGACCAAGGCACCACCAGCACCCGCTGCATGATCTTCGACCACGGCGGCAACGAGGTGGCCCGCCACCAGCTCGAGCACGAGCAGATCATGCCGAAGGCGGGCTGGGTCGAGCACAACCCGGTAGAGATCTGGGAGCGCACCAGCGCGGTGATCCAGACCGCGCTCGGCCGCAAGGGCCTGACCGAGAAGGACATCGCCGCGCTCGGCATCACCAACCAGCGCGAGACCACGGTCGTGTGGAACAAGAAGACCGGACGCCCCTACTACAACGCGATCGTCTGGCAGGACACCCGCACCGACCGGATCGCCTCCGCCCTGGACAAGGACGGACGAGGCGACATCATCCGGCAGAAGGCCGGTCTCCCGCCCGCCACCTACTTCGCCGGCGGAAAGATCCAATGGATCCTGGAGAACGTCGACGGCGTCCGCGAGGCGGCGGAGGCAGGAGACGCCATCTTCGGCACCACCGACAGCTGGGTCGTGTGGAATCTGACCGGCGGCCCCAACGGCGGCGTGCACATCACCGACGTCACCAACGCCAGCCGCACCATGCTGATGAACCTCGAGACCCTCGACTGGGACGACGAGCTGCTCGGCTTCTTCGACATCCCGCGCCAGATGCTCCCCGAGATCCGGCCGTCCTCCGAGCCCAAGGCCTACGGCACGACGCTCAAGAACGGCCCGATCGGTGGCGAGGTCCCGATCACCGGCATCCTCGGCGACCAGCAGGCCGCCATGGTCGGCCAGGTCTGCCTGGAGGCCGGCGAGGCCAAGAACACCTACGGCACCGGCAACTTCCTCCTCCTCAACACCGGCCAGGAGCTCGTACGCTCCAAGAACGGCCTCCTCACCACCGTCTGCTACCAGTTCGGCGACGAGCCCCCGACGTACGCCCTGGAGGGCTCGATCGCCGTCACCGGTTCCGCGGTGCAGTGGCTGCGCGACCAGCTCCGGGTGATCAGCAACGCCGCCCAGTCCGAGACCCTGGCCAAGGAGGTCGAGGACAACGGTGGGGTCTACTTCGTCCCGGCCTTCTCCGGTCTCTTCGCCCCCTACTGGCGCTCGGACGCCCGCGGCGTGATCGTCGGCCTGTCCCGGTTCAACACCAGCGGCCACATCGCCCGCGCGACCCTGGAGTCGATCTGCTACCAGAGCCGCGACGTCGCCGACGCGATGGAGAAGGACTCCGGCGTACGCCTCGAGGTCCTCAAGGTTGACGGCGGCGTCACCGTCAACGAGCTGTGCATGCAGATCCAGGCCGACGTCCTGGGCGTCGAGGTCAGCCGACCGGTGGTAGCCGAGACCACCGCCCTCGGTGCCGCCTATGCGGCCGGTCTGGCGGTCGGTTTCTGGAAGAACACCGACGAGCTCCGGCAGAACTGGAACGAGTCGAAGCGCTGGTCGCCGGCGTGGAGCGAGGAGCAGCGCGAGACCGGCTACGCCGGCTGGCGCAAGGCCGTCGAGCGCACCCTCGACTGGGTCGACGTCGACTGAGCCTCCGCCGAGTCGGCTCATCCTGACCAAAACCAGCGCCGAGTCGGCTCGTCATGACG